>JARKQH010000080.1 GCA_029974925.1 Verrucomicrobiota bacterium
AGTCAGGGGCGGGCAGCCATGCCTCCAGACGCTTGGGCAGGGAGAGCACGCTGCCGCCGGCGGAAACAAATTCAAAGGGATGAAAAACGGAGGGAGAACCAGCCGGCAAAGCCTCGAGGGGATGCGGGACGTCGGCGGGAGGCGATTCGATGCAGCAGCAACTGGCCGGGTTGCAACCGGCGCAGCCGCAGACCTGCTCGACGCCGGGTTTTGCCCCCGGCAACGGCGGGCCCGCGGCAGCCACCCCGGCCCACACCACCAGCCCGGCGAGCAGAATGGAAAACAAACGGCGCATCGAACCCCCCGCTCCCAAGCCGGCTTACTTCTTCGCTTTGCCCTGCCGGGCCTGAGCGGCTTCGAGTTTCTTCAGGTACTTCTTCGGATTCTTGTTGAAGTCCTTCAAACAGGACTTGCAGCACAGCTTGATCTCCTGGCCCTCGTGCACAAAGGTGTAGGGATCGCCCATTTCCCCCAAAGCCTCATCCGAAACGAGGCATGTTTTCAATGGGTAGGCTTTGGCTTTTTCCTTGGTCTTCGCCTCGGCCGCCAGCCCCGCCGCGGGTCCGGCCAGAAACGCCAGGGTCAGAATCGTCGAAACCACCAGCTTCATTTTTTTCATACAAGCAGCCTCAATTTCAGACTACTATATAACACATTAGTCAATTTGGCTCAAGGTTTGTTCAAGGTTTGTTTCCGGGCCGCGGCAGGCCGGCGGCGGACTTGAAGTTTTGCCTCCTTGACAGGGTCGTCCCGGTGCCGATTGCCTGTGAGCCGGGAGTGGCTGGACTGTCAGGTGATATGTGCTGCGTCTGAATCCGGCACCGCCTGCTTGGGGGGGCTTGACAGCGCCGCGCCGCGTCGGGATACTAACTTTAGAAACCTGAGCCGCTGTTATGAATGCCATTCCAACCAATGGTCAGCGGAAGGCGCGGGCCTTCACGCTGATTGAACTGCTGGTCGTCATCGCGATCATCGCCATCCTCGCCGCCATGTTGCTGCCGGCCCTGGCCCGGGCCAAAGACAAGGCGGCGCGCACCACCTGCGTGAATAACAATAAACAGTTGGTGCTGGCGCTGAACATGTATGCCTCGGACAACCGCGAATACATGCCGTTTCCCAACTGGGGCAACACCTACCGGGGCTGGCTCTACAACCCCGTCAATGGCGCGCCGCCGAACCTGGACCAGGCGCCCTACAAGGACAACCCTCTGCTGGCCTACAAAGAGGGCCTTTACTTCCAGTACATGCCCAACCCGAAAGCCTATAAATGCCCGTTGGACACGCGTTCCAAATACTATGCCGCCCGCGCCAACAAGCTCTCCAGCTACATCATGAACGGCGCGGTCTGCGGCTATAATAACATCAATCGCAGCCCCAAGATTTCCCGCGTCCGCTCGCCCATGTGCTACGTCCAGTGGGAGCCGGACGAGACCTTGGGCAATCCGCCCATCGGCGCCTTTGCCTACAATGATGCCAGCAGTTTTCCCGACCGGAATGAAGGCGTCGGGCGGTTGCACACCTCCGGCGCCATCATCCAGGCGGTGGGGGGCCACGTGCAGTTCATCAGCTTCAAGCTGTTCGAGCAGGAAAAGTCCCGCTACCCCGGCCTGCTTTGGTGGAATCCCTGGAATGAACAGACAGGCAACTAGTGCAACCAATCCCCATGAAACTTTTTGTTCTGCTTGGCGTCGGATTGACCAGTGTCGGGTTGCTGGCCGGCTGCGGAAAGAGCGCCGCCTCCCTGAGCAGCCGCAACGCGGCCCTCTTCGAATCGGCGCCGCCCGAAATCAAGAGTGACTGGGAAAAGGCCACGGCCGCCGCCAAGACCAACGGGTACGTCGTGGCCATCACCACCTTCCAAAAGCTGCAGCGGGCGGCTCTCTCGCCGGAACAACTTCAGGCCGTCAACGAAACCGTCTCGGCGGTCAGTGATCAAATGTACGAAGCGGCCAACCGCGGCGACGCCGCCGCCACCCAGGCGATTGCCGAGCTGCGCACCCAACGTCGCCGCTGATGAACTCGGTGGCCGCGCCCGCTTCACTTCGCCCCGTCTTCTGTTCCGCCGCCGGCGCGGCGTTTTCCGCGATGCCGCGTCGCCGTGAAATGTTTCGCCCGGAGAAAATTTCATATTCTTCACAAAATTGCTGGCCACGTCTTCAAGGCTTGCTATGCTGCGCTCCGGCATGTCACTCTGTGAGCAGCCCGACAACAAACATTTTTTGGTGATGCGAATCTCTTTCGACTACCGCCAATTTAACCCTGAACCGGGAGGAGGTGAGAAGCATGGCAGCTAAAGCAAAAAAGGCTCCGGCCAAGAAAAAAGCAGCGGTGAAGAAGAAAGCCAAAAAGTAG
>JARKQH010000102.1 GCA_029974925.1 Verrucomicrobiota bacterium
CGACACCTTCCAGGTCCGCGTCCAGGATGTTTTTGCCGCCATTCGCCAACTGGCCGCCGCCGGCGAGCAATTCGATCTGATCCTGGCCGATCCGCCCTACGGCGAAAAGAATGTCGGACGCCGCTCGACTTCGCTCGCTCAGCAGATTCTCGATGATCCGCAACTGCCTGGTTTGCTGCGTCCGGCCGGCCTGCTGGTCCTGGGCCACGCCCGCCGCGATACGCTGTCCCTTCCCCCCCACTGGGCGGAAAAGAAGCTGTTAAAGCACGGCGACAACCAGATGCGCCTGCTGGCCGTCAATTCCCCGCCCCCAGGTTCAGAATAATCTCCGGATGCGGCTGGTTGTCGTTGTTCCAGCGCCGCCGCGCCGTGTCGGTATCGGCCACCAGACGGCTGTTGAGAATGCTCTCGGCATGGCCATCGGCGAAAGCGATGTTGGCCCCGCCGTTATGACGGTCGGGCGAGAGGCGCGAGCCGTCGCCCACCGCCAGCAGGTAGCTGAAGGTTTGGACGGTGTTGACCGGGGCGTACATCGAGTCGCCAATCGCAATCATGTTTGCCGGCGACCGGATGCGCGCGGGGGTGATTGGCGCGTAAATCCGGCCAATTGGCACGGACGGCCCCATGCCCAACATGGCCAGCGAGGTCCCCTCATCCACATAGACCGTCTTGGTTGACTGCAAACCGTAGCCGTTGTAGCCGTAGCTCACCCCGCTGACGGTGTAGCCCGGCTGGGGCGGCCGGTAGATAAAGAAACCGGGCGCCATCCACACCGCCGCTTTCCTCACGTCCTTGTCCCCCGGAAACGACGGACACGCCATGAGTTGCCAGTTTTTGCCAAACTGCTGCTCCATGGCTTCATACCAGAACCGCTGGGTCTCCCAATCCAGCGCAAACGGGTAGCCGTTGGATTCCCCCTCATACATGGTCAGGGCGATGCCCAACTGCCGGAGGTTGTTCTTGCAGTGGGTGCCGATGGCAGCCCGCTTCGACCGCGACAGCACCGGCAACATCAACGCCGCCAGGATCGCAATAATGGCGATCACCACCAGCAATTCGATGAGCGTAAAACCCCCTCCGGGTCCTGCGGCCCGCAACTCCGACACCCCTTCAGCCCGCTGGCGACCCTCGTTTTGCATCTGGCTGTTCTTTAGCACACTTTCGGATTGGCCGCAAAGCGTTCCCCAAAACGCGCGTGACTCGCCGCGCGTTCCCCGCCACCATTCTTCCATGCAGTATTGGCTGGTGAAGCAGGAACCGGAGGAATACTCCTGGGACCAATTCGTCCGCGACCGCGGCACGGCGTGGACCGGCGTGCGCAACTTTCAGGCCCGCAATCACCTGCGCGCCATGAAACGCGGCGACCGCGTCCTGTTCTACCATAGCGTGTCGGAAAAAGCCGTGGTCGGCCTGGCCCGGGTGACGCGGACGGCCTATGCCGACCCGACGGCGGTGGAGGGGGACTGGTGCTGCGTGGATTTGGCGCCGGTGCGGCCGCTGGCGGCGCCTTTGTGCCTTGACGCCATCAAAGCCGACCCCGGCTTGAAAAACCTGCCCCTGGTCAAACAGGCCCGCCTCTCGGTCATGCCCCTGAGCCAGGCCGAGTTCCACCGCATCCTCGAACTGGCGGGGACTCCGGCGGCCTGATCCTTCTTCGATTCCATGCCAAAGCCCCAGGCGGTCATCTTCGACATGGACGGCGTGATCGTGGACAGCGAATCGCGCCATGAACAAGCCTTCCTCGACACGGTCGAGCGCATCGGTTACGGCCAAACCCACGGCATCAACTTCCAGAATTACGTCGGCCGGTCCGACCGCGAGCTCTGGCAGGAGTTCCTTTCGCGGCACCAGCCCGGTTACAGCGCCGAGGAATTGCTGCGGATGAAATCGCAGCGCGTGATCGAAATTCTCCAGCGCGACCAACCCCTCTTCGAGGGGCTGCCCGAGCTGATCGAGCAGCTCGCCGCGCGTTACCGCCTGGCGCTGGCGTCCGGCTCCGACCGGATTATTGTGGAAGCCGTGCTGGACCTGGGCCGGCTCCGCCGTTATTTCCCGGTCACGGTCAGTTGCAACGATGTCGCCCGTGGCAAACCCGCCCCGGACATTTTCCTGCGTGCGGCCGGGCAGCTCGGGGTGCCCCCCCGGGACTGCTGGGTCATCGAAGACTCCAAACCCGGTGTCGCCGCCGGCCGCGCCGCGGGCATGACGGTTGTCGCCATCACCAACACCCACCCGGCGGAAGAACTGGCCGGGGCCGATTTCGTCGTCGCCACCTATCCCGAAATCGCACGGCTGTTGCAGTAAGGTTTGTTCATCAGAGCTGGCGGGCGCGGTAAAACCGGCGGGTTGCGTTGGTGGCCGTGGTGTCAAGGAAGCGCCAGATGCCGTTCGTATTCTCCATGGTCCCCAGCGCGGACCAGTTGGAGAGCGAGAGGTCCGAGGCCGCTTCGACCACATAGTTGCTGCCCGTTTCGCCACACATGCAGAGTTTGAACGCGCCGTTGGTCTGGAATCCGACGGCATCCAGTCGGCGCACCGGCAGGGTTGTCATGGTGACCAGGACGTTGGTTTCGCCCATGGCGCCGCGGTTGTCGGCCGCCTGGAGCGTGCACATCACCTGCCCGGGAAAATCCAGGCAGGTCACGACGCTTCCGGAGGTCCGGTTTGGGAACTGCCCGACCGCCGTGCCCTCCACCAGAAACGTGAGGTTGGTGACCGTGCCATCCGGGTCCGTGGCGGCGCCTCGCAGTTCGAAGGGGTGGCAGGCCAGTTGTGTCGGGTTGACTTCCAATCGGGGTATCGGCGGCGCATTGTCTGTTTCCAGCAGGACCGTTTTGGGCATGTAAAGAACGTAGTAGGGGTCGGGTTTGACCACCGAGCCGAAGGTGCCGCTGCGGACGTTGCAGACCAAGGCGGTGATGACCACCCCCGCCCCCGGAATGAAACCGTTGACCATGACCACCTCGAGTGTGCCGGCCAATTGCGCCACGTTGGTGACCACGAGCTGGTCGTGGTCCGTGCCGGGCAGGGGGCCGCCGACTTCGATCTCCAGCCGCGCATTCGGCTGCCCGACGTAGGTTCCCGCGATGGTCAGCGAGCCCCGGGGCGCCCCGGGGCTGATCACCGCGTTGTTGGTGACGTTTCCCCGCACCACGTTGGTCCCCGCCAGCACCCCGCCCAGCAGGCTCAGGCCCTGTTGCGCGATGATGGGCCCCGCCCCAACCCGCGTCTCGCCCGCGGTCTGAAGGAAGGACCTGAGAAAGCGCATTCCGCTGCCTTGAGATTCAACCGCACCCGTGTTGTGGAAGGGTTCTCCAATGGTGCAGGGCAGGCTCCCCGGCCCTGTCCGGCGAACCAAGCCGGCATTGTGAAAGGTTCCATACGCGCCGGCATTATGCCGGATGCCGGCTGTCGCGTTGGTGAAGTCGAGAATCCCCGTCGAAAGATTCGTGAGGGTGGCTCCCTCCTCGGTGGCTATCAGACCCGCCGTCAGCAGGCCGCTGTTGATGAGGCACCCGGCCCGCAGCCGGGGTGGGCTGGTAGTGTCAGAACGGATTTCGCCACCCAGGCATCGAATGGTGGTCTCAAGGGTCCCAGTCTGCCAGAGCAACCGGTTGGCCGTGAGGGTTCCAGAACCGGTCAGCCTCCCGCCGTTCAGGGTCAACACCTCGACGGTGGCAGACTTGCTCAAGCTCAACACGGCGGAACCGCTGCACTCGAGCGTGCCAGCGCCCCCCAGCACGGCGTCCGGCGTGAACGTGTGGACGCCGGCATGGAAGCTCAAGGTTCCGTTGCTTCCGGTGGTGGCTGTGCCACGATAGGTGCCTCCTCCCCCCAGTCTGAGAGTACCCATCTCCGCCGAAATGGTGCCCGACGAATCGTTGAAGAACTGCGCCATCACCAGCGTCTGCGCGGTTCCCCCGCTCTTGCGGAACAGTCCGGCGTTGTAAATCAAGCCGTTGTTCCCGGCGTAGTAGCTGAGGTCGCAGTCGGCGGTGACATCGAAAGTCGCCGAGGCCAGGTTTGAGAGGCTCGCGCCATCGTAAAGCTCGAGGTAACCCCCGCTGAAGGTCAGCACGCCGGTATTGACCAGGCCGCCCTGCCGCAGCGTTTTGGTCGCACTCGAGCCGATGCTCCCCCCTGCGCATTGAACCGTGTTCGTAATCGTCCCGCCGGTCCAGTTCAGCGGTCCGGCAAGGACCCATCCCCCTCCGCCACCCAGCGTCCCGCCGCTGAGGCTCAAAACGCCGTTGGTGTTGCCGGTGCCGCGGCCCACGATAAACGTCCCGCTCATCAGCGACAGGGTCTGCACGCCACTGGCGCCGCCCAGCGCCAGCTCACCCGCCGCCCCACCGCCGCTGACCGTGATGCGATAGGTCCCGCTGTTGGTAATCCACACCCGGTCGCCAGCCGTGGGAACCTGGTTCGGGGACCAGTTCGAAGGGGTATTCCACGCCCCGCCAGCGGCATTGGTCCAGAGCAGGTCTGCCGCGCGCGTGTTGAAGAGGCCGGCGCCAAAGACCAGCCACAGGCATGCCAGTATGCTGGACCTGGCGCCGCGAGGGCCGGGGTGTTGGGTTGAGGCCGCTGGGTTGCCGAGGGCAAACCTCCAGCCGGGTGAAACGGGTTTCGTTGAAGCAATCCGATCGGTCTTGAAAACCAGGAAGTCAAAATGTGAGTTCATGGTGCTCGCATGTTGGTTGCGTGTCCAACCGGCACGGAGCGACGACGAAAACCGAACCCCTGAAAGCCGGCAGGTGATTGTTCCCCGGGTTTGCGGACCCCGCAAGCAAGCCGCCGGGCGGCTCCCGCCGCCGCGCTTTTGTGGCCGTTCGCTGCCGGGGTTTTGCCCGCCAAACTCCCGACCCCTCCACCCCACATTCGTTCCGCCACTCCGCCAGCCTGTCGGACAACGATACATCTTTACCCAAGGCATGACCCGCTGTCAACACCAATTCCTGTCCCGGCGGGCTGGCGAGAACTCCACCCGGCTGCCCAGAGTTCGCGATGGCCAGCCCGCGTCCACCGCGGCGCTGGCCGGGCTCACAACTCCAGTTTCACGCGGTGCACGGTCTCGGGGGACTTGTCCGCGCGAGCATAGGATTCGGCAAAGGCGCGGGCGAAGCGGCCGGAGCCCGCCCGCAGGCGCTCCACCGACTCCGGCGGGATGGGCTGATACAAAAGGGCCACCTCGGCCCGCAAACGGCCGGCCGTCCCCTTCAGGTCAATCCGATAGGTCACGCGGTCGGCGCCGCTCCCTTTCCGGTTGAAGTTGGCATCCTGTTCCGCCCCGCCGCGGATGCGGGTGTCGGCCGCCCCTTCTCCGGTGTTGGAGAATCCCCGCGGCGGGAGGCGGTTGTCCTTCAGATAAACCCGCGCCTGGAGCAGCGACCCGGTCGCGACACCCTGGCCATCGCCCAGGATCGCCTGGTAAATCTGCACCTGGCCGGGCTCGGTGATTTGGTCGTAGTGCGGCGCCTGGCCGCCCGGCAGGCCCCGAATGCGGCCCTGCTCGTGACCGCCGGACTCAAACACCGTGCGGCCTTCGGCGTCCGTGACCCGCACATGCAGCCAGGCGCGCCGATCGGGATACCCGGTTGGGAACTTGTGTCCCGCCAGGTTCTGAACCTCGACCTCGAGCACGGCCTGCTCTCCCTGCCGGCGGCCTTTCACCCGCAGGCTGGCCGCGCGCTGAATCTGGCGCCGTGCCGCGGCAATCAGCGGTTGGAACTGCTGCGGCTCCGCCAGCGCCTGCCCCGGCGCCTCCCCGGCCGCGAGCAGGCGGAGCATCAGGGTGTTGCCACCGACAAGCTGGTGGCGCCAGAAGGGTTTGCGCGGTCCCAGCCAGGGCGGGCGGGCGCTGATTTTGACCGGCTCCTCGACCCGGGGCATGTGACATTGCTGGCAGGTCTGGCCGCGTTTCGGATAAAGGCTGTTGCGCCACTCGAGGTAGGGCGTCTGCTCGGGGAACTGCCCAACCACCCGGCCCGCCTCATCCAATATCGGGGTGTAGAGAGTGTGACAGGTTGCACAAAGCTCCGATTCCTGCGTGTGCCGGCCAAACTGCGGCGTGTACTCGACATGCCGCCGCATTGGCATCGCGACGACTTCGTCGTAGGGACCGAAGATGATTCGGTTGGCGCCGATCAGGTAGCCGCCGGAAAAGCTCGCCGGGCGGCCGAGGTCGTGGTCTTGAATCTGGTGGCACAGGGTGCAACTGACTCCCTCGACCGAGAGCGGGTCGGCGAGGCCCGTGGAAAACGCGAGCTCGCCGGCGCCGTCGTGCCGCGCCTGCGTGTGCGCCATCGGCGCATGGCAGGTCTGGCATTTGTCCTCGATGAACGATTTGAGGTGCGGGTGCTCCTTGACCTCGGCCTC
>JARKQH010000107.1 GCA_029974925.1 Verrucomicrobiota bacterium
CAGCAGGGTCTGCATGTCCGCCACGGCAACCTTGAAGCCGGGCAGGACCCTCCAGGTCTGCCCCCATTGCTGCATAAACCCGGCAAACCGCTCTCGCAACGGCCCCCCATCGCTCTGCCGCGCCAGATACTGCGCGTCGAAGGAGCTGTCCTCCAGGACCACCGAGCAAACCAGCACACTGCCGGTGTTGACCACCTGCTGGACCAGCGCGCGCCCGCCATACACCGTCTCCTCCCCCATCCGCACGCAAAAGTCCTGGAGCACCTCCGAACTGCAGATCACCGGTTCCGGGCTGTAAACCTCGACCGAAGCCGAATGCCGGGTCAAATGAACCACACTTCCGCGCAATTCCAGACCCTGGCTGGTTCGGAAGGCGACAAAGCCCTCTTTAACATTTACGTCATTCACGGGCATTTTTTGGGCGCTGGAAACAAGCTGAATCACCAATCGCGCGGTCCGCGGTGGAATCCAACCACAAATTCTGGACACACCACCGGGGGACGTGTCCCGATTTGAGCCAGCGGGCCACGGAGAAACCGGTTAAAACCGCAAGCCGACTGAAAGCGCAACTGCATGACTGATAAAGTCATAGGTGCCGTCTGCCGTCTGGAACGCGGCGGAGTAGCGGCTGCCCGCCACGGAATGGTTTGGGCCGTAGCCGAATTCATAGGCCAGGTCTGCAGTCCATTGTTTCCGGTGAAACCCGATGCCGGCGCTGACGAAGTGCCGGTCCAGGTCGGCCACCAGCGGAGTGTAGTTTGCGTCCGGCACGGAGTTCTCGTTGTAAATGTAGCCAAAGCTCACATGCCAGCCATTGGCAAAAAACCGGGTCACGCCAAATTCATAATACCAACTTGCATCCCAATACAAAGGCAGATTGACCTGCTGCGGAATCAAAGCTCCAAGGCCACGCTGCTGACGAATTGCCAGGGCGTCCAATTGGTTCCACGCGGTGTAATCCGCATTAAACTCCAGATTCCATTGGGGCGTGGGGCGGTAGGAAATGCCCAGAACTGCTTTGAGAGGAAAACGAAAGTCCGTATCGGCACCCACTTGCTGGGGAGGAAACGCAGGCACGTTGAACGGGCCGTAGGAGAAAGGGAAAGAGTTGTAATACTCAGTATAGCCTTTCATGTTGACCTCGGTGGTGCTTCGGAAATTGGCTCCCAAGGAGACTTTATCATGCACGCGCCACAGCAGGCCAAGATTGTACCCCGCGCTCCACCCGTCGCCCTTGAACTTGAACAGGTCCAAGTCCTGGCTGGGCCAGATGAGGCCTTGGCGCAGGTCAACCTCGGCGTAATTCACGACGGCGCCTGCAGCCACTGAAACGTTCTCCGCCACCTGCCAGGAAACAACCGGGTTGATGTTATAGCTGCGAAGGGAGCCTTCGGTAGCGACCGTCCGAAACCCTGTTTCTTGGGGCCAACGGGAACTCAGGCCGAAGGGCGAGTACAGGCCCAATCCGAGGCTAAGGTCTGAATTCTCCGGGCTCCAAGTGTAGAAGAACTGGGGGACCAGGTGGTTGTGTTTATCGCTGTGATACTTGGGCCCGCCCTGGGGAGGCACAAACCCGGCGTCCATGTGGATGGCATAGGCTCCGAACCGGACATTATTTCCCTCCAACTGGCTTATTCCGGCAGGGTTATAGAAGATAGCCGAGGGGTTGTCTGCGGTGGCCACAAATGCCATGCCACGCCCGACTGCAAAAGCATCCTGATCGGGCAAGGCAAAGCCGGTGGCGAACGCGGAATGGGCTGCGCTCAGCCAGCAGGCCGCAAAAGAATAGAGCAAGAGTGTTTTTCTCAGTTGCATAGACTCGTGATGGGTTAAAGCATATTGAATGCCGAGGTGTTCACACTGCAAAGTCCTGACTCATAACCAGCTACCTGACCCCGAAATCCAAGGGTCTTGGTCCCGGAGAACGGCCGGCGTCCCGGTCCTTCAAAGATGCTTAAACATTCCCGGTCTGCCTTTCTTCGCGACATACCGATGTTCCGCAGTCAGCCAATCCACCGGGCGACTCCACGTCCGGGCCGGCTGTTTTTTGCCTGGATTTACGGGCTTCAATTACCTTTCGAAAGAACTCGTGCACACCCATTCGGCTGGTGAACCAATTGCCCAACGTGGGCGAAAGGGCGGACAAAGCCAGGAGCGGCCGCACGGGGTAACGATTGACGATGACCTCGGGGAGATCGGCCTCGATGGCTTTGATCAAGGCTTTGGCGACCGCTTCGGGCCGGCAACCCGCCAGGAGGGCGGGAGCCGAGCAACCGCTCGAGCTTTTGAGCCGGGCGTAGATGCCGGCTTCCACAAACCCCGGCACGATGACCGATGCGCTGACGCCGGTGCCGCGGTAGGTGGCGCGCAGGGAGGCAGTGAAAGCCACCAACGCCGCCTTGGTGGCGGCGTACGGCTCTTGACATGCGGGCCCCGCCTTGCCAGCCAGGGAAGAGATATTGACGATGTGTCCCTGGCGGCGCTCGAGCATCTCGGGCAAAAGATGCCAGGCCAGGAACATCGGCGCTTCCAGGTTCACAGCCAGCACCTCGGCGATCTGGCTTCCGGTCAGTTCGTGATAAACCTCGGTGTATTCAACCCCGGCGTTGTTGACCAGAACGTCCACGGGCCCGAAATCCCGTCGGACCCACTGGAGGATGTCCTGTCGTTGTTTGCCGTCCCGGAGGTCGGCGATGTAGGCCTTGGCGAAGGTGCCGTTCCCGGTTAGCGATTGGCGAAGGGGCTCCAGCTCGGCGCCGGGATGGGCCACCAAAGCGAGGCGTGCTCCCTTCCTGGCGAACGCCTCCGCCATCACCCGCCCCAGCCCCCCGGAAGCGCCAGTCAGAAGCACCGTGTTGCCGCCTGAAAGATTCATGCTGCCGGGAGAGCTTAGGGAACGGCTTTCCGCTCAACAACAAGAAAACCTCAAAACCACCGCGCGCCCCTTCGGGAGGGCGGCACCCACAGGAGG
The DNA here is from genome assembly GCA_029974925.1 of Verrucomicrobiota bacterium. Classification (GTDB taxonomy): domain Bacteria; phylum Verrucomicrobiota; class Verrucomicrobiia; order Limisphaerales; family UBA8199; genus JARKQH01. The sequence continues at coordinate 2,972 of JARKQH010000107.1, forward strand.
GGCCCCTACGGCCTTGTCAGGGGCCTGCCATTAGCTTTTGGGCACGGCTCGTCGAGCGGGGTAGAGCAGGCGGAACTTGCCGGAGCTTTCGGGCAGGAGCAGGTCGGTGGGCTCGACGGTCACAAGCTCTGGGGCAACGCCCAGCAGCAGGGCCAGCCGGTGACGCAGGGTGGCGGGGAGCACGGACGGGCAGGGGGCCGCGTCGGGTACGAACCTCAAACGCCACCGGTCCGGTTCCTCGAGCAGTTGATAATGCGCCACGCCTTCCAGACCGGCAAAGCACTGGTCCACCTGCCAGGCGGTGACCCGCCGGCCGTCGGGCGACCGCAGGGCATCCCGCGACCGGCCGTGAACGGTGTAATGCACTGGCCCGCCGGCTTGGTGGCGCTCGACCAGGTCGCCGATGCGATAGCGGATCAAAGGCATGAACTCGTTGGTCAGCGTGGTGACCACCAGCTCGCCCCGGCCCTCTGCATCCGGTTCGATCACCTCCAGGAAGGCCGTTTCCTCACTGGGCCGCATCCGGCCGTGGGTGTCTTCCATGAGCAGATGCCCCGTCTCGGTCGAGCCATACAAATTGAAAACCGGCACGCGGAACACGCGCTCGAGCACGCGGCGATGGGTGACGCTCACAAACTCGTAGCTCGCAAGGATGAATTGAAGCGAAGGCAGGCGGATGCCGTGGCGCTCGCAGTAGCGCGCGAACACGACGCCATAAACGGGGTCCACATCCAGAAACTGCGGCTCCCATTCCCTCGCCTCCGCCGCGATCCGCGCCAGGTCCCCCTCGCTCCACAAAAACGGCAGCCGCGAAAGACTCACAAAAAGGGCATTGCCCAACACCCGCTCGGAGCGGGTGGGGACGCCCCGGTAGCAAATGTCGCCGCTGCACACCGGCGAGCTGAGGGTGACGCGGCGGGCTTCGGGAAACTCATCCAGAACATGGCGCACCAGCGGATTGAGCCGCAGGGCGCGCTCCTCCTGCTCATTCCACCAGCCGGCCCCCAGCAGCAGGGGCGTGCGTTCCTCCGACGTGCCCGAGGTGTGCTCCAGCTCGACCAGGTCCCGCTCGAGCAGGTCCTCCAATTCGACCTCCGCCCCGAGAAAATTGCGCGGGAAATCGCGCCGGATGTCGGCCTTGGTCATCAAGGGCAGGCGGCGGAAGGGATCGGCCGCGCCCGGCTCGTCCCACGCGCCAAGGTATCGGTCGTTGTGATACAAGGGAATGCGCCGCAGCCATCGGGCCACGGGTTGCGTGACCGAGGGCGGCGCGGCCGCCGCCGGTTTCAGTTCAGTTGTTGCCAGCATGGGTCAAAGCATTGGGCGCCTGGGCGCACGAATGAAACATATTAGCACAACTTTGGCTGGATGAAAACCGGCCATGCGGCCCTCGTGCCGCCCTACGCGGCGGCGCTTTCCCGCCATTCGATCACCTTGAGCTGGACGGACAGGCGGCCATGGTAATGGTTGACCTGGGGCGCGAAGGCCAGGTCAAAGGCATCCTCGGGCAACAAGCGGTTGCCCACCGACCACCAGACGGCCTCCTGGGTGGTGGGGCCGTCGGTGACCCATAATTTGGCGTGTTGTTTGTCGGCGCCAAGCCGGACCGGCGGGCGGGCCAGCCGCAGATTGCGGGCGCAGAACTGGACGGGCGGATTGCCGTGGCCAACGGGTTTGAGGCGGTCGAGCTCCTCGAGGCTGGCGAGGGTGAGGTCCGCCAGACCCACTTCCGCATCCAGCCGCAGGGAGGGTTGAAGGCTTTCCTTCCGAAGCGCTTGCCGGGCCAGCTCATTGAGCCGGGTGCGGAAGGACTCGAGTTTTGACGGTTCCAGTGCCAGTCCAGCCGCCATGGCATGGCCGCCATGGCGAAGCAACAGGTCCTCGCACTGGCGCAAGCTCGCCGCGAGGTCAAACCCTTCGATGCTGCGTCCCGAGCCGCGCCAGGCCCCGGCATCGCCGCCAACAATTATCGTCGGCCGATAAAACTGCCGCAGAATTCGGGAGGCCACGATGCCCACGACACCGAGGTGCCAGGATTCACGGCCCTCAACGATGACGAAATCACGGTCGGGGTCGAAGCGCGACCGGACCGCGGCGAGGGCTTCGTCGAAAATGCGCCGTTCGATTTCCTGCCGTTCGCGGTTCTGCGCGTCGAGCTGCCGGGCCAGCGGATGAGCCAGGGCGAGGGTGGGGGTTTGCAGCAGGCGCAACGCGGCTTCGGCGGTTTCCAAACGCCCGGCGGCATTCAGGCGCGGCGCAAGCTGGAAGCCCACTTCATGCACTCCGAGCGGGGCCGAACTTCGAGCCACTTCCTTGAGCGCCACCAAGCCGGGACGGGTCGTGGTCTCGAGCCGTTGGAGGCCGGCGGCGACCAGGATGCGGTTTTCGCCCGTCAAAGGAACCACATCGGCGACCGTGCCCAGCGCCACCAAATCCAGCAGCGGCCTTAAGTCGAACGCGCCCGCCGCCGGCCAGCCGGCCTGGCGCCCATGCTTGACCAGGGCGTGCGCCAGCTTGAACGCAAGGCCCGCCGAGCAGAGTTCCGTAAACGGCGCCTTGCCACCCGGCGAGGTTGAAGCAAGGCGCGGATTCACCAAGGCGCGGGCGTCCGGCGGCGGATCAGAAACCTGGTGATGATCCAGCACGATGACATCCACCCCCCGCTCCTTCAGCCAGGCGATGGGGCTTCGGGCGGTGGAACCGCAATCCACCGCCAGCAGCAGGCTCGGGGCGAACCGTTTGAGACAATTCTCGATGGCCTCCTGGCTCAGCCCGTAGCCCTCGTCCATCCGGTTCGGCAAATACCATTCGACCCGCCAGCCCAGCGCCCTCAAAACCTCCACCAGCAGCGCGGTGGAGGTCACCCCGTCCACATCGTAATCCCCAAAAATCGCCAGCGGCTCCTGCTTGTCCCGCGCCCAAACCAGCCGCTCGACCGCCGCAGCCATGTTCGGCAGCAGAAAGGGGTCCGCCAGGTGCTTGAGGCGCGGTTCGAGGAACAGCGCAACCTGGGCAGGCTCCCCGATTTCGCGGTTCAACAGGCATTGGGCCACCAGCGGCGCAATGCCCAGCCGGGCCGCCAGCTCCGCCGCCCGGGCCGGCTGCGGAGGGGCAATGGTCCAGCGGTATTTCACGCCGCCCATAGTGACGAAACCGCGACGCAACTCAAGTCCCGCCGCAGACCATTCCGCCGGCCCAAAAGATGGGGGGAAAGGGCTGCCGGGAGAAGCCAAACGGCGCGGACCTTGATTCCGCCGACGCCCGCCAAGGATTGCGGCGCCAACACCGGCTTGGGCAACGATTCCGCCGTTTTTTCCGGTTTTTGACCCGCTTGACACTTATGCCTTGATTGATATTGTCTTGGATTCCGATTGCGGAGTGTTTCCCGGCGATGCTGTGAGGGAACACGGCGCGCGAGGCGCGCCAGTGCAGAGATTTTTTTATGAAGCGACAATATCAGCCATCGAAAATCCGGCGCAAACGCCAGCATGGGTTCCTGAGCCGCAACTCGACCAAGAGCGGTCGCGGCATCCTCAGGAATCGGCGGCGCGTGGGGCGCAAGCGGCTGACCCCGGTCTAATGGGCTGCTGTGATGGCCGCCGGAAGCCCATTGCGGCTGCGGCTCGGGCGCCCGGTGCGGATTCGTCAAAACCGGGAATTTGCCCGCGTGCGGGCGGAAGGCCGGCGTTTGGCGTCGGGCTGTCTGGTGGCCAACTGGCGGCCTTTGGCGGGCGGTTCGCGGTCGCGGTTGGGCGTGATCAGCAGCGGCAGCCTGGGCTCGGCGGTCGCGCGCAACCGGGCGCGGCGGCTGCTGCGCGAGGTGTTCCGGCGCCACCAGCATGAGCTGGCGCAACCGGTGGACCTGGTGTTGATCGCCCGCCAGTCCATTGTTGGCAAAGGGCTGGCGGAGGTGGAGCGGGATTTTCTGAACGCCCTGCAAAAAGCAAAATTGTGCAGTTGACCAGCAACAACAGCGGCGCGTGAACGCGGCCCAACACATTCTCATCCTGGCCATCCGGGCTTATCGCCTCACGATTTCGCCCGCGAAGGTGTTTTTGTTCGGGCCCGCGGCGGGGTGCCGGTTCGAGCCAAGCTGCTCGGTGTATGCCGCCCAGGCGGTGGCCGCGCACGGCGCCCTGTCGGGAAGCTGGCTGGCCCTCAAGCGGATTGGGCGATGTCATCCCTGGGGCGGTTGCGGCCATGATCCCGTGCCGGCCAAAGTGTGTCCGCCGCACGGCTCCAGTCAGTCCTGCTCCTGCCCTCCCTAGACGTTTTCATGGATCGTAAATCTATCCTCATCCTGGTGGTTTGTTTTGTCCTGCTGATGCTCTGGTATCCGCTGGTCAACAAAATCTTCCCACCCGTTCCGCTGCCCGCCGGTGCGACCAACGCTCCGACGGCGGTGGCTGCCGCCACCAACGGCGCGACCTCCGCCCCGCCCGTTGCCGTTCCCCCCGGTCTGACTGCCGCCCCGGCGTTGCCAGCCGTCATCCCGGCCGCGCCTGACGCGCCGGAGGAACTGATCGAGCTCACCAACGCCATGGCCCGCTACACCTTCACGTCGCGGGGAGGGGGACTCAAGCAGGTCCAATTGCTCGAGTACCCGGAAACCGTGCCCACCCGCCGGCAGCGGCGACAAGGACCGCAGGACGTGGCCACGCTCAACGTGCCGGCGCCCGCGCCCACGCTGGCGTTGATGGACGGCCCCGCCTGGCAGGGCGACGGCCAGTTCGAGTTGACGCGCATCGAAAACGGCGTTCAGGCGCGGAAGCTGCTCCCCAACGGACTGGAGATCCTCAAGACCTTTCACTTGAGCACCAACTACCTTCTGGAAGCCCGGGTGCGGCTCGAAAACCGCGGTCCCGAGGCGCTGGCGCTGCCGCCGCAGGAGTGGGTGGTCGGCACCGCCACCCCCATGAACGCGCAGGACGACGGCTCGGCCGTTGGCGTCATGTGGTTCAACGGTTCAGGCGAAACCGACATCAGCGCCCCCTGGTTCGCCAACAAAACCCTCGGCTGTTTCCCCGGAACGCCGCGCGCCCTTTATCAGGCCGGCCAGAGCAATGTCGTGTGGGTGGCGGTCCACAACCAGTTTTTCACCCTGGCGGCGATGCCCCAGCACCCGGCCCTCGAGGTCATTGCCCGCAAGCTCGAACTGCCCCGGCCCACCGGCGAGGATGCCCGCGACCTGCCGCCCAACCGGCCCCCGCCGCTGGGGTACCAGGCCACCATGGTTTATCCCGGCCTGACTTTGGCGTCCGGCCAGGCCCTCGAGCGCGACATCCACATCTTTGCCGGTCCCAAGGAGTATCGGACCCTGGCGCGCATCGCGGCCCGTTTTCATAATGACATTGACCGGGTGATGGGGTTTGGCGGGTTCTTTGGCTTCTTCTCGAAGGCGCTGCTGTTGAGCATGAACTGGCTGCATCATGCGCTGAGTCTCTCCTACGGCTGGGCGATCATCGTCATTACGATCATCATCAAGCTGCTGTTCTGGCCGCTCACCCAGGCCAGCACCCGCTCCATGAAACGCCTGCAGGCCCTCCAGCCGCAAATGAAGGCCATCCAGGAGAAATACAAGGATGATCCCGCCCGCATGAATCGCAAAATGATGGAGTTCATGCGCGAGAACAAAGTCAGCCCGCTGGGCGGCTGCCTGCCCATGCTCCTGCAAATGCCGGTGTTCATCGGCTTCTTTTACATGATCCGCAGCGCCATCGAGCTGCGGGGCGCCGCCTTCCTCTGGGTGGCCGATCTCAGCCGGCCCGACACCCTGTTCATGATCCCCGGCCTGGGCTTCATTCCCTTCATCGGCGTGCCCGGCGTGGGGCTGCCCTTCAACCTCCTGCCCCTGATCATGGGAGCCACCATGTTCTGGCAGGCCCGGCTGACGCCGCCCTCGCCCGGCATGGACCCCATGCAGGCCAAACTCATGCGCTACATGCCGCTGATGTTCATGGTTTTCCTGTACAATTTCTCCGCCGGGCTGACCCTTTACTGGACGGTCCAGAACCTGTTAACCATCGCCCAGACCAAGCTGACGAGCACCCAGCCCGCCGCGGCGGCCGCCCCCCAACCGGCCAAACCGGCGGCGCCGTCAGCTCCGTTGAAGAAACGCAAATAGACTGGGCAAACCGCCGCCTCTGCTTTAATAGATAACCCATCACGCAAGCGCACGATATGCCTGCCGAACCAAAATTGACGCTCGAAACCCTGTTGAACCTTCTCGGGTTCCAAGCCACCGTCGAGGAACACCGCATGGAGGATGGCATCCTGCTGGACGTGAAGACCGACGACTCCGGCCGCCTGATCGGCCGGCAGGGCCAAACCCTTTCCGACCTCCAGTACATCACCAATCGCCTCCTCTTCCAGCAGGACCCCGCCGTTCCCAAGGTCATGGTGGATGTCAGCGGCTACCGCGCCCAGGCGCGGGAGGCCCTCGTCAAAAAGGCCAAAGAAGCGGCCGAAAAAGTCCGCCGCTGGGGCGACGTGGTCGAGCTGGAACCGCTCAGCGCGTTTGACCGCCGCATCGTTCATCAAGCCCTGAAGGATGATCCCACCGTCGAAACGCACAGCGTCGAAGTAGAAGGCACCGACAAGAAGGCGATTCTTCTCCGCCCCCGGCATTAACCCCGCCCGAGGCCGGGACGCCGTGGCCGCCTGCAACGGCCGCGCCGGGGAGAAGCTTCTCAAAAAAAAGGGACGCGGCGTTGTCCCTCCAGCGCCGCCCCTTCTCCGCTTTATTTGCGTCGCGCTCGGGCCTATCCTTCCAGCGTGGCACGCCTGGTGTTGGACCATGTCAGCAAGAGCTACGGTGCCGGGGGCGGCAACCGCATCCGGGCGCTGGCCGGGGTGAGCCTCGAGCTGGCCAGTGGCGAGCTGCTGGCGGTGGTGGGCCCCTCCGGGGGTGGCAAAACCACCTTGTTGCGGCTCATTGCCGGCCTGGAGGAACCGGATGGCGGGGACATTTTCATCGGAGACCGGCGGATGAACGGGGTGCCGCCCAAGGAGCGGGAGGTGGCCATGGTGTTTCAAAGCCCGGCTTTGTATCCTGAAATGACGGTTTTCGAGAACCTCGCGTTGGGCCTGCGCATTCGACGCGCGCCGGCCGCCGAGACCCGCCAACGGGTCTTGGAAACCGCCGGGTGGCTGGGGCTCACGGACTGTCTCTCGCGCCGCCCCGCCTCGTTGTCCGGCGGACAACAGCAGCGGGTGGCTCTCGGCCGGGCCCTGGCGCGCCGCCCGCGTCTGATCCTCCTGGATGAACCGCTGTCGCAACTGGACGTGCCGGCGCGCGAGCAATTGCGCGGGGACCTTGTCCGCCTGCAACGGCAACTGGGCGCCACGATGCTTTACGTCACCCATGACCAGGCCGAGGCGCTCGCCGTCGGCCAACGGATCGCGGTTCTGGAAGCCGGCACGGTGCAGCAGCTCGGCCCGCCGGAGACCATTTACCAACATCCCGCCAATCTTTTCGTCGCTCGCTTCATCGGCTCCCCGCGCATGAACCTGTTTCCCGGCCGCTTCCGCCGGTCTTCCAACGGCGTCCGGTTCGAGACGACCTCCGGGCAGCCGGAGCCGGCGCTGGCTGGCCTGCCGCTGGGGAAAACCCACCTCGCCAATCTCGAAGGCTGGATGGACCGGGAGCTCATTTTGGGGTTGCGGCCCGAGCACGTCAAAGAGCGGGACCGGCAGGCGCTGGAGGCGGGAGGCACGAAGGTTGAAGCGCGATCTTCGAACGTCGAACTTAAGCCGGAGGTGAAGGGGCGAGTCGTGCGGCTGGATCGCACCGGCCCGGACTGCTTTGGGTGGCTGGAGTCCCGCGGGCTGGTCATCGTGGCCAGGCTGCCCGGCGACTGCGCGTGGCGCGAGGGGGAGGATCGCACGGTCGAGCTGGAACTGGAGAAGGCGTGCTGGTTTGATCCGGCAACGGGAAAGGCCATCGCATGAGAGTTCTGATTGTCGGCTGCGGCTATGTGGGCCTGCCGCTTGGCGCTGAGCTGGCGCGCGGCGGTCACGAGGTGTTTGGGCTCCGCCGCAGCGCGGAAGCAGCCGGCGCCCTGGCCCAGGCAGGCATCCAGTGGGTGCGCGGGGACGTGACGGACCGCGCGCAGTTGGCCGCCATCGCCCCCCGGTTTGATTGGGTGGTCAACACCGTCTCGGCATCGGGGGGCGGCGCGGAGGATTACCAGCGGACCTATTTCGAGGGCACGCGAAACCTGATTGAATGGCTGGCGGATACGGGCCTGAAGAAATTCGTTTACACCAGCAGCACGGGGGTCTATGGCCAGGACGACGGTTCACTGGTGGACGAGCACAGCCCCGCGGAACCGGAGGCGGCCACAGGCCGCGTGCTGGCGGAGGCCGAACGCCTGTTGCTGACGGCGGCGCGCGAGCGCAACTTCCCCGCCGTGGTGTTGCGGGTGGCGGGCATCTATGGGCCGGGGCGCGGTTTTTATCTGCGTCAAATGCTCAGCGGCCAGGCCCGCATCGAAGGGGATGGCGGGCGATTCGTCAACATGATCCACCGGGATGACGTGGTGGGCGCCATCGTCGCGGCGCTGGAGCGGGGCAAACCCGGCCACGTTTACAATGTCTGCGACGACGAGCCGGCGCCGCTGGCCGAGGTCTATGACTGGCTGGCCAGGGAGTTGAGCCTGCCGCCCCCGCCGCGGGTCGCGGGAGGGACCGCCGGGCCCGGCCGGCGGGCGGCGACCAACAAACGCGTTTCGAACCGCCGCTTGCGCGAAGAGCTGGGATATCAGCTCAAATACCCCACCTATCGGGAGGGTTACCGCGCCGAGCTCCGCGCGCGTGGCGCCGCCCCTGGCTGATGGGCGCCCGGCCCCGTCCATCGCGGAGAAACCTCCGGCGACCGCTTTGGGGATTCAGGACGGCGTGCCGGCCTGCGTAATCGTTGGGCCTGAATGAAAACGCCCGCCCGGCGGGGCCGGGCGGGCGTGGTGAAGGAGTGTCAGAGGATTACTTCTCGGACGGAATGCGCATGCCGTAGAAGGAGCGATAGACAAAGATCAGGGCCACCAGGAAGAAGAACAGTCCAATGGCAGTCTTGGCGGACTGGCTCTTCATGGTGACGGCGATTTCCACGGCCAGGAGGCCGAACAGCGTGGTGAACTTGATCACCGGGTTGAGCGCCACCGACGAGGTGTCCTTGAAGGGATCCCCCACGGTGTCGCCGACAACCGTCGCGGCGTGGAGGTCGGTGCCTTTCTGGCGGAGGTCCACTTCAACGATCTTCTTGGCGTTGTCCCACGCCCCGCCGGCGTTGGCCATGAAGATGGCCTGGAAGAGGCCGAAGAAGGCGATGGCGATCAGGTAGCCGATGAAGAAGTAGGGGTTGAAGAAGGGCAGGGCCAGGGCAAAGCAGAAGATCACGATGAAGATGTTCCACATGCCTTTCTGGGCGTAAACGGTGCAGATGCGCACGACCTCCTTGCTGTCCTTTTCGGAGGCGGTCGTGGCATCAAGCTTCATGTGTTCCTTGATGTAAACCACGGCGCGATAGGCGCCGGTGACCACCGCCTGGGTCGAGGCGCCGGTGAACCAGTAGATGACCGCGCCGCCCATGATCAGGCCGAGGATGACCTGGGGCTGCACCAGGCTCAGTTTGGCGATGACGCCACCGAACATGTTCTCCAGCAGGATGATGATGCCGAAGACCATGGTGGTGGCCCCGACGACCGCGGTGCCGATGAGCACGGGCTTGGCCGTCGCCTTGAAGGTGTTGCCCGCCCCGTCGCCCTTCTCGAGCTGGTACTTGGCGTTTTCGAAGTCCGGGTCGAAGCCGAACTGGTTCTTGATGTCGTTTTTGACGTTCTTGCGGCTTTCAATCTGGCTGAGTTCGTAAACCGACTGGGCGTTGTCGGTCACCGGCCCGTAGCTGTCCACCGCGATGGTGACCGGGCCCATGCCCAGGAACCCGAAGGCCACCAGGCCGAACGCGAAGATGGGGGCGGCGAAGTCAAATTCCTTGGGCATGATCGCCATCAGCGCCGCATGCTGCGAGAAGTAGTAGGAGACGAACATGAGCAGCATGATCACCAGCCCCATCCAGAAGGCGGAGAAGTTGCCGGCCACAAAGCCGGAGAGGATGTTCAGCGAGGCGCCGCCGTGCTTCGAACAGTTGGTCACCTCGCGGACATGCCGCGAATTGGTGCTGGTGAAGATTTTGGTGAATTCGGGGATGAGCGCCCCGGCCACGGTGCCGCAACTGATGATGATCGAGAGCACCCACCACAACTCGGGCCGGGCCGTGCCGCCGGCGTCCTTGAAGTCGCCCAGGAGCAGCTTGCTGGCGATGAAGGTGATGGCGATGGACACCGCGGAGGTGATCCACACCAAGTGGGTGAGCGGCGCTTCAAAGTCGAAATCCTTCTTGCCGCCGAACATGGCCTTGCTCAGACCTTCGTTGGCGAAATAGGACACCAGCGACGTCACAATCATCAACACGCGCATGAAGAAGATCCAGATGATCAGCGTGGCGGTAATCGCCGGCGTGGGCGCCAGCGCGAGCGCCAGGAACGCGATCAGCGCCACGCCCGTCACCCCGTAGGTCTCAAAGCCGTCCGCCGTCGGTCCCACCGAGTCGCCGGCGTTGTCCCCCGTGCAGTCCGCAATCACGCCCGGGTTCTTCGGATCGTCCTCGGGCAGCTTGAACACGATCTTCATCAGGTCGGAGCCGATGTCGGCGATCTTGGTGAAGATGCCGCCGCAGATGCGGAGCACCGAGGCGCCCAGGGATTCGCCGATGGCGAAGCCAATGAAACACGGGCCCACCAGATCGCGCGGCAGGAACACCAGGATGCAGATCATGAAGAACAGCTCGACGGCCACCAGCAGCAGCCCGACGCTCATGCCCGAGCGCAGCGGAATGCCCAGCGTCGCCAGCGGATTGCCCCGCAGGGCGGAGAAGGCCGCGCGGGAGTTGGACGTCGTGTTGATGCGGATGCCGAACCAGGCGACCCCGTAGGAGCCGAGGATGCCCAGAATCGAGGCCAGGAGAATGACGATCACGTTGAAGGCCACGTGACCGCTGGACATCGGCTGGCCGGCCATGTCCTTGTGCTCGGTCAGGAAACCGAAGTAGTAAACCATGCAGGCCGCGATCAACGCCCACAGAATGGCCAGGAACTTGCCCTGCGTGATCAGGTAGGTCTTGCAGGTCTCCCAGATCATGTGCGAGACGTTCGACATCGTCTCATGCACCGGCAACGCCTTGGTCTGCTTGTACTGCACGAGGCCGAAAATCGCCCCAATGGCGCAGACCAAAATGCCAAAGTACATCAGCGCCGTGCCGCTGACACCTCCCAAGCCCTCAAATTTGACTTGCGAGAGGTCTGGAATTTTTATGTCGGCTTCACTGGCAAAAACACCAGTCGAGGCGCCCAGCAGCGCCAAGCCTAATAGGACCCAGTACAAAGTATTTTTGTTTCTCATAAAATAGAACGCAAACTATGGCAAAACAGGCCCCGTCAACGCCAACACTTTTTTTGTAAAAAACGCGCCATTTGTTGCACCGGACCCAAGCCGAAAGAACCGGCGCCGCCAGGGAATTCCGGCTTTCGCGAGTTCAGAAGTTGTTTTCAACGAATTACTTGCGATCAATTCAGCCCTCCCCTTGCCCCGGCTTCCCGAACCGGTTACAGTTTGGCCAGAACATTCTCGAAAGCCGTTCGAGGGCGGGAAAACTCCGCCGGGCTGTCGCAGAAAAGAAAGGTCTCATTATGCGCGTGAAAAGCATCCGTGGTTTCTCAGCCTGGGCAGCTCTTGCCCTGGTCCTGGTCCTGACATCGTTCGGTTACGCTGCCGACCCCGCCGCCGCCGCGGCGCCGAAGAAAACGCCGGATGTGATTTTCGTGCCGACGCCGCAGCCTGTGGTGGAGCGGATGTTGGAGCTGGCCGAGGTCAAGAAAGGCGATGTGGTCTATGACCTGGGCTGCGGCGACGGACGCATCGTCGTCACCGCCGCCAAGAAATACGGCGTCAAGGCCGTCGGCTTCGACATTGACCCCCAGCGGATCAAGGAATCCCTCGAAAACGTCAAAACCAACCGCCTGGAGCACCTCGTCACCATCAAGGAGGCGGACATCTTCACCCTGGATTTGAGCGGGGCGGACGTGATCACGCTCTACCTGCTTCCCGAGCTCAACGTCCGCCTGATTCCGCAGCTCGAGAAGCTCAAGCCCGGTTCCCGCATTGTTTCCTTCTCCTTTGACATGGAGGGCATCAAGCCCGACAAGGTGGTGCATGAGGACGGGGAAACCATTTACAAATGGACAACCCCGCTGAAGCGGGAAAGCGGCGCCGCCACCCGTCCGAAGCGCGACCCGGATAATTGAGAGGGCCTATTTCCCTTGCGCGGCGACGCGCTTGGCCCATCCTTTAGGCCATGCCTGAGCGGATGATTTCGGATGTACTGGCGAAGCCGGACGCGGCGTTGGAGATGACGCTGCGGCCGTCGCTGTTCTCCGAGTTTACCGGCCAGTCCAAGGTCAAGGAACGGCTCGAAATCACCGTGGCCGCCGCTCGAAAGCGGGGCGAAGCGATTGACCACATCCTGCTGAACGGCCCGCCCGGCCGCGGCACGACCACGCTGGCCAACATCATCGCCAAGGCCATGGGGGCGAATCTCAAGAGCACCAGCGGCCCGACGATCGAAAAAGCGGGCGATCTGGCCGGCCTGCTGACGAATCTCGAGGAAGGGGATGTGCTGTTCATTGACGAAATCCACCGGCTGCAAAAGACCATCGAGGAGTATCTCTACCCGGCGATGGAGGATTTCAAACTGGACATCATCATTGACCAGGGGCCCAACGCACGCAGTGTGCGCCTGAACCTGCCGCGGTTCACCCTCATTGGCGCGACCACCCGCAGCGGCCTGCTCACCGCGCCCCTGCTCACCCGCTTCCCCATCCGCGAGCGGTTGGATTATTATCAGGCCCCCGAGCTCCAGCAGATCGTCCTGCGCTCGGCCCGCCTCCTCGGCGTCGAAATCGAGCCGAACGGCGCGATGGAAATCGCCCGGCGCAGCCGGGGCACCCCGCGCATCGCCAACAACCTCCTCCGGCGCGTGCGCGATTACGCCGAGGTCCGCCATGAGGGGCGCGTTACCGTCGCGGTGGCGGACCAGGCGCTGGCCATGCTCGAGATTGACGAAAACGGGCTGGACGAGATGGACAAGCGGATTCTCGAGAGCATCATCGTCAAGTTCGGCGGGGGGCCGGTCGGGTTGGGGTCGCTGGCGGTGGCGGTCGGCGAGGAACCGGACACCCTCGAGGAGGTGTATGAGCCCTACCTCATCATGGAGGGGTATCTCAAGCGCACGCCGCAGGGGCGCGTGGCCACCGAACTGAGTTACCGCAAGCTCGGCGTCAAGTTCCGCCCGGGCAGCCAGCCCGCCCTCCTGTAAGAGCCCGTCCATGTCGAAGTCGTCTGCACGGCCCGGCATCCGGCTCCGGGGAGTTCGCCACAACAACCTCAAGAACTTCGATCTCGACCTCCCGCTCAACCAGTTGATCGTCATCACCGGGCTGAGCGGCTCGGGCAAAAGTTCGCTGGCCTTTGACACCCTCTTCGCCGAAGGCCAGCGCCGGTACATCGAGACCTTCTCGCCCTACGCGCGCCAGTTCCTGGACCGGATGGACAAGCCGCAGGTGGACCGGATTGAAGGCATTCCCCCCGCCATTGCCGTCGAACAACGCAACACGGTCAAAACCACCCGCTCAACGGTGGGAACCATGACGGAGATTTGCGACTATATGAAGGCGCTCTGGCCCCACGTCGCGCAACTCCATTGCCGCCAATGCGGTCAACCGGTCCGCAAAGACACCCCGCAGGACGTTTGGCGGGAGGCGTCGGCCGGCGCGGCGGACCGCTCCGTGGAGCGGCTCGTGACCTTCGAGCTGCCCTTGAGCGACAAGCTCACCCTGGCGGAGTCCCTGGCCCTGGTGGCCCGGCAGGGCTATCAGCGGCTGCTGGTGGGAGGCCGGGTGATTCGCCTCGAGGAAGCGGCCGCCCGGATGGCGGGCGAGGCCGGATCGCTCGTCGTCGTCCAGGACCGCTTGCGGCCGGCAGGAAACCGCGCCCAGTTCATCGAGGCTTGCGAGCAAGCCTATCACTTTGGCAAAGGGAGGCTGACCCTGTGGACGCTGGACGAAAACTCGCACGCCCGCGACTCCCGGCATTTCTCCAACCGCCTGCACTGCGCCCGCTGCGACCTCGAGTATCGCCCCCCCACCCCGGCGTTGTTCAGTTTCAACCACCCCGTCGGGGCCTGCCCCACGTGCCGCGGATTTGGGCGAATTATCACCATAGATTACCACCTGGCGCTGCCAGACCGCTCGCGAACGCTGGCCGAGGGCGTCGTCAAGCCCTGGCAAACCGGCCAGGGCCTGGAATGCCAGGCGGATTTGCTGCGCCTCTGCCGCCAGCATCAGATTCCGACGGATGTGCCGTTCCAGGACCTGCCGCCGCAGTGGCAAAAGTTTGTCATCGAAGGCGACCCCAATTACGGCAAGGATGCGGCCCATGAGTGGCCCCACGCCTGGTACGGCGTCAAAGGCTATTTCCGCTGGCTCGAATCCCGGGCCTATAAAATGCACGTGCGCGTGTTGCTCTCCCGCTACCGCGCCTACACCGCCTGCCCCGCCTGCCAGGGCAAACGCTTCCAGCCCGACACCTTGCTCTATCGCGCGCCCCGGCCCCCGGCGCTCCGGGAAAGCCCAGGGACGAAGTCCGAGGGCCCCTCGGGTTTGACCCTCGCAGATTTTTACCACCTGCCGATTCGGGATGCCTTGCGGTTTGTCGCGGACTTGGAGACGCGGCTTGGGCTGCGGCGCAATGACCCGCAGGCGATCCTGTTGGGCGAGGTGAAATCCCGCCTGGCGTATCTCGAAGCTGTGGGTCTGGGCTATTTGACCTTGGACCGTCCCACCCGGTCGCTTTCCGGGGGCGAAACCGAGCGGGTGAACCTGACCACCTGCCTGGGGACGCGTCTGGTCAATACCCTCTTCGTTTTGGACGAACCGAGCGTGGGGCTGCACCCGCGAGACACTCAGCGCTTGGTGCACACCCTCCAGCAACTGCGCGACGCGGGCAACACGGTCGTCGTGGTGGAGCACGAGGCCAGTGTAATCCGCGCCGCAAACCAGATTGTGGACCTGGGGCCGGGTCATGGGGCCAGCGGGGGCAAAGTGGTGTTTCAAGGCAGTTACAGCGGCATTCTGAAAGCCCCCGCATCTCTCACCGGCGCCTACCTGTCCGGACGCAAGCACATCGAGCTGCCCCCCCGCCGGCCGGTTCTCCTGTCCCCGGCCACCGGAACCGTCCCACGCAATACCATTCCGGAGGCGCTCAAATTGCGGGACGTCCCCGCCCCGGCGCCGACGCCGCAACCTTGTGAATTCCTGCGCCTGGAACACGCAACCCGGCACAACCTCAAGGATTTAACCGTGGACATCCCGCTCGGGCGGCTGGTCTGCATCACCGGCGTAAGCGGCTCGGGAAAGACCACTTTGGTGCGCGAGGTCTTGCTGCCCTTGCTGGCGGCGCGGCTCGAGACGCAGAGGGCCGCCGCCAAAGCCTCGGAGCGGTCCGATGCCGAGGCCGTCGAGAGCGACGACGACCAGGAATTGTCAACGGAGGCGGAAGTGCCGGCAGCCCGAATCAGCGGCTGGGAAAGCCTCGGGCGGGTGGTGCTGGTGGACCAGGCAATCCTGGGCAAGACCCCGCGGTCGAACCCGGCGGTTTACATCGGCGCCTTCGAGGAAATTCGCGAGTTTTTCGCGCAGACCGAGCCGGCGCGCCAACGGGGCCTCAACGCCAGCGCGTTCAGCTTCAATTCCACCCAGGGACAGTGCGAACGCTGCCGGGGCGCCGGTTACGAAAAAATCGAAATGCAGTTCCTCAGCGATGTTTTTATCCGCTGCCCCGACTGCAATGGCCGGCGCTATCGCCAGCACATCCTCGAGGTGAAGGTCAAAGGCGCCTGGGCCCGGCCCTGGTCCATCGCCGACCTGTTGGAGGCCACCGTCGAGGAGAGCCGGCAGTTCCTCTCCGCCTTCACCGAATCCCGCCCGGCGCGGCGAGCGGTCGAAAGCCTGCGCTGGCTCGAGGAAGTCGGTTTGGGCTACCTCAAGCTGGGCCAGCCCATCAATACGCTGTCGGGCGGTGAAAGCCAGCGGCTGAAGCTGGTTCGGCACCTTGCCGAAGCGGAGCGGGACGCTGACGGCAAACTCGACACAACGGGCGCCGACAAACCGACGTTGTTCCTCTTCGACGAACCCACCACCGGCCTGCATTTCGATGACGTCCGCGTCCTCCTGGGCGTCCTTCAGCGCCTCGTCAGCTCAGGACACTCGGTCCTGGTCATTGAACATAATCTCGAGGTGATCAAGTGCGCCGACTGGGTGATTGACCTCGGTCCGGATGCCGGGGATGAAGGTGGGCAGGTGGTTGCCGTCGGCACACCCGAAACCGTTGCCGCCTGCGCCCACAGCCACACCGGCCAAGCGCTCCGCGAAGTGCTGCCAGCCAAAAAAACTTCTCGTTCTGCAAATCCGAACCGGACGGTGCCGCGCCGCATGCGGTAATCGCCGGTCCGCAACAGGTCTGCAATCCGGGAGCCGATTCGGGGGGAGGAATCAAGCCGGGGTCTTTTTGCCCGGGCGCGAGGGCGTCTTGCGCGCCGGTTTGGCCACTTGCATCTGTTCGCGCAGGCGGGTCAAAGCGGCAAGAGCGGCCTGGCTTTCGGCGGCTTTCTTGCTCTTGCCCTGGCCCCGCGCCAGCTCGACGCCGGCATGGTGAACGGTACACTCGAACACCCGGTCATGATCCGGTCCGGTGGCTGAAACCACGTGGTAAACCGGCACTTCGGCCGAAATCGCCTGCACCAGCTCCTGGAGTTCTCCTTTGGGGTTTTCAATGATGGGAAGGACGGTCAGCTCCCCAAATACCGTTCGAAAAACCCGCAGAATGAGCGCCCGCGCGGTTTCGAAGTCGCTGTCCAGGAAGACCGCCCCTAGCACGGCCTCGAAGCAATCGGCCAGCGCCGAGCTCCGGTCCCGCCCGCCTTGCAGCTCTTCGCCCTTGCTTAGAATCAGATGCTGCCCAAGGCCAAGCTGCCGGGCGTGGTCGGCCAAGGTGCGGCGGTTGACCAGCTTGGCGCGGGCCTTGGTGAGTGGCCCTTCATCAAAATCGGGAAACCGCTGATAGAGTTCCTGGGTCAGGACCAACTGGAGGACCGCATCCCCGAGGAATTCAAGGCGTTGATTGGTTTGGAGCGAGGCGCCTTGCTCATGGGTAACCGAGGGGTGCGTCAGCGCCAGCTTGAGCAGGGCCGTGTCCCGGAAGGCGTATCCAAGCTTTTCCTGCAGTTGCTCGTATTCCATCGCTCAGAATCACCGGTTCAAATCAGGCCTTGGCCGATGATGCCCCCGTCTCTGCTCCAGCCAGGTCCGTTGTGCCCCCATCAGCCGGGGAAGAGGCGGCCCCCTCCGCGGCGGGTTCCTGAGCCTGAGCCACCTCGGCGGCGGGGCCTGCTCCACCCGGGCTCTGGGGAACCGCCGGGTTCAGGCCGTGTTCGAGAAGTTCGGCCACATCGCGCTGAACCGCATCAAGCTGGTTCAGTTGCAGGACAGGGTCCACCACCGTAAACACATCCCCCGTGCGAGGGTGCTCGTAGATAAACACACGCTGCCCGTCCCGGACGACCTGCTCCTTGACCTTTAGCAGCCGCTTGCGTTCGAGCATGACCGCCAGGATGTACATCGCGGGAGCGTAACGTGGATCATTGATTTCCACCAACTTGCGCAGGAGGGATTCGGCGTTCTCCTTGTGGATCGGCTCGACGGGGGGCGGCGGCAGCTCGTAAATCCCCTGCCAATACGAGACGAACCCCTTGCGCTCCCGCGCCCCCTCGCTGTATTGCTTGTCCCAGCAGCCCCGGCAAATGTCCAGCCGCCGGAATCCTGTCCGCTCGTCAAAAAGGAGGGTGTGGTAAACCTCCTTGTCGGCAAAGGACTTGCCACACGCTTCGCAAGCGTGGGCGCGGGATTGAATGTTCCACTCGATCATGGGCACGGCTCAAAAACGGCTCAAACTCACCCCTATTATTCCCATCAGACCAGCCGCTGCAACCCTCAACTGCGCATGGCCGGTCGCTCGTCGGGTCCTCCCAAACCTTGTATTCCAGTCCGGGTGCCGGAACTGTCGCTGGCTGATGGCTCAGCCACCTCAAGCAGTCCTGGACCTTGTCCGGCGGTTCGAAGAAAACCGCGAAGCATACCACTCGCCAGCCTATAACGAGACACAGCTCCGGCGGGAGTCTCTGGACCCCTGCTCAAGGCTCGGAGCCGGGATGTCGCCAATGAACAGGGCTGCGCGCCCACGCTGACGAGAACGTCCCGGCAGCAGGCCGCCCTTCTGCCGCGCCTGGAGGGTGGACTCCAGGTTGGCGCAGGAAGAACGTGCCAGACTTAAACCCGGGCGGCCCGGGACCTCAGAAGGCCTGCAAGCGGAAAAATCGTTGCGGCTCGCTCGTGTTGACGGGAACGGTGAAGCTGAAGCCGCCATTGCCATCGAAAACATTCGTGAGCGCGGGAGTCCAGCTTGCAGCCGGGAGGCCAATGTCTGTCGCCGTCAACACCCGGTATTCTCCGTTGGGAAGGCCGTTGCCGCCGCTGACCGTCAGGTTGCCGTCGGCGACGACGACGTTCGTTATGCCCGGCTGGACGCTCGCGACCGTGATCGTGCCCGCCGTGTTCAACGCGCTCAGGTTCCAGCGAAGGCCCGGACCGGGCGTTGCCGGCTGGACCGCGCTGAAGGCGCCCAGGTAGCTGCCGGCGTTGAAGAGCTTGAAGCTGTCACCGGCCTGATAGGGCGCTCCAAGATTCACGAGGATGAGCGTGCCGCCATAGGTGATGCTGGCGCCGGCTTGAAGCACATCGTTTGTGCCCAGGGACCGGTCGAGTTCCATGATGTTGGTCCCCTGCAGCACCACGGCGCCGCCGACGGTCAACCTGCCAATGGACGTTCCCGGCGTGAGCGTGCCGGCGGCGTTGACTTCGAGGTTGCCGGCAGCCGAGCCGTTGCCCGCAAGCACGCCCCCGGCGACCGTGATCGTGCCGCCTCCGCTGAGCGTTCCGGCCAGGTTCAGGGTGCCGCTATTGACCAGCGTGTTGCCCGAATACGTGCAGGTCCCGTCCAAGGTAAGGGTCCGGAGGCCGGCCATGATAATGCCGGAGGGAGCCGATTCGCCCACGTTGTTCAACACCAAATCCGAGCCGATTTGCGGCGTGGTATTCCAGCCCGGTGTTTTTGGCGAGAAGGCGGCATCGCCGCCGGTCAGCGTGACGCTTTGGAACACGACCGGATGGTCCGGACCGGTGCCATTGAGGTTCACCCCCAGTTCCTGCCCGCCGCCAATCCTGAGGTTGCCCATGGTGATGGTGCTTCCCGCCGGCGCGGACCCCAAGGGGTCCAGAACCACAAGACCGGTCCCGGCCACTACGACGTCATTGCCAAATACCGTGGCGCCAGCCGAATTATTCCGCAGGTTGAGCTCCGAATAGGTTCCGTTCAGTGTATTGTTGGTCAGCACGCCGCCCTGCAGCACGATTTTCCCCGTGCCGGCCGGGCTGAAGGGGCCGGCCACGCTGGTTTGCAGTTCCCCCTTGACCCGGTTGGAAAGAATGAGGGTGCCGCTGAAAGTGCTGACCTCGGTGCCGCGCAGCCGGAAGCCGCTGCCGCCATCGGGCGAGGGGTCGTTGAATACGGTGGCGACAATCACCGTACCCGCCCCGTGCCAGGAATTGGTGAAGCTGACTTCAATGCCGTCGGTCGGGGTGAGAAGATTCTGGGGGTCGGCGATGTAGAGAGTGGAAGTCGTGGAAGCGGCGGCGGTCACGCTCATGGGCGCCGGGTTGAGGGTGACGGTTGTGCCGAGGGTGCCGCCCGCCAGCAGAATTTGATTGGTGTGGGCCGCCCCGAGCACGAGCGTCCCTCCGCTGTTAACCGTTACGGCGGCGCCAGAGCCGGGCGCATTCAGATGGCCGGTTCGCAGCGTGCCGTTGTTGACCGTCAATCCTCCGCTGAAGCTGTTGGCCCCGCTGAGGATGAGTGTGTTGGGGCCATTCTGCAGGAGGCTGCCCGGCCCCGAGATGGCGTTGGCCACGGTGGCATTGACCGGTTGATCGAACGCCAGCTCGCCTTCCACCGAGATGGCTCCCAGGAAGTCGTTGGCGGCGCTGTTGGCGAGGGTCAGCCTGCGGGACCCTTGCTTGGTAATGCCGGTGGATCCGCTGAGCTTGCCACTGCCGGTGAAGGTGTAGTCGAGAACGTTGTTGTCCACCGTCAGGCTGCCCGGCGTCAGGGTTTCGGTCACGAGATGGACCGTCGAAGTGAGCGCCGTGTCATTGAACGTGACGAAATCGCCGGCGTTGTTGTAATTGGTCGGCACACCGCCCGCCAGCCAGTTGAGGGTGGTGGTGTCCCACAGGCCGTTTTGCGCGCCGGTCCACACGATGGCCTGCGCCGGCGGCGGGCCGTTGGTGACGATCAGGTCAATCGTCAGGGTGGCCAGGTTGTTCGACAGATACCCCTCGAACGGCGGGCTGCCCGCCGGCAGCGTGCCCAGCCCGATATTGTCGAAGCCCAGGCCGCCAATGGCATTTGCGTACTGGATCACTTGGAACTGGGCCGGATAAGCGCTAATCGAGGGAAGCGAGCGGATGTTGATCACGTTGGTGCTGCCGCCGGTGGTCAGCGTTACCACGTTGGCCGGGGCCGATTCCGCCGCCCGCAGTGTCAGGGTCGCATCGCTCACGTCCAGGAGGTCAATCGGATTGCTGGCGCTGCCAAAGCTGCCACTCACGCTCAGTGATCCATTCGCCACCGTAACGATGCCCGTGGTCGCCAGCGAGGTGGTCTTGATCATGTCCCCCGCGGTCACGCTTCCGCCCCCCTGAATATTCAGGGTTCCCGTGGCGGAGGTGCCCACCGACGCGGTGCTCTTGTTGCCCAACGAGAGGGTTCCGACGGTCAGCTCCCCGGCATAACCGACCGTCAGCGTGCCGGTGGCGCGGGAATTGGTCGAGTTGCCCGAACATACCGCCAGGTTGATGGTTGTGGCATCCACCACTCCCTGGTCGAATTCAAACAGCCCAATCGCGCTGTAACCGCCGGTGTCCGACCCGCTCTGGCTGCGGCTCATCTGGCCCAAGGTCAGAGTCGCGAACTTGAGGTCCACCGGATGGCCATTGAACAACACGTTGCCGGTGGTGATCAACGTGGCGGTCCCGCCCGTGTTGCGGTTGCCGACCGTCATCGTCGTGCGATGCGAATCGGTTCCGCCGGCGCCGCGCATTCTCAAGCCGCCGGAACCGCTTGCGAACTGCAGGGTCGTTGTGGACCGGCCCCCGCCCACGTTGAACGTGTTCACGTTAATAATGTTCGTGCCGGCGCCGACGTTGAAGCTCGGGGTGGAGGAGGTGCCGGTGGCGCCGTTGATGTTGATCGTCCCGGCCGTGATGTGGTTGCTGCCGCTGGCCAGCGTGAGGTTGCCGGAGCTTCGGCTTCCCAACGTCCCAATCGCGATGGTGCCCGCGCTGGCGTTATAAACAAACGTGGCCAGACCCGAGAGGTCCAGGTTGCCCGGAGCCTGGCTGCCACTGCTGGCGCTGCCGTTGCCGAGCGTCATGTTTCCCGTGGCCACAAAGGTGCCCTCGCCCACCAGGGCGGCCGACGTCGTGATGCCCCCCGCGGCAAGACTGCCAACCACCGTCGCTCCGCCGACCGTCAGGGTGGTCCCGGCCGGAATCTGGGTCACGTGCCAGGCGCTGGAATTGGTGTAGCTCAAGGCGGCTATGGTGGTGTCGGCGCCCACAATGTTGTTGACGGTGAACTGGTCCCCGACTGTCGCAGTATCGTTGAAAATCGCGGTATCCCCCGAACCCGGGGGACTCGGATTCCAGTTGGCGGGCGTGGCCCAGAGCGTATCCACCCCGCTGGCCCCCGTCCAAAGCGTCGTGGCGGCGTGGGCTGCGCCGACCAAGACCCCGGACAGGAGGGTGGCGACCAGGAGGCTCTGGAAGTTCGAGAAGTGAGAGCGATGGATTTTCATAACCGGCTGGACCGTAACTGAGTTGCTTTTCTTGTGTACATCCGCCCCGAAACCGGAATGAAAACGGTTTGGGCTGACTTCTCAAATCCTAAGCGCCGCCAGCCCCGCGTGTCAAGTCAGCAAAAGGCCGGTCCTGAACGAGACGCTCGATCCAGACTTGCCCCCGGCCCCACCTTCGGCGAGGATTTTCCCCAATGAATACTGGCATCCTTATTGGGAACCCTTGAGCCGCGGGCATCCGCCAACCCCAACCGCCTCCATTTCTCCCGCCCCCGTCCATCATGCGAGCCCAGGACCAAGCCGCCGCCGAACGACAGGTCGAAACTGCTCCGGCCAACCACCGCTGGCCACCCCAAGTCAAATACATCGTTGGCAACGAAGCCTGCGAGCGCTTCAGTTATTACGGCATGAAGGGCATTCTCGCCCTTTACATCACCACGGTGCTGCTCAAGACCCAGGACGATGCCACCACCATCATCGCCCTGTTCAGCGCCCTGAACTACTTCATGCCGCTGGTGGGGGCGTGGGTTTCCGACCGGTTCTGGGGCCGTTACCACACGATTCTCTGGATTTCCCTGTCCTACTGCGCCGGGCATGCCGTGCTGGCCACCAGCGACTTCGTCCCGACCCTCGAGGGCAAAACCTGGACCCTTTACGCGGGCCTGGCTCTCATCGCCTTCGGGTCCGGCGGCATCAAGCCCTGCGTGTCGGCTTTCATGGGCGACCAGTTCAGGCCCGATCAGCGGCACCTCCTGCAGAAAGCCTACGCCGCTTTTTATTGGTCCATCAACCTGGGCTCCTTCTTCTCGTTTCTGATCATCCCAGCCATTCGCAAGCAATTCGGCTATAGCTGGGCGTTCGGCGTGCCGGGCATCTTCATGGCCATTGCCACCCTGATTTTCTGGCTGGGCACCAAATATTACGTGCGCATCCCGCCCGCCCGCGTCACCAAGACCGCAGGCTTTCTCCGGGTGTTTCTCTCCGCCCACGCCGCGCAGGGCGGCCCCCGCCTCGGCTCGTGGCTCAATCTGCTGACGGCCATCGGCATCCCCCTTTTTGCCATGGCGGCCCTGGCTTTCGTGGCCTTCAGCCGTTCAAAAGCGCCGTGGCTGGCCTGGCTGAACTGGACCGCGCTTGGCGCCATCGCCGTTTGGTATGTCTTGATCCTGGTCTTGAGCCTGTCCCGCCGGATGGAAATGCCCGAGGGCTTCTGGCTGAGCGTGCAGAACCGGTTCAGCGACACGGAAATTGCCGCCGCCCGCTCCGTCAGCCCCATCTTGTTCGTCTTCGCCCTGATCCCGGTGTTTTGGGCGCTGTTCGACCAGACCTTTTCCACCTGGGTCCTCCAGGGCGCGAAAATGGTTCCCTATCGCCTGGGGCGGTGGACGATTGGGCCGGAAGAGATGCTTTCGGCCAATCCGTTGTTCGTCATGCTGCTGATCCCGGTGATGACCTGGGGGCTGTATCCGCTGCTCGGGCGCCTGGCCACGCCGCTGCGGCGCATGGCCGCCGGCATGTTCCTGGCCGCCCTCTCCTACGTGGTGGTGGCGATGCTTCAATCCCGCATCGAAGCCGGCGCCCAGCTCTCCATTCTGTGGCAAATCCTGCCCTACATCATCCTGACCATCGCCGAGGTGCTCGTTTCAACCACCGGGCTCGAGTTCGCCTTCCGGGAAGCGGCGCCCCAGATGAAAAGCACCATCATGGGCTTCTGGAATCTCACGATCACCATGGGCAACCTCATGGTCGTTGGTTTTACCCGCGCGCTCGCCGGGGAAGGAGCGCACGACGCTTCGGTCAGCAGTTCCCGTTTTCTGATGTATGCCGCGCTGACGTTCGCCGTGGCCATCCTCTTCAGCCTCGTCGCGGCGTTCTACCGCTACCGCGACACCGCCGCCGCCCAAGGCAAGTAACGACCGCAAACTCCGGGCTTCGAACGCCGGCGCTCGGAACCCGGGCGCCGCGCCGCGCCCGGCGGCTTACTGCATCTTCTCGAAGGTTTTCTGCAGAATCTGCCAGTCTTTCAACCCCTTGAGCTTTTCCCGGGCGGCCGCAATCAATTCCGCTTCGCGCGCGCCCTTGGTTGGGCGCTGGACCTGGTAAAAGATGCCGAAATAGCCGGGGAACGGCTCGTCGGCGAGCTTGTAGGCGGCCACCTCGTTGGTGACATCGTGCGTCGCCGGCACGGTGTTGAACACGCCGCCCTTGCGCGGGTTGGCGGCATCGAAGGCGCCCTCGTAGAACTCGACGCACTCGCTGAGACATTCAATGAAACTGAAGCCGTCATGGTCCATCGCCGCTTCCATCATTTGCATGACGTGGTTCGGATTCGAATGGGTGGTGCGCGCCACAAAGGTCGCCCCCGCCGCCAGCGCCTGTTTCACCGGATTGATCGGGTAATCCACCGCGCCCCACACGTCGGTCTTGCTCTTGAAACCCAAAGGCGAGGTGGGAGAGGTCTGCTTCTTGGTCAACCCGTACACCCAATTGTCCATCGCCACGCACGTCAGTTTGATGTTCTTGCGCGCGGTGTGGGTGAAATGGTTTCCGCCGATGGAAAAGAGGTCGCCGTCCCCCCCGAACACAAACACATGCAGGTCCGGCCGTGACAGGGCCACGCCACTGGCGAAGGCCAGCGAGCGGCCATGAATGTAGTGCGCGCCGTAACTCTGCACGAAGTAAGGAAACCGGCTCGAGCAGCCGATGCCGGAAATGGTGGTGATCTTTTCCTGCCAGAGGCGGCGTTTCTCGATCAGCTTGAAGTACAACGCGAGCACCGAAAAATCACCGCAACCGGGGCACCAGGTCGGATGGTCCGCCGCCAGCTCCTTCTTGGTGAGCGGCTTCCGCTCCGGGGCGGCGGGCACCGTCCGGGAGGCATCGGGTGAAAGAACCGGGGGTTTGTCCATGGGAGTATCAACAACAGTGGCGCTCATAAGGGTAAAGGTTTGCGAAGGGCTCAAGGTCAGGATGCATGAACCGGTTGCTCTGGAGCGGGCCCGGCGGCCAGCACCGCCCGCGCGCGCTCGAGAATCTCCTTGACCTTCCAGGTCAGGCCGTCGGTCTTGTTGATGCCGGCGATTCGCGAATCGCAAAAGCGGGCCCGCAACAGCCCGGCCAACTGGCCGTAGCCGTACAGTCCTTCGTCATTCATCTCGACCACGCGAATGCTGCCGAACCCGGCAAAAATCTCTTCCAGCCCGGGTGGCAAGGGATACAGATGCTTCAAATGCAGCGACGAAATGCTTTCGCCGGCCGCCCGCGCCCGGTCCACCGCCTCCTGGATGGGACCGCGGGTCGAGCCCCAGCCCACCAACAGCAGCCGCCCTTCCGGCGGGCCATAGACTTTCGGCACTGGCAGCGTTCGCGCCAGGGCTTGGAGCTTCCGCCGGCGCTTGGCTGTCATTTCCATGTGCAGCCGCGGCGATCCGGTCGGATGCCCCATTTCGTCGTGCTCCAATCCGCCCGCCACGGGGTAACGCCCGTTGAGAATCCGCGTGCCCGGCACCACCCGCGGGGTGACGCCGTCGGGGGACGACAGATCATAAGGCTTGTATTCCGCCACGGGCGTGAAGTCCGGGCTGATGTCCTGGCAGACCTTTTCGAGGTCGGGCGTCGGGAAGGCTTCAATCCGGGTGGCAATGGCCTGGTCGCTGAGGATGAACACCGGCACATTGTACTTCCGCGCGATGTTCACCGCTTCGATCGCCGTGTAAAAACAATCCTCGACGTCCGCCGGCGCCAGCACCACTCGAGGAGCATCCCCATGACTGCCGTAGCACGCCAGGTTCAGGTCCGACTGCTCCACCTGGGTCGGCAGACCGGTCGAAGGGCCCCCCCGCTGGATATTGATGACCACCAGCGGCACCTCGGACATCACCGCCCAGCCCAAGGATTCCATCTTAAGCGAAATCCCCGGCCCGCTGGAACCGGTCACCGCCACCCGCCCCGCGAAACTCGCCCCGTTCGCCATCGAAATCGCCGCAATCTCATCCTCGCATTGCACGAAAGTCCCCCCGTACTTCGGCAGCTCCCGGCGCAGAATCTCCATCACGTCGGACCAGGGCGTGATCGGATACGCCGCCCCAAACCGCACGCCGGCGGCGATGACACCATAAGCCAGCGCCTCATTGCCATTCATCACCACCTGGCGCCCGGAACGGTGCCGCGCTTCGGCAAACCGGTAGGTCTCCGTCCAGGCGCCCACCGTGTACCCGTAACCCGCGTGAAACGCCGCCATCGCGTTCTTGAGGACGCTCTCATCCTTGCCCTTGAACCGTTCGGTGATCAGCTCCTCCAGCTTCGGCACGTCGAGGTCAAACATCCGCGCCAGCAACCCCAGGGCGAAGACGTTCTTGCCCTTGTCCTTGGCCGTGCCTCCAATCGCCTCGATGGTCAGGGTCGAAATCGGGATCCCCACATGCCGGTACCGGCCCTGCATCTCCGGATTCGGCTGGACATGATCCGTGTCGTAAAGCACCAGCCCCCCGGGACGCAGCGACGCCAGGTGCCCGTCATACGAATGCTGGTAAAACGCCAGCAGCACATCCGCCTCGTCCCCCGCGCTGAGCACCTCGCCCGACCCGATGCGAACCTGGAAAATGGAGGGTCCGCCCGAAATGGTCGAAGGAATCGTCATGAAGGTCATGACCTCCTGCTCGGTGCGGCCGGCCAGCCGCGCCAGAAATCCGCCAATGGCCTGAATGCCATCCTGCGAATTGCCGGCGATCCGGATGACCGCCTCGTTGATCGTGCTGACCCTGGGAGCGCCGCCTGCGGCGGCGGCAGCTTCGGTCGTGTTCATGCCATGCATTCTGGATTGCTGTTCTGGTGTCGCGCCCGACTGCGTCCGCAATCAGCGCCATTTAATATCTAAATAAAATTCTATCATTCTGACCCGAAGTGTCAATGGATTATAAACCGTTTTATCAGCTTGACCGACAAGACCTTGCGTCAGAGTTGCTAATTGTCATCAGACTGACAAAAAATGTTAATTAGATATTTGAATCATCCTGCCTTTTCCACTTCATGGCCGTTGCTCAAGCCCCGCCCGCCCCGAGATAGTATCGCAACGCCTCGGCCACCCCCGCGCCCTGCGATGCCTGGCTCACGTATCCCCCTTGTTCCAGCACGGCGGCCCGGACGGGTGGGACCGCGTTGGCCGGCGCCGCCAGGCAGGCTGCATACGCGCGCGACAGCATCGGCAGATCGTTCAGATGATCGCCGGCCGCGAAGACTGCTTCCCGCGACAGCCCGAGCCGCCGCGTGATTTCCGCCAGGGCCGTGCCCTTGTTGTAGGCGCGGTGACTGAACCGGGCGTAAACGTCGTTGCGCACGACGGTGAGGTCGGGCACGCGCCGGCAGTAATGCTCGAGGTGGTCCAGGATGAGGTCCATGTCGCCGTTGGTGCTGGTGATCAGGCAGAGGGGCGAATAAGCGTCCTCATAAATCCGCGCGTGGAAGCGGGCATTGATCCAGGCCACCATCGCCGGCACGTCGGGCCGGATGCGCGCGAACAGCTCGGCGTGGGCGCGGTGGCACGCCTCGTTCCACTCCGGCAGCGGCACGTATTGGGAATCCCGGTGCTGATACACTTCCCGCTCGACCAGAACCAGGTAGTCGGGCTCCACCTCGATGCCGGCGCGCCCCAGCGCTTCCATCAGGCTCGACATGTCCCGGCCGGTGTTGATGATCCACCGCGCCCCCTCGGCCTGCAGCCGCGCAATCTGTTCCTGCAATTCGCTCGGGATGGGCGGGTGCTCAAATTCCGTGAAGAGTGTCCCATCGAAATCCGTTGAAAGTAACTTGATCCGGGTCATGATGCTGTTCTTGCCTCCTGACAGATTGGTGGGATACTGGGAATTGTCAAAAATGAAAACCGCTTACGAATTGGCGATGGAGCGCCTGGCGCGGAGTTCGCCCTCCATCAAGCTGTCCGCGCGGCAAAAGCAGGCCCTGGCGGAACTGGACGCCCGGTACGCCGCCAAAATCGCCGAACGCGAGCTTTTGCTCAAAGGCGAAATGGCCAAGGCCGCCGAGCAGGGCGACTTCGAAGCTCTCGAACAGCTCGAAAAACAACTGGTTAGCGACCGCAAATCCCTGCAGGCCGAGCTGGAGGAAAAGAAAGAGCAGATTCGACAGGGCAAGTGACTGCGGACGCCGGAAGGGCTTGCTTGCGCCTGCCGGGGGTTTGGGCTTTCGAATCGCCCGCCGGAACCGGCTGTCTCGAGCCCGCGGCCTCCCGCTGCCGCCTTACTCTGGAGGCGGCAAGGAGGTGTCTGCGTCGTCCAGGCCGTCGTGCCAACTCAGCGGCGCCAGCGACAGGCCGCCACGCTCCCAGCCGGCGTGGCTGATGTACCATTGGCCGTCCACATCCCGCACCACCTCGGAGGCGTGGGCGTGGATGGTGCCGACCTGGTTCTGGATTTCCCAGTGAAAGGGGTCCTGGCTCAGAAACACGTTGATCGTCCCCCCATCACATGCGAACAAATAATAGGAAGCGCCCCGCCTTAAAACAAACGGCGACTCGGTCGGCCCGCCGAAGGTCCCCGTTCGGGGATGGGTGAACACGACGCGCCGGTTGCCCCATCTGAGCAGGTCCCGGCTCGTCACCGCCGCCACCACATGGTTGCCGCCCTCCGGCTTCGAGGTGGCGGTGTAATACAAAATCCATTCCCCGCCGGCGGACAGCACCATCGGGTCCCGCGCATCAAAACCATCCGTCAACAACGGATTCGCCGGGCTCCGTTCCCATTCCCACAGGTCTTTCGAGGTCAGCAAATGAATCTTGTATTGGTGCCCCTGGCTGTTGCCGACGCACACAAACATGTAGTAGAGACCGTTGTGCCGGATCACATGCGGCGCCCAGAACAGCCATTCCCCGTGCTTCGCCCAGTCCGCCATGACCGCAAAACGCTCCTTGCGCCACGGCGCCTGGGTCAACCGCTGCGCCGTGGCGTGCAGCAGATTCTTGCCGGGGTCCCGAAAAAAATCCACCGGGAGGATGTGGGTGATGCCGAACACGTGCCAGGTGCCGTCCGGGCCACGAACAAAAGTGTGGTCGTTGATGCACCACGGATCGCGTTCGCCGGCTTGGGGGTCGAAAATTTCGATGAACTTGCCCGCTTCAACCAGCACCCGGTTGGTGGCGGCCGGGCTGCCGCAGGCCATTCCCCCCGCCAGGAGCGCCATCCAGAGAACGGTCCTCATTTTCCGCCTCCTCCCCGCCTCAACGCAACGAGTCAAACCAGCTCAGGATGAGCGGCACGCCGGAAAACAGGCAGGTGCCATGCGTCCCCCCCGGATTCGGGTCCACCAGTTGCACCCGGTTGGTATCCGCGCCGGCCGCGACAAAGCTCGCATAGGCGATGGCCGAATTGGCAAACGGGACCACATCATCCGCCGCGCAGTGGAACAGGCGGGTGGGCGAAACCGGGGCCCAGCCGAGCAAGTCGTTCTCCCGCAATACCAGGCGGAAGGGATGATTCGGATCGTTCTTGAACGCCTCGAGAAAGGCCGGCTTGAGAATCTCACTCGGAATGCCCGAGGGCGGCATCGCGGCGTCAATCTGGTCGCCGGTATGTTCGCCATCGAACAGGGGAGGGAGCGTGTGGGCGTAAGGCTCGACCAGAACCTCGGCGGGATCCTCAAACAGGTGATAAATGCTGTTGTAGGTGAACAGGACGTAGGGAAGATAGTTCGGCGACGGATAAGCCTGGGGCGCCACCATGATGGTGGCCATGGTCCCGGACAGATCATACGGGCCATCCGAGGGGGCCGAGGCGGTAATGGGAAACTCGGCCGCATGTTTCCGTTCGATTTCCTGTTGCGCGGCCAGCGTCACATATCCCCCCTGCGAATAGCCAAACAGGAAGAGCTTCCCGCTCAAGCCCTGCGGCACCGCTTGCTGGATCGCCGGCACGCCCGCCACGCTCGCCCGCGCCGCCCGCAACATGTCCACCACCGCCGTCGCGCTCGAGCGCCGGTGCACGTAGGGATGCACGTTCGTCGAACCCTCGCCCAGCCCCAGGTAATCCGGCATCGCCACCACGTAGCCGTGACACGCCGCAATCAAACCCACCGCCCGCTCGGGCACGCCCACATACGACGGCGCGTCAATGCGCCGATGGACCGTTCCATGCTGGTAACTGAACAAATCCGCCGGCGTTGGAATGCCCACCGGGACGAAGAGCGCCCCCGACGCCAGCGTCGGCCCCAGCAACCCGTCCACCGTTTCGTAATCTATCCGGTAAACATTCACGCCGTACGAGGCGGTAAAAGGGATATCAATCCCATACTGCAGCTCCGCCACCTGAATCAACGAATTCATTGTCGCCTGCGACGCGCTTTCCTGGAACGTCACCCCCGCCACCCGTCCCCGCTCAATCACCGCCAGCCGGTAAAACCGCGCGGCCTCCGTTCCAAGCGGGTCGGCAAAAGTCGTCCCGCCAATGGGCCAGTCATCCCACGGCAACAAAGGCGTCCAGCGCCCTCCCGCCAAGGCGGGCCGGTATTGGACGGTATAAACCTTGCCCGCCCCCTGGCTGGGCCACGTCAATCGCACCTGGTCGTTCTCCGGTTGGATGCTCAAATTAAAGCCCCGGCAGGGCGCCTCAGACAGAACCCCGAACATCCACGCGACACTCAGGAAGTAAACTAACCGTTTCATGGGAATGACCTTTCTGGAATTACGCGCCCGCCGCTCTCCCAGGCGGCCGGCCTGCTCCGGCCGCGCCGCAATTGAAGTTGGCCCGGGCTCATAATGTTCCCATCCTCCCCTCGCATGGCGGGCCTGTCAAGAAGCCGCGCCATCCTTCTGGTTCGCGCCCTCCCCACCCGCCCCGGCGGTTCCCGCGCGCGGGGGCCCCGTTTCAGGCCGCCCGGGGCGGAAAGCGGAAGGAGGCGACAGTGGTTTTGCATTGACAAAGTGGCCTTTTTTTGCCATCAGGGCGGGGATGCGGATCGCCGTAACTCAAATGAGCAACGAGGTGCTGTTGCGCCAGTTGCTGGACGCCATTCCCGCATTCGTGTTCCTGGTGGACCAGGACGTCACGATCCTCGACTATAACGCCGCGGCGGCGGAATTGCTCGGACCGGACCCCCAGAAGGCCTTGCGGCAGCGGAGCGGGGAGGCAATCCGTTGCGCTCGCGCCAAGGACTCGCCAGAGGGATGCGGCCGCGGCGGTTTTTGCCGCCACTGCGGACTGCGGTCGGCGGTAAATGAAGCCTTCGCGGGCCACCGGGTGGTGCGCCGGCGAGTGCGCATGGAATTGATGGAAGCCGGCGAGTCGCGGGAGGTCTGTTTTCTCTTAACCGCGTCGCCGTTTTCGTACCAGAACCATGAGCGGGTGGTGCTGGTGCTGGAGAACCTGAGCGAGGTGGTCCAGTTGGAGCGCATCATCCCCATTTGTGTTCGCTGCCATAAAATGCGCGACGACAAGCAATTCTGGTCCAATGTGGACGAATACCTGCGCCGGCACATAGACCTGACCTTCACGCACAGCCTGTGCCCGGACTGTGTGCGCATCGAGAAAGCGAAGCTCGAACAAACCTAGAACCCGATTCCCAGCCGGGGGGGCGAAATGGACCGCACCGCAGTAACAAGAAACACCCGGCGCGCAGGGTTGGTGGTTGCGTGGGGGCTCTTGGGGTTATTGGTCCAGTGGAATCCCGCCTGCGCCCAGATCGGCCCTTCTTCAACTGAAAGCGCGGCAACCGGCGCCGCGGCGGTGTCGCCGTCCGGAGGCACCTATCCACAGGACCCACTCGGACTGTGGCGCGAAGCCAGCCCCGCCGCCTTCCCGGCCGGCGCCAAGGTCTGGATCGAGCCGCAGCCGTTTCGCGCCTTTCGCCTTGACCGCAGCCGCATGGAGGCCCTGCTGGCCCAAGCCCCGCGCGAATCGGCACAATCCGTGACGGACTCGACAAGCCTGGTCACTCTGCCCCTGCCGGAGGGCGGTTTCGCCCACTTTCGTTTTGTGGCGGTGGCGGTGATGGCGCCGGAGCTTGCGGCCAAATTCCCCGAGATCCGGACCTTCGTGGGCCGGGGAATTGAGGATCCGAGCGCCACGGCGCGATTCGACCTCACCCCGGCGGGTTTTCATGCCCAGGTCCTCCGGCGCGACGGGGCGGCTTATATTGACCCCCTGTTCCAAGGCGACTGCGAGTGGCACGCCGTTTATTTGCGGAAGGAATCCCCGCAGACCGCCGGCGAGTTTCGCTGCTCAACAGGGGCCGGTTCGGAGGAATCCGCGGCCTTCGGGCCGGATGCCATTCCCGCAGCCGTCCCCAGGCCGACGCCGCCGCAAGCGCCTTTCGGCACGAACTTGAGAGTGTATCGCCTCGCCTGCGCCGCCATGGGCGAATACACGCAATTTCATGGCGGCAGCGTGGCCAACGGCATGGCCGCCATCGTAACCGCCATCCACCGTGTCAACGCGGTTTATGAGACCGACCTGGCCATTCGCCTCCAGCTCGTCGCCAACAACGATCTGGTGGTCTATACCAACGCCGCCACCGATCCGTACACCAGCACCGACCTGCAGGTCCTCCTCAACCAGAACCAGGCGAATCTGGACAGCGTCATCGGCAGCCCCAACTACGACATCGGCCATCTTTTCGGAACCCGGTCCGACGGCCGAGCCTATATCGGGGTGGTTTGTCTGGCGGGTCTCAAGGCCGGGGGCTACACGGGCAGCGCGGCGCCGGTGGGCGACCCCTTTTTTATTGACTACGTCGCCCACGAGATCGGTCATCAATTCGGGGCCAGCCACACCTTCAACGGCACCAACAACGCCTGCGGCGGCTGGCCTCCCAATCGCAATTCCGCCACGGCATACGAACCCGGCAGCGGCTCCACCGTGATGAGCTATGCCGGCATCTGCGGGCCCGACAACTTACAACCCAACAGCGATCCCTATTTCCATTCCGCCAGCATCGAGGAAATCCTCGCCTTCGTCACCTCGGGCGTCGGCAGCTCCTGCCCACTGCTGCTGCCGACTTCCAACTCCCTGCCGGTCGTCACGGCTCCCGCCACCGTCGTCATCCCGCGGGACACCCCTTTCCGCCTGACGGCAGCCGCCTCCGACCCCGACGGCGACCCGCTGAGTTACTGCTGGGAACAACGCGATCTGGGGCCGCCGGTCCCGCTCGGGGCGCCCGACAATGGCGCCAGCCCCCTGTTTCGGTCTTTTCCTCCGACACCGCTCGGCATCCGCACCTTTCCGCAACTCACCGGCCTGGTGGCCGGCGTTGCGGTCAGAGGCGAGGGGCTGCCCACGACAAACCGGACCCTGCATTTCCGGGTGACCGTCCGCGACCACTGCCCCGCCGGCGGTGGCATGGCCGCCGCGGACACCGCCGTCGAGGTCGCCAGCAACGCCGGGCCTTTCCGGATTACCGCCCCCAATACCCCCGTTACCTGGTCCAATATCCACACCGTCACCTGGGAGGTCGCCGGCACCACCAACCCCCCGGTTTCCGCCGCCGCCGTCAACATCCTGCTCTCCACCAACGGCGGTCTGACGTTCCCGATTGTCCTGGCTGCCAATACCCCCAACGACGGAGCCGAGACAGTGCAGTTCCCCCGGCTCGACACCTCCACCGCCCGCCTCCAGATCGAGGCGGTTGACCAGGTCTTTTTCGACATCTCCGACACGGATTTCTCCCTGGTCTCGTTCGTTCCCGCGCCCCGGATCGAGCTGGGGTCCATCGCGTTGCTTCGTGAAAACTGCGGGCCGCCCAACCACCGCCTCGACACCGGCGAAAGTGTTACGATGGAATTTGCGTTGAAAAACCTCGGAACGGCGCCCACCACAAACCTGGTTGCAACCTTGCTGGCCACCAACGGCGTGTTGCGGCCCAGTGCCCCGCAGCTCTTTGGCGCGCTCCCGCCCGATGGACCGGCGGTTGCCCGCCCGTTTGCCTTCGTGGTGGGCGCGCCGTGCGGCAGCAGCCTGGGCGCGGTTTTGGAGCTGCGCGACGGGGACGCCTTGCTGGGTACGGTTGAAAGCGCTTTGCCGGTTGGCACGAATGCTTATGCAACCTTCGTTTTCACCAATCCCGCCAGCATTGCCATCCTCGACAACGAGCCGGCAGACCCCTACCCCTCCGCGATTACCGTCTCGAACCTCGCCGGCCGTCTGGCCAAAGTCACCGTCACCCTGACCGACTTCTCCCACCCTTATCCCGACGATGTGGACATCCTGCTCGTTGGCCCGCAAGGACAGAACGTCATGCTGATGTCCGACGCGGGGGGAGACTTTATCGTGAAGGGCCTGAACCTGACTTTTGACGACGAGGCGCCCTCGCCCCCGCCTGACAACCTCGTTCTGAGCTCCGGAACCTGGCAGCCGTCCAACTTTGGTTACGCCCCTGACGAACTGGCGCCCCCGGCGCCCGCCGCCCCCCATGGCCAATCCCTCAGCGTGTTCAACGGCACGGACCCCAACGGGGTGTGGTCGCTGTTCGTCCAGGACGACGACCAGCAACTGTCCGGCGGGCTCGCGGCGGGCTGGGCGCTGCACCTCACGACGGCCACACCGGCCTGCTGCGAGGGGCCGGTGACCGCCGACCTCGAGTTGGCTGCCTCCCTCGTGTCAACCCAGCTCCAGGTCGGCTCCGAAATCACGCTGGCCCTCCGGGTTACCAACCACGGGCCGGCCGAGGCGTTCGCCGTGACCGTCACCAACCTCCTGCCGGCGGGCCTCGCCCTGCTGTCCGCCAACGCGACACAAGGCACCTGGGCTTTGCGGGACGCCCGCGTCATCTTCGCGCTGGGTGACCTGGCCCCCGGGGCCGCGTGCGAACTCACCCTCAATGCTCTGGTCCAAAATCCTGGCGCGCTGTGGAACGTGGCGGAGGCAGCCGCCAGCACGACCGACCCGTTGGCGGCCAACAACGCGGCAACGACGGTCATCGTGGCAAACGTACCGCCCGCGATTTCGCCCGTCGCCGACCTCGAAACGCCGGAGGACACCCCGCTCCAGATTGCGCTGACCGTGAGCGACCCTGACACGCCCTTGGAGGGGCTGTCGCTTTCGGGTTTCTCAGCCGATACCAATCT
Source organism: Verrucomicrobiota bacterium (assembly GCA_029974925.1). GTDB lineage: Bacteria > Verrucomicrobiota > Verrucomicrobiia > Limisphaerales > UBA8199 > JARKQH01. The sequence goes on from JARKQH010000107.1 coordinate 38,173, forward strand.
TGTGCCGGACGCTCAGTTTTGGTTCGACGGGGCGGGCGCCGACCGCACGCTCATGCTCCTGCCCGCGACCAATCAGTCTGGCTCGACCCTGATCACGGTGGTTGTCAGTGATGGCCTCGCTTCAAACTCCGTTTCCTTCACCCTGACGGTTCTGCCGGTGAATGACCCGCCCGAGCTGGCCCCCATCCCGGATCAGCTCCTGGTCGAGGGCCAGACGCTGGTCTGGACCAATCTGGCCTTTGACCCCGATCCGCCCCCCAACCTTCTCTCGTTCCGCCTGGAAACCAACGGCCCGCCGGCGATGCAGCTTGATCCGCTTACGGGCGTGCTCACCTGGACGCCGGGCGAGGCGGACTGCCCCTCCACCAACGCCATAACGGTTGTGGTTGACGACGATGGCGAACCGCCTTTGAGCGCCAGCCAGTCTTTCGTCCTGACCGTGCTGCCCCGCCTCGTCTTCCGGTCCGTCGCCTCGTCGAATGGCACGCTGGTCCTCCGCTGGCGGACCATTCCAGGAAGAACCTATCGCCTCCAGTACCAGGACACGCTGGGGGCGTCCAACTGGACCGACCTGGCTCCAGACCGCACCGCCGAGGGCCTCGAACTCGAGGCCGCCGATTCGGTCCAGCCCGAGGCGCAGCGGTTCTACCGGGTTCAATTGCTGCCGTGAAACGGCGAAAGCTCCCGGGCTGACGGATGCCCCTCCCGCCCGGATCAGGCGCGGAGAACGGTGGCGCCGGCTGCGGGCCGCGAGACGAACAGCGAGGGCTTGATCCCGGTGCGCTTTTCGTAATCGGCCGCGATGCGATCCGCGATGGCCTGCACCGACTCGGCCCGGACCAGGGCGACGGTGCATCCGCCAAACCCGCCGCCGGTCATGCGGCAGCCGTACACCCCGCCGGCGGGGCCGATGCCGCGGGCGATTTCAACCACCGCATCCAGTTCGGGGCAACTGACTTCGTAATCGTCGCGCAGCGAGGCGTGACTGGCATACATCAGCTCGCCCACCTTCGCCCAATTCGAGGCCCGCACGGCTTTGGCGGCCTGCAGCGTCCGCTCGATTTCCCCGATCACGTGCCGGGCGCGGCGGAAGGCAACCGGGTCGGTTTTCCCGGCGGCCGCCTCGAGTTGGGCCGCCGTCGCATCGCGCAGGGAGGCGACGCCCAGTGACTTCGCGGCGGCTTCGCACTGGGCGCGGCGTTTGGCGTATTCGCCGCCGGTCAGCTCGTGCTTTACGTTGGTGTTGGTAATCAGCAGCTCGACCGCCCCGTCGGTCATCGGCACCAGCTCCGTCTGCCGCGACCGGCAGTCCAGCAGCAACAGGTGGTCCGGCCGGCCCATGACAGAAATAAACTGGTCCATGATCCCGCAAGGCATGCCGGCGTACTCATGTTCGGCCTTCTGACACAGCAGCGCTTTTTCGACCGGATCCAGTTTATGACCGGTGATGGTTTCCAGGAGGGTGGCGGTGGAAACCTCGAGCGCGGCGCTGCTGGACAGACCGCCCCCCAGGGGAACGGTCGAGTGGATGAGCGCATCAAAGCCGGGCACTTTGACGCCCCGGGCGGCAAAACCCGCCAGGACGCCCAGCGGGTAATTGTACCAGGTCCCCTTGGGCGCCGGCTTCAAGGGCTGGGCCAGGTCAATGGACGCCGGGCCGTTGCCGACGGTCGAGCGCAGTTGGACCCGGGCTGGCGCCTCGCCGGCCGGAGCGGCCGCAATCACCGTGTAACGGTCAATAGCCATCGGGAAGACGAAGCCGTCGTTGTAATCGGTATGCTCGCCGATGACATTCACGCGGCCCGGGGCGGCGGCGATCCAGCGGGGCGGGCGTCCGTAAGTCTGGGTGAATCGTTCGGCAACCAGGTTGCCCAGTTCGTTCAAGGTCATCATGGCAGTTACTCGTTGGGTCTATTCGACGGCAAACCGATAAATCGCGGTCTGGCGATAAGTCTGGCCCGGACGCAGGATCACCGACGGGAAAGCCGGTTCATTGACCGCGTTGGGAAAATGCTGGGTCTCGAGACAAAAGGCGCTATGACGGGCGTAGGCAACGCCCCGTTTGCCCACTAGGGACCCGTCCAGGAAGTTCGCCGTGTAGAGCTGGAGGCCGGGCTGCGTGGTTTCCACCTCCATCACCCGCCCGCTGCCCGGTTCCGTCACCCGCGCCGCCAGCGCCAACGACCCGCCCCCGCTGTTCAGCACGAAGTTGTTGTCGTAGCCGATGGGATCGCCCCGCAATTGGGAGAAGCGGGCGCCGATTGGGGTCGGGCGGGTAAAATCCAGCGGCGTGCCCTTCACCGCCTTGATCTCGCCGGTGGGAATGAGGTCGGCATTCGACGGCGTGAAATGGTCTGCGGCAATCATGAGCACGTGGTCCAGCACGTGGCCCTGGCCTTCGCCCGCCAGGTTGAAGTAGGAATGATTGGTGAGGTTCACCGGCGTGGCCTGGTCGGTGGTCGCCGTGTAATCAATCCGCAATTCGTTGGCCGCCGTCAGGGTCATCAGGACGGTGACCTCGAGCCGGCCGGGATAACCTTCCTCCAGGTCCGGGCTGATGTAGGCAAACCGGACGGCCCCGGCGCCCTGGGGTTCGGCTTCCCAAAGGACCTTGTCGAAGCCGCGCAGCCCCCCGTGGAGGTGGTTCGGGCCGTTGTTCACAGCCAGGTGATAGGTTTTGCCGTCCAAGGTGAATTTCCCGCCGGCAATGCGGTTGGCCACGCGCCCGACCGTGCAGCCAAAGTAGGGGTGTCCCTTGAGGTAGGGTTCAAGCCGGTTGAAGCCCAGAACGATGTCGGCGAACCGCCCCTGGCGGTCCGGCACGTGCAACTCGGTGATGATGGTGCCATAATTGGTGATTTTGGCCACCACCCCGTTCGAATTGGTCAGCGTGAACAGTGTCGCCGGCCTGCCGTCGGGCAAAACGCCAAAACTCGACGTTTCCAGATTCGCTTTCATCTTGCCAGTTCTTGTCCGGAGACGCGGCGCCGACGCTCGCGGCTTCCCCCCGCTCGAGTGGCGGTTTCCCGCCCATCCCGAGGCCCACCCCCGGCGCCCGACCGGACTATTGCTGCGGGACCGGGTTCACCCTCGCCCCGCGCCAGGCCAGGATCAGCATCGCGACGCCGAACACCGTCAGCAACATCCCCCACAACAGGTTGACGTTGATGTCGAGGGAGCGATGGTAAAGTTCGGCGTTTGATCCGGTGATCAGGCCGTAAACCACCAGCATGACTCCGATGAGCGAGAACATGAGGCCGATCGGCCAGCGTATATCCAGTCCCATAAAACAGTTCCTTTCGATTTACCAGAAGATGAGGTTGAGAATCACACAGCACACCAGGAGGATGACGCCCAGCGTGGCGGGCCGCAGGTACCAGGCCTTTTCCTCGTCCTTGATCTTCGGCGTGAGGGAATACACCAGGCCCTTGAGTTCCGCGTCCGTCTTGGTGCGGCGGGTTACCAGCGAAATCCCCAGGGTCAGGACAAAGCAGACGGTGAAGGCGAAGCTGGCCAGCCAGAAGTTCTGCGCCATCTCGCTCGGGAAGGTTTGCCACACGGCCAGGTAGCCGCCCTTGACGCCGGGAGCGTTGCCGGCCGAGAGGGTGAACGCGTGGAAGAGGGCCGAACCGGCGATGCCGCCAAACAGGCCCAGGAAGGCGCCGGTGCCGGTGGTGCGCGCCCAGAACATGCCCAGGAGGAAGGTGGCGAACAAGGGCGCATTCACAAAGCCGAACACCAACTGGATGATGTCCATGGCGTTGTTATACATGGAGGCGAAGTAGGCGCAGGCGATACTGAGCAAAATGCCCACCACCGTGACCGCCTGGCCCATCCAGAAGTAGTGCTGGTCGCTCTTGTTCGGAGCGATGTAGGCCTGGTAGAGGTCATAGGTCCACACGGTGTTAAAGGCCGTGACGTTGCCCGCCATGCCTGACATAAACGAGGCCAGCAGGGCGGTCAGCGCCAACCCCAGCAGCCCGGGCGGGCAGTACTTTTTCACGAGGGAAAGAATCACGCCGTCGTAGTCATACTCGGCGATGGCGTCATAAATGCCCTGCTTGATCTGCTGGTCGGTCATCTGTTCGGCGCCTTTGACCAGGGCGGTGATGCGCTCGGCGTTGAGCTTGCGTCCCATCGCCTCGGAAACCATCGGCAGCGCATCCTCGGGGTCCATGGCCGCCGCCATCTTCACCGCTTCCACGGCCCGGTTATAGACATTGTCGCTGATGATCGGCGGCGGAATGCGGTATTGCTTGTCGGGCATCGAGGTCAGCGCGATGGCAATCATCCCGGGCACGATGACCAGCGCCGGGAACAGCATCTTGGGCACCGCGGCAATCAGGGGGGTGCGCCGCGCCGCGCTCATGTTCTTCGCTGCCATCGCGCGCTGCACCACCAGGAAGTTCGTGCACCAGTAACCGAACGACAGCACAAAACCAAGCCCGAACACCATCGCGAACCAGTCCACGCCCATCGGGTTGGCGGCCGGTCCGCTTAACAACGGCTTCCAGGCGCTGGTCCAGGCTTCGCTCGGGTAGGCGTTGGTGCCCAGGTTCAACGCGGCCGGGTTTTGGGCCACCGTTTGCAGCGAGGCTTTCATCGTCCCCCAACCGCCGACGTCCTTGAGGCCGAGATACACCACCGGGGCAAAGCCCAGCACAATCATGAAGAACTGGAGCACCTCGGTGTAAATCGCGGAGGTCAGGCCGCCTTTGAGCACATAGATCAGGACCACGCCGGAGCAGATCCACAGGGCGATGTGGTAGTTCCAGCCCAGCAACTGGTTCAGCAGCTTGGCCAGCGCGTTCATCGAGATGCCCGACGCGAACACCGTCATCACCGCAAACGCAATCGAGTTCAACGCCCGCACCCGCTCGTCAAACCGCATCTTGAGGTATTCCGGCACCGACCGGGCCTTCGACCCGTAGTAGAACGGCATCATGAAGATCGCCAGAAAGACCATCGCCGGAATGGCCCCCACCCAGTAAAAATGACTCGTGGCGATGCCATACTTGGCGCCGCTGGCCGCCATGCCGACCAGTTCCAGCGCCCCCAGGTTGGCCGAGATGAAGGCCAGCCCCGTCACCCAGGCCGGAATTGACCGGCCCGAGGTCAGAAAGTCCGACGAACTCTTGAGATACCGTCGCAGGGCGAAGCCAATGCCGACCACGAACGCGACGTAAATGATAAGGATGGCGTAATCAATCAGGCCAAGTTGTACGCTTTGCATAAGTTTTGGTTCGAGCCGGGGAAGGATTAAGGAGTTTAAATGGCCTTGTCAATGCCGGGACTGCGAAAAATCCGCGATTCCCCGCGTAAAACCAATCCGAACCCCGCGGCCCCGCCCGGCCTCAGCGCGCCCCTTGATCGCCGGGGTAGGGCAGGCGGTAGTGGGGATTCCACTGCCGCCACTGCCAGTCCGACTGCTCGGGCCACGGCGCGCAACCGGCCCCAAGCCAAGCCAACAGCCCAAGCATAACCGTACCAGCC
>JARKQH010000149.1 GCA_029974925.1 Verrucomicrobiota bacterium
CGGCGACATCACCTATTCCGTCGGCGGAAAAAACACCGACTTCACGTTCGAGGGCGCCATCGAAGACACCAGCGCCACCGTCCGCACGGCCATCATCAAAACCGGCGCGGGCAAATGGACCCTGACCGGCGCCAGTTCCTATACCGGCAACACGACGGTCCAGGAAGGCGTGTTGCAGGTGGACGGCGCGTTGGGTAACACCTCCGTCACCGTCGCCGGTGGAACCCTGGCCGGCTCCGGCACCCTCGCCGGCGCGGTCGAGGTCCAATACGGCGGCACCCTGGCTCCCGGCGCGTCCGTCGGCCAGCTCACCATCAACAACTGGCTCATCCTGCAATCCGGCAGCACCACCGTCATGGAGCTCGACAAGGCCTCGGGCCTGAACGATTCAGTCGCCGGCCTGGCGGCCGTCAGCTACGGCGGCAAACTGGTCGTCACCAACCTTTCCGGCACGCTCCAGGCCGGCGACATCTTTTACCTGTTCCCGGCGGCCGCCCTTTACGCCGGGGCCGTGTTCGAAGAAGTCTCCCTTCCCGAGCTCGCGCCGGGCCTCGAGTGGGACCTCAGCCAGCTCAACGTGGACGGCAGCCTCCGCGTCTCGGCCGGCGCCACCCTCAATTACGCGCGGGTGGGCAACAACCTCGAGCTTTCCTGGACCGGCCTCTTGAAGCTTCAGGCGCAAACCAACAGCCTCGGCACCGGCTTGAGCAACAATTGGTACGATTATCCGGACGGCGCCATGCCGCCCGTCATCGTCCCGATTGACCCGGCCAGCCCGGCCGTGTTCTTCCGCCTCGAACAACTGCCGCAATAAGCCCGGCGTGCGCCTCGAGCATTCTGAAACCCCAGCTCCCGCGTGGCCTCCTCTTGCCTGCACCCCTCGCAGTTCGCAACCTCGAGGGGTGCAGGCTTCAACTGCCTCCGCAGCGCGGGTAAGCTTGCCTCCATGAAGTTCTTCTCGGCGCTCCTCCTCACGGCGGTCGGGCTTGGCGGGCCGGTTGCCCTGGCGCAACTCCCCGCCTTCCCGGGGGCCCAGGGCTTCGGCCGCTTCGCCAGCGGCGGCCGCGGCGGCTCGGTGTACCACGTCACCACCACCAACGACTCCGGTCCGGGCTCGTTTCGCGACGCGGTCAGCGTCTCCGGCCGCACCATCGTCTTTGACATCGGCGGCGTGATTGATTACAAGCCGCCGCGCTACGCCCCCAAATCCAACATCACCATCGCCGGCCAGACCGCGCCGGGCGACGGCATCACTCTCTACGGCAACGGCCTCTCGTTCTCCGGCGCAAACAACAACATCTGCCGCTTCATTCGCGTCCGCCAGGGCGTCAACGGCGACACCGATACCGACGCCATCGGCATCGCCAATGGCAACCGGATGATCTTTGATCACGTCAGCGTCTCCTGGGGACGCGATGAAACCTTTTCCATCAGCGGCAATGTCACCAACATCACCATTCAGTCCGCCATCATCTCCCAGGGCCTGCAGCCCCACTCCGCCGGCGGATTGATCCAGACCGACGGCGGCGTCAGCATTCTCCGCACCCTCTACCTGGATAACGACACCCGCAACCCGAAGGTCAAAGGGGTCAACGAGTTCGTCAACAACGTCGTCTGCAACTGGGAAACCGCCGGCTACATCATGGGCGGCGATTCCGCCGGCCAGTCGTTCGTCAACGTCTTCAACAATTACTTTGTGCGCGGCCCCGCCAGCAGCTCCAGCGCCATCAGCGGCGGCAACACCGATTTCCACATCTACGCCACCAACAACTGGTACGACGGCGACCGGGACGGGGTGCTGGACGGCGCGGACCTGCCCTTCGCCAGTTACGGGCCGATGGACCTGAAAACCACACCCTTTCCTTATCCCATCACGACGGCCTACTCGCCCCTCACGGCCCTGAAGCTGGCCATCAGCGATGCCGGCGCCTCGTTTCGCCGCGACCGCGTGGACGAACTCATGATTCAGGAGCTCGTCTCCTGGGGGCTGCGGGGCGGCACCATCACCTCGGAGCTGCTGCCCCCGATGAATGGCCCGGGCGTCATCCGCAACGGCACGCCCTATCCCGACACCGACCAGGACGGCATGCCGGACTACTGGGAAAATGGAACCGGCTCGAACCCCGGCGTTGCCAATCACAACGACCCGAGCCCCAGCGGCAGCGGTTACACCCGGCTTGAGGATTACCTGAACTGGCTGGCCGAACCCCACGGCATCGCCCTGATGAACACCAATGTGGCGGTGGATTTGCGACAATTCACCCGGGGCTGGGTCGTGGTGAATCGCTCCCCTTTCTGGACTGTGGGCAATCCGACCAACGGAACGGTCTCCCTTATCAACGGCTGGTTCGTCCGCTTTACTCCCGTCAGCGGCTTGCACAGCAACGCCAGCTTCACCTTCACCGTCAACGACGCCGACGGCGAGCCGTTGACCCGCGTCATGAACCTCTTCTTCACTCCGGCGGCCCAAAGCTTCACCCCCACCTGGCATGGCGATGACCTCGCCAACCACTGGAATGCCTCGGGCGATTTCAACTGGTCCGATGGCGTCTCCCTGCTTTACCCGTTCCACAACGGCCAGCCCGTGCTCTTCGACGACACCGGCTCGACCACGCCCGCCGTGAATCTCCTCGGCTCCCTCCGTCCCGCCTCCGTCACTGTCCAGGCGTCCCAGTCCTACACTTTCGGCGGCTCGGGCGCGCTTGAAGGCGCGATGACTTTGAACAAAGCCGGCAGTGGGGCGCTGATCCTCAACACCACCAACCCCTTCACCGGCGCCACAACCGTCAGCAACGGCACCCTGCTTGTCCACGGCGCCTTGACCGCCAGCGCGGTCACCGTCCGGGCCGGGGCTACTCTGGGCGGGCGGGGCCGGCTCGGGAACTCCGTGGCGGCATTCAGCGGCTCGACCCTGACCCCCGGCGACGGCATCGGCGCGCCCGGCACCCTGACGATCTCGAATAGTCTCACCCTTTCCGGTGGGGTCACCAATCGCTTCGACCTGTCCGACGACCCCACCGGCCTCCTCAAAACCAACGACCTGATCCAGGTCTTCGGCAACCTGAATGTCAGCGGCACAAACCTGTTGAAGTTCAGCCTGCTGGACGGCCTCCCCGGCAACGGCATTTACACCCTCATCACTTATTCCGGCGCGTTCAACGGCGGCCTGAGCAATTTCGCGCTCTCCGGCATCAACGGCACGCTGACCAATCCTCCAGGTGCCATCGCCATCATCGTCAACGCCGCCCGCCCGGCCGCCACCCTGGTTTGGACCGGCAACGGCGCCAACAACTTCTGGGACACGGGCGCGACGGTTGGTTGGCTCAACGACGGCGCCCCCGACCGGTTCTACTTCCTGGACGACGTGGTCTTCGACAACACGGGCGCAAGCAACCCGATCGTGACCCTCGCCGGCGACCTCACGCCCGGCTCGGTGACGGTCAACGCCACCGCCGCTTACACGTTCACCGGCAACGGCCGAATCACCGGCAGCACCGGCCTGGCCAAGGCAAACTCGGGCACGCTGACCCTCCTCACCACCAACGATTACACCGGCCCCACCGTGATTTCCGGCGGCGCCGTTTCGGTCTCGCGCCTCGATAACGGCGGGGCGCCGAGCCCCCTCGGCGCGGCCGCCGTGGAATCCACAAACCTCGTCCTCTCCTCCGGCACCCTCCGTTACACCGGCGGTTCTACCACCACGGACCGCGGGGCAACCTTCAGCGGCGCCGGCGCCATCTTCGACGTCGTCAACGCCGGCACCACCCTGACGTGGACGGGCACCAATGCCGGCAGTGGCGCGCTCATCAAGTCCGGCGCGGGCACCCTGGTGCTCAGCGCCAACAACTCCTTTGCCGGCGGCACCGTCCTGAGCAACGGCACCCTGGCGCTGGACGGTCCTGCCGGCGGCGGCACCGTCACGGCCAACAATTATGCACTCGGCTCCGGCTCCGTCACTTTCCAGGGCGGCACCCTGAAATTGTTCGGTTACGGTCTGAGCACCTCGCCCAGTTACGGCACCTTCAACCGCCCGCTGATCGTTCCCGCCGGCGCCACCGGCACGCTGCTGACCCCGCCGCGTTACACCCTCAGCAGCTCGCTCTCGGGCGCCGGAACGTTGAATCTCGAGGTCAACTACGTCCGCGGCACGCTCAGCGGCAACTGGTCCGCGTTCACCGGCCGGATCAATGTGACGGGCCGCGTGGCCGACTCGGAATTCCGCATCGCCAACAGCTACGGCTATGCGGGCGCGGCCTTGTTCTTGACTGACAACGTCGTCATCACCCGCAGCGGCAGCGCCGTCACCGTCGAGATTGGCTCGCTGGCCGGCACCGCCGGTTCGCGCATCGGCCCCGGCAACTCGACCTCGAGCGGCAGCAGCTACCGCATCGGCTGGAATAACCAGGACGCCGTCTTCGCGGGCCGCATCCTGGCCGATGGCATCAACACCATCACCAAGGTCGGCTCCGGCAACTGGACCCTCACCGGCGCCAACACTTACACGGGCGGCACCTTCGTCAATGGCGGCACGCTCACCGTCAACAACTCGAGCGGCAGCGGCACCGGCACTGCCGCCGTCACGGTCAACTCCAACGCAACGCTCGCCGGCACGGGCCTTATCAGCGGGCCCGTCACCGTGAACCCCGGCGGCGCCATCGCCCCGGGCAGCGGCGGGGTCGGCACCCTCACCCTCAATAACAACCTCACGCTGACCAACGGCGCCCGGCTGCTTTTCGAGTTGGGCTCCACCGCCGCGAGCGACAAAATCGTCGTCGCCGGCGCGCTCCAGCTCGGCGGCACATTGATGGTCACCAACGCGCCCGGCTTCGGGGCGGGCACCTACACGCTCATCCAATACAGCGGAGCCTTGACCGGGACTCTTCCGCTCCTCGGTTCCCTGCCCGCGGGATACACCGCCGCGGTCAACACCAATACCGCGGGTCAAATCAGACTCGTGGTTCAATCCGCCCCCGTCACGCCCCCGGTGTTCAACCAGATTCAGATGGCGGGCGGCCATCTGCTGGCCAGCGGCACCGGCGGGCCGCCGACCGGTGTTTACCATGTGCTGGCCACCACCAACCTCGGTCTCCCCATGACTAGTTGGAGCCGCGTCCTGACCAACCAGTTCGACCCTGTTGGGGCGTTCAGTTTCACCCTGGCGCTCGAGCCTCAGCCCCCTCACCGTTTCTTCCGCCTGACGGTGCCCTGAAATGCCTGCCACCCGCCCCGCCCCCAGCCCGCCCGCGCGTCAGCGCAGCCGGCGTCTCCTGCAAGGTTCGCTCCCGCAGCTCGCCATCGTGCTGCTGCTCGCGGCCGCCGCCCCGCCGGCCCCCGGCGCAGACTCAGCCGCGCCCCCCGCCAGCCCCATTGACCGGCGGGCGTTGGTCGCTCGTCACAACCTCATCGTGCGAAAGGTGGATGCGGACGCTTCGCTAACGGTGGGCAACGGCGGGTTTGCTTTTGGGGCGGACATTACCGGCCTTCAAACTTTTGCCGATCACTACCAGCGCTGGGGCGTGCCGGTCGAAACGCTGGCGCGCTGGTGCTGGGTCACGGATCCCAATCCCCAGGGTTACACCCTCGCGGACACGACAAAGCTGTTCCGCCATCCGGATGGCCGCCAGGTCGGCTACCCGACCCAGGCCGCCACGCCTGCCGGTGATTGGCTCCGAAAAAACCCGCGCATCCATCCCTTGGCGCAAATCGGCCTAGACTTCCGCAAGGCGGACGGTTCGCCCCTGACGCCCGACGACATTCGCAAGCCGGAACAGACGCTGGACCTCTGGCGCGGTGTCATCACCAGCCAATACGAACTCGAGGGGCGCCCCGTCAAAATCCTCACCGTCTGCCATCCGAAACTCGATTTGCTTGCCGTGCGGCTCGAGTCGTCCTTGTTGGCCTCGGGACGCTTGAGCGTACGCGTGGCTTTCCCCCGCGGCCATGATCTGTCGGTGAAGAACACCCCCCCGCTGGACTGGTCCCACCCGGAGTCACACCAGACCCAAATCGCTCTCGAGCAGGGGAACCTCGCGCGCCTGCAACGGCGCGTCAGCGGCACCGCTTACCACGTCATCCTCGCCTGGACCGGACCGGCCCGATTGACCAGCCCCGCGCCTCATGAGTTCCGCCTCCAACCCGCAAAATCGGACGGGGCGTTCGAATTCACCGCCGGCTTTTACCCCGCTGGAGCTTCGCCCCCCTCGCCGCCGTCGGTGGAGGCCGTCCTCGAAGCCAGCAGCGCGCATTGGGACCGGTTCTGGCGCCGCGGGGCGGCGGTGGATTTCTCCGGCAGCACCGACCCGCGCGCCGCCGAGCTCGAGCGGCGCGTGGTTCTCTCGCGCTATCTCGTCGCCGTGCAAATGGCCGGCGTGGTGCCGCCCCAGGAATCCGGCCTCACCTGCGCCACCTGGTACGGCAAGCACCACACCGAAATGATCTGGTGGCATACGGCGCACTTCGCCCTCTGGGGCAACCCCGAATTGCTCGAAACGAACCTGGCCTGGTTCCAGCTCCAGCTCCCCGCCGCGCGCGAGCTGGCCAAAAGCCGCGGCCTGCGCGGCGCCCGCTGGGCCAAAATGACCGGTCCCGCCATGCGCGAAAGCCCCGGCGGCAACCCCCTGATCGTCTGGAATCAACCGCATCCGATTTACCTCGGCGAGCTGCTCTACCGCAGCGCCCCCTCCTCCCGGACCCTCCATCAGTACCGCGACTTGGTGTTTGACACCGCCGAGTGCCTCGCCGCGATGCTGTATTTCGACGAAGCCAAAGGCGTTTACGTCCTCGGTCCGCCGCTCTGGATTGCGCAGGAAATTTACGACCCGGCCACCAGCCAGAACCCGTCCTTCGAGCTGGCTTATTGGCGCTGGGCATTGGCCACCGCCCAGGCCTGGCGCCAGCGCCTGGGCCTCGACCGCAACCCCGCCTGGGACCACATCCTCGATCACCTCGCCCCGCTGCCCCAAAAGGATGGAAAATACGTGGCGCTCGGCTCGCACCCCGACACGTTCGACAACCTCGCCAGCCGCCACGACCATCCCACGATGCTGGCCCCGCTGGGGCTGCTGCCCGGCCCCGGCGTGGACCACGCCACCATGAACCGCACCCTGGATGCCGTGCTGCAATCCTGGGATTGGGAGACCAAAATCTGGGGCTGGGATTACCCCCTGATCGCCATGACGGCTGCGCGCCTCGGACGACCTGAAACCGCCGTCGAAATTCTGCTCCGCGACGGCCCCAACAACCGGTATCTGCCCAACGGCCATTGCCCCCAGCGCAGCGACGAAGCCGCCCCCAAATCCTCCAGACCCGGCGCGCGCAAACGCGAAATTGCGGCTTACCTGCCGGCCAACGGCGCGTTGTTGAGCGCCGTGGCAATGATGGCGGCCGGATGGGATGGAACCACCAACCACGCCCCCGGCTTCCCGCAAGACGGCACGTGGCGGATTCGATACGAAAACCTCCAACGGCTGCCCTGAGACCCGTCCGCGCGACCGGCATCCCCCCGCCCGGCCCCGCCTCGTTCCATTCAACGCCCCATTTTGTAATCCCGGGTGTCCACGGATGTCACCCCCGCCCCCTTAAACTGTTCCCCGTAAACTCAAAAAGTTTCCGCCGCCCGAAATCGTCAGGGAGGTTCGAAGGGGCGAGGGGGCTCGGTTGTGGGGCCCCCTCGTTTCAATAAATCAGGAATTCCCGCCGGGTTTCCATCCAGCGCCGCTCGTCGGGCGCAAGGCGGGCCTCGAAATCCGCCGGTTGGGCGGACCCGTCATCCACCCACTCCCGCAGAAACGTGCCGCCGCTCAACAGGTCAATGGCCAGCCGCCCGGTTTCATACTCGTAGGGCAGCCGGTGCCACAGTTCATAATCCGGATACTCCAGCCGGATGGCTTTCAACAGCAGCGCCCCCAAACGGTAGGGCCGGAACCGGTGGGGGTCGTAGCCGGCGAAGTCCGTGTGAATCTGCACGCCCGAGCAGAGCTTGCCTTGGTGCTTCTGGAAGGTGGGTTCGAAGTGGCAGAGCCGGACCTGGCAGCCGGCCAGCCAGTCGGGTGCGAAACTCCGCGCCCGGCGCAGGACGCGGGCAAAATCCACGTCCGGGCCTCCCACGATTTCAAGCGAGTTGGTGGTGCCCCGGCCCTCGGACAGCGTCGTGCCTTCAAACAGCACGGTGCCGGGAAAGCAGCGGGCCATGTTGAGGCTCGAGGCGTTCGGGCTGGGATTGACCCACGCCAGCTCGAACGCCGGCCACCCGTATCCAGGGCCCGCTTCCGGCCGATAGCCTTCCATGGCCACCACCTGCAAGTCCACCTCGAGTTTTCGCAGCGCCACATACCAGCGCGCAAATTCCCCCATCGTCAACCCGTGCCGCATAATCAGCGGCCCCACCCCCACAAAACTCTCCCAGCCCGGCTCCAGCAGCGTCCCCTCCACCGGCCGCCCCGCCGGGTTCGGCCGGTCCAGCACCCACACACTCTTCCCCGCCTGGGCGCCGGCTTCCAGCATGTACGCCAGGGTGGTGATAAAGGTGTAAATGCGCGTGCCAATATCCTGCAAATCCACCAGCAGCACGTCGAAACTCTCGAGCATCTCCGCCGTCGGCCGCCGCACCCGGCCATACAGGCTGAAGACCGGAATTCCCAGCGTCGGGTCGGTGTAGTCCTCCGACTCGATCATGTTATCCTGTTTGTCGCCCCGCATGCCGTGCTGCGGACCAAAGGCCGCCGTCAACCGCAAACCGCCGCAGGCCGCCAGCGCGTCCAGGCTGTGCTGACAATGGCGCGTCACCGACGCCGGATGCCCCAACAAGGCAATCCGCCGCCCTTCGAGCGCGCCCCGCAGACTCCCGTCTTCAACCAAACGATCAATGCCAAGCTTCATGTTATGACCCAAAACCTAACAGCCTCACACTGCCGGAGCCAGCAACAAGAGGGCAGGACCAGCCAGCCAATCGCGGCCCGCCCCCCCTGCCGGGAAAGGGGCCTTGACGCTGGCAGAGGTTTTGGGAGTAATCGGGAATGGATTCGAGACTGTGCGCGCTCGCCCTGGCCGGGGCGATCTGGGGCTGTGGCTCCACTCCCTGGGCCGTTCTCGGGCGCAGTGTCGCCGAAAAACAGCGGTCGCTGGAGGAATGGCGGAGCCTGACGGCTCCGACGAATCCGCCGCCGCGGGTTTTCGTAAAAGGGGACAACATCCGGTTTTACTTTCGAAGCGATGGCGGTGTCGAGGGGTTCAAGGCGGATTGGAAGCCGTTGCGAGTCCCGGCGCGGGACTACCGGGTCAACTCGGCGCTCCTGCATTGGGACCAGCGGTTGCCGGAGGTGCCGGGGGTCGAGGAGGGATGGCGCGAAGCGCGGGTGATCGCCGGGGCGGACTGGCAGCGGCTTTCGACGCGGCTGGTGGCGGCGCTGACGCCGGCCGAGCCACGCCATGCCGTTTTTTACCAGGCCTTTCTGGCCGATGGCCTGCTTTACCGCGATGAGGATGGCACGGCGCGGCTGGTCTCGCTGCGCGAGCAGCCGGCGGGGCTGGTGATTGACCGGCGGCACACGATCGAGGAAACGCTGGAGATCCTGGCGCGGGAAATCGAAATCGAGCTGGCGCGCAGTCATCCCGGCGAGACGTTGTTCCTGATCATGTCCCCCAATGCGCGGCGCTTCACCCAACCGCTGCTGCTGGATCGGAAGGAGCGGCAATGCGTGTGGCTGGCCCCGGCGGTGCTGTACGACCCCACCGAAGGAGGCCTGCCGCTTGTCGCCACCGCGCAAGGGGTGGGGGCGCTCCTGGTCGAGAGCCATGGTTTGGCGCTGCTGAAGAATCCGGTCTCAAGCGCCGCGCGCCTGGCCGACCTGGGGGTGCAAACCGCCCTCCGGTTCTTGCGGCCGCCGCTGCCGCGCGCCCGCGGCGAGCTGCCCCCGGCGGGGGAAGCCTCGGGCATGAACCTCGCCGAATGGGAAAAGTGGCTGGACCGCTACACCGGCACCCGGCAAACCCGGGGCTCCCTCCGGCTCTTGATTGACGGCGACCGTTTTTTTTCCCGGCTGCGGGAGGGCATTGCCGCAGCCACCAACCACGTTCACATCAACCTCTACATTTTTGACCGCGATGACGTGGCGGTGGGGATCGCGGACGAGCTCAGAAAGCGCTCGGGCGAGGTGAAAGTCAAAGTCGTGCTGGACCGCATGGGGAGCATGGGGGCGGGGACTGAACCGCCCGGCACGCCCCTGCCCGAGCAGTTCGTTCCGCCCGGCTCCATCTTCTCCTACCTGGAGAAGGGCTCGGAAGTCCGGGTGCGGTCGTTTCTGAACCCCTGGTTTTCGTCGGATCACTCGAAGGTGTTTCTGGTGGATGGCCAGCGCGCCTGGATCGGGGGGATGAACCTCGGGCGCGAGTACCGCTTCGAGTGGCACGACCTGATGGTCGAGATGGAAGGACCGGTGGTCGGCAAGCTCGAGGAGGAATTTCGCTGCATGTGGGCGCATGCCGGCATGCTGGGCGACCTGGCCTACGCCGTCACGGCCGTGTCGGCCTCCCGGCCGGAACCTTCCGCGGCGCCGGACGGCGCCGAGTCCGCGGCCGGGATGGCGGTGCGGCTGCTGCCGACCAAGACGGCGTGGAAGCCGTTCAGCACGGCGGTGCTGGGTTCATTGCGGAAGGCGCGGAATTACCTCTATGTCGAGCACCCTTATTTATTTGACAAACGCGTGCTCATGGGCCTGGTCCAGGCCCGCCGCCGCGGCGTGGATGTGCGCGTCATTTTCCCCCGCGTCAATGACTTCAAAGCCGGGGCGCGGAGCAACCTGGTGACGGCCAATTACCTGCTCAAGCACGGGGTGCGCGTGTATTTTTATCCCGGCATGACGCATGCCAAGGCGTTGCTGGTGGATGGCTGGGCCTGCCTGGGATCGGCCAACCTCAACCACCTGAGCATGCGCTTGTGCCAGGAACAAAATGTGGCCACCTCGGACGCGGCCTTCGCCGCCCAGCTCAAACGTGAGCTGTTCGAGGCGGACTTCGCGCGGTCCCATGAACTGACCGACCCCCTGGCGGTCAACTGGGTGGATTTCCTGACCGACCTGGTGCTGGAGAGTTTCTGAGCCGGCTGCGGCGGGAGCCGTAGAGGACGTAAAGCACCAGGCCGGCCGCCATCCAGAGGACGAAACGCCACCAGGTTTTGGCGGGCAGCTCGAGCATGAGATAAACGCAGCAACCCATGGCGGCCAGCGGCACCCAGGGCACGAGCGGCACCCGAAACGGGCGCTTGCGCTGCGGGTCGGTGCGGCGCAGGACCAGAATGCCGGCGGCGACGAGCGCGAAGGCGAAAAGCGTTCCGATATTGGTCAGTTCGACCAGTTCGTTGATGTTGGCGACCGAGGAGCAGACCGCCACGATGAAGCCGGTCAGCAGGGTGGCCCAATACGGCGTCCGGAACCGGGGATGAACCTTGGCGGCCCACGCGGGCAGCAGGCCGTCCCGCGCCATGGCAAAGAAGATGCGGGGCTGCCCCGCCTGGTAGGGAACCAGGGCGGAGGTGGTGGCCAGCACCGCGCCCAGGGCAATCACGCCCGCAATCCAGTTCAGGCCCCGCGAGGAAAACGCGAAAGCCAGCGGCTCGGCATTGCCCAGCGTGTTCCATTTCACCATGCCCGTCAGCACGATGGCCACGGCGACATAGATCAGCGTGCATAACACGAGGCTCGCCAGGATGCCAATCGGCATGTTGCGCTGCGGCTCGCGCGTCTCCTCGGCGGCGGTCGAGACCGCGTCGAAGCCGATGTAGGCAAAAAAGATGATGGCAGCCGCGCTCGAGATGCCTTTGAGGCCGTTCGGCGCGAACGGCGACCAGTTTTCCGGCTGGACGTAATAAGCGCCCAGCGCGAGAAAGAACAGAATGATGGCCAGCTTGGCCACCGCCAGGCCGGCGTTGAAACCGGCGGTCTCGCGGATGCCGATCAGCACCACCCACGTCACCACCAGCACAATCCCAAACGCCGGCAGGTTGAAAACCAGCGGCAGACCCGCCACGCGCGGCGCCAGCGCCAGGGCCGCCACGTTCCGGCCGCCCGCCTCGGCCAGACCCGCGAGCTGGAGCTGGTCTGGCTGAAGCAGGCCCGCCGGCAGGGTCGAAAGGCTCATCAGGGCGCCGGTGAGGTCCCGGCTGCTTTGCAGGGCGGAGCGCAGGTCCGTGCCCAGCCAGGCCGGCACCTCCAGACCGAAGCCCGCCAGAAAAGCCTGGAAATAGCCCGACCAGGAAACGGCCACCGCGGCGTTGCTGATGGCGTATTCCAGGATGAGGTCCCAGCCGATCAGCCACGCCACCAGCTCCCCAAGCGTCGCATAGGCGTAAGTGTAAGCCGAACCCGAGGCCGGAACCATGGCCGCCAGTTCGGAGTAACACAGCGCCGCCAATCCGCACGCCACCGCAACAATCAGAAACGAAACGACCAGGGCCGGCCCGGCGCCCACGTGGTCCGCCCCGCCCGCCGCGGCGGTGCCGACGGTCGAAAAGATGCCCGCCCCGACGATGGCGCCCACGCCCAGGAGCGTCAGTCGCACCGGACCCAGCACGCGCCGGAGCTGGGGCTGCGAAGGGTCGGCGGCGCCCAAGACCTGGTCCAGCGGCTTGCGGCGGAGGCATTGGAAGCGGAGCATGGGGGGCCGCTTTCGAGGAAGGGTCACCAGTTTACCGGCACGCTCAGCTTCTTGCCGAAACGGTTGTGGTAAAACAACTGGCGGTTGGCCGCGCCATACTCGTGCACCAGGCGCGTCAGCTTGACGTCGTAACAGCAATACTCGGCGATCTCCAGCAGCCTGCCTTCCTTGAACCATTGAATCGCCTGCATTCCCTCCGCCGTCTTTTCCAAGCCGAAAGTCGCGGTCGCGATCGCGTCCAGCGACAGGCGATGCTGCAGGTGCTTCTGCAATTCGACCAGCATGTCCAGCGTCGGCAGTTGCCGCAAATCCAGGGGGGTGTAGCCGTGCAACACCTCGTAGTCAAAGCGCAGGTTGTTGAACCCAACCACCAGGTCCGCCCGCTGCAGCTCGCGGATCAGCGCGTCCACCTGCTTCTCGCTGTAAATGAGGTACTCGCCGCGCGCGGTGCTGTAGGTCACCCCCACGCTCATCCCCATGCGGCTGATGTAATTCCAGCCGCCGACCTCCTCGGCCGACCGCTGCGTTTCCAGGTCAAAATAAACAATGTTCTTCATCCGGCGCGACGCCCCGGCATTCTACCCCCACCCCCGCGGAAGGAAAGCCTCCAAAGGGGTCAGTCCTATAATCTTTGCATCGGCTCCCAACGGGTTGCGGCCGGGTGTGATAAAACTTGACCATCGAGGTTCCGCCTGGCGAAATGAATGGCGTTATGGCGAGGCCCTTGCGTGTACAGTATCCCGGCGCAGTCTATCACCTGATGGCCCGCGGCGACCACGGGCAAGCGGTGTTCAAAGACGATTTCGAT
Organism: Verrucomicrobiota bacterium; assembly: GCA_029974925.1. Taxonomy (GTDB): domain Bacteria; phylum Verrucomicrobiota; class Verrucomicrobiia; order Limisphaerales; family UBA8199; genus JARKQH01. Next base: position 13,457 of record JARKQH010000149.1, read on the forward strand.
TGCAACCTTTTCCTGCAGACCCTGGGAGAGGCCTGTGAAAAGACCGGCTGGCGGGTCTATGCCTACGTGTTAATGGCAAACCATTATCACCTGTTGGCGCAAACGCCGGAACCCAACCTGGTGGCGGGAATGAAATGGCTGCAGGGAGTTTACACGCAGCGATACAACGCGCGCCATGGGCTGCATGGACATCTGTTTCAAGGCCGCTACAAGTCCGTGTTGGTGGATGGGAGGCGGGATGAAAACCATTTGCAGGTGGTGAGCACTTACATTCACTTGAACCCGGCCCGCGCGAGATTGATCCGGATCGGAGAGCAACCGCTCAAAGCATATCGGTGGAGCAGTTATCCGGCCTACCTCAGCCGGCCGAGTCAACGGCCGTGGTGGCTCAGCCCGGAACCGGTGTTGGAGAGCCTGCACCTTGGCCCTCGCGACACTCGAGGCTATGAGGCCTACCTGGAAGGGCGGACCTTGGAACTGGCCACCCAGGCCGGGCGCAGAAATCTCGAGGCTCAGTGGCACGCCGTGCGGCGCGGCTGGTACGTGGGCGGCGAGAGTTTCCGAAAGACCCTCGAGGAACACCTGGACCAAACTTCGCCCGCGTCGCGGCGGGACTCGCAGAGCGGGGCGGCCCGGGAGGCACACGACGACGCGGCCGCCCTGCGGTTGCTACAGCGCGGCCTGGCGGCCTTGGAACTCGACGCAGCGGACCTTGCAGCCCTTCCCAAAAATGCCCCGCAGAAACAAGTGCTGGCCTGCTGGTTGCGACAGCGCACAACTGTCTCGTTGCGCTGGCTGGGTGAGCGGCTGCACATGGGCCATTTCACCCGGGTGAGCCAGGCCGTGAGCCAGGTGAGACACCGTCCGAACCCCGTGCAGCAGCGGCTGCACAACCAGCTTGCCCAGGCGGGTGAGGGGAGCGCCGCCACCCCGCAGGGAGGCGGCCCCCCGGCGGGAGGAAAGGCCGTGAAGAGTCAGCCCAAGGCGAAGGGGGCGGGTGAATAACGTCGAGGTTGCTAAAATTATAGGACTGACCCCAATTGACTTTCGGGGGGGGACGGGTCAAGATATGCCTTATGCGTAGAGCCGTCTTGCCGTTGGTGCCGGCGCCTGGGGGAGGGTGTCGCGGAGGAGGATTCACCCTGATCGAGCTGCTGGTGGTCATTGCGATCATCGCCATCCTGGCGTCCATGCTGCTGCCGGCGCTGGCCCGGGCGAAGGAGCGGGCCAAGCGGATTCAGTGCCTCAACAATCTCAAGCAGATGGGATTGGGTCACGCCATGTACGCGCAGGACAACAACGGGCATATCACCGGGACCTATGACTATTACAGCGACAATCTCAACTGGCTGTACCGGGATTACGCCAAAAACCTCCAGACGTTCATTTGCCCGGGAACGATGAATTTTCTGCGGACGAACCTGGTCCAGGCCTGTTACCCGAATCCGGACCTGGTGGATGTTTACGATTTGCAGAATTTCGCCTTGACGCGGCTGCGGACGCCGGGGCACAGCTACGAGAATTTCCAATACTGGCGCTCGCCGGACGAATTCAATCAAACGATTGCCTGCATGGGCCGGGCGCGGCGGGGGACGGAAAAGAAGGAAAGCCGGATGGCGACGTTTGTTCACCGGACGGCGGCTTTGGGTTTGCAGGGGATGGTGCCGGGCCCGTCGCGGATTTTGCTGCAGGTGGACGCCGATTCGGCGTACGCGGCGGCGCCGGCCATAAATGATTACCCCGACCCGCTGGACAATCATGGCGATGCGGGGCACAACATGAATTTCGGCGACGGCCACGCGGAGTGGGTGCCCAAGGGGAACCGTTACCTGATTGTGCGGGAACTGTCGCAAGACGATGGCAAATCAACTCCCTAAGGCGATGACGGTGCAACGGATCGGGAGGTTCCTGGCGGGGGCGGCGCTGGCGGCCCTGCTGGCGGGGTGCGGGGACAGCGCGCAGAAGCAGGTTCTCGAAACCGACGCCAACGGGTTTCAGTGCGAGGCGTGCAAGGCAAAATTCTACACCGATGCCGACACCTTCGCGAACCATTGTCCGCAATGCAAACAGCCCCAGGTGCAACAGGTGGTGGGGTTTGTCTGCCCCGCGGACCAACACGTGACGGTGGCGCCCCGCAGCCGCGGGTCGGTGCGGTGCGAGAAGTGCGGCAAGCCGGTGTCCGGCCTCTGCATCCCCAAAGCGAAGGACCTTCAAGCCTGGGGCGCGGCGCGGAAGACGGCGGCGGAGGTGGGAAGCCCATAGTCGCGGCGGGGGCGAGGCACCTTGGGAACGCAAACCGGCGCACTGATTGGGGCGGTGTTCGCGGGCCTGGCTTTGTTGAGTCTCGGGCTGGTTTGCTGGCAATGGTGGGCGGGCCTGCGTTTCCCGCTGCACCGGCGCCGGACGGGCCCTGTCAAAGGAGCGGGAGTGACCCTTTTCAAGCCGCTGAAAGGCTGCGACGAAACCACCGAGCGCTGCCTGCGGAGCTGGTTCAAACAGGACTATCCCGGGCCGGTGCAAGTGCTGCTGGGCGTGGCGGACCCCGCGGATGCGGTCTGCGACATCGTGCGCCGGCTCCTGGTCCTGCATCCTGAGGCGGACGCCCAACTGGTGTTTTGCGGCGGCGCCGACGGGGCCAACGCGAAGGTCGCGCAACTGTCCCGCCTGCACCCCCTGGCCCGCCACGAGCTTCTGGTGGTCAGCGACGCGGACGTGCGGGTGCCGCCGGATTTCCTGGCCAATGTCGTGCCGTTGCTGGAGGACCCGGAGGTGGGTTTGGTGAGTTGCTTCTACCGGCAGGCCAACCCGGCGACGCTCGCCATGCAGTGGGAAGCACTCGCGGTGAACGCCGATTTCTGGAGCCAGGTCCTCCAAGCTCGAAGTCTCAAGGCGCTGGATTTTGCCCTCGGGGCGGTCATGGCCCTGCGCCGGGGGCCCTTGGAGGAAATTGGCGGATTCAACGCCTTGCGGGACTGTCTGGCGGACGACTTTCAACTGGGCCGCCGCCTCGCCCGCCGGGGTTATCGCCTCGAGCTGGCCACGGTCGTGGCTGAATGCTGGTCCGGCCCCCAGACCTGGGGGGAGGTGTGGAAACATCAAGTGCGCTGGGCGCGAACCATCCGAGTCAGCCGGCCTGTGCCCTACTTCTTCAGCCTGCTAAGCAATGGGACTTTGTGGCCGCTGGTCTGGGCCGCCGTGCAGCCTTCCCTGCCGGTTTTGGCGCTGGCCGCCTGTTGTTGGACATGGCGAATCGTCACGGCGCTGCACCTTCAGTCGTTGATGAACGTCTCGGGTGACCCGCAGGGTTCAGCGCCCGCGCGCGGCCGGGGCGGGCCCAGACCATGGGAGCGCCTGGTTCCCGGCCTCCTCCTGGTGCCGGTAAAGGACCTGCTGGGGGCGGCGGTTTGGTTGGCCGCGTTCCTGGGCAATCACATCGAGTGGGGCGGCCGCAGCCTGGTCATCCGGGCAGACGGCACCCTCGAAGCCGAGCGACAGGCGGGATGACGCCGGCTCCGTGGCGGGGCGCACGATACGCCCCCTCCCCCGCGCCGTTTTGCTTCTGCCCGAGTTGCCGCGGACAGAACGGAATTGTTCGCCTGGCGTTCTGCGGCGCCCCTTCGCGCCGCGTGGGAACGCGGGCTAGGCCTTCTGCATGAGCCGGACGGCGCCGTAGGGGGCGCGCTCGGGCCGCGAGCGGAGGGCGTTGGCCGCGTCGTCACCGAATCTTTCCTTCACGGGGTCCCAAGTAATGCGGCGGCCGAGTTTCATGGCCACCCAGCCGATGATGCAGGCGCTGGTCGAGCGATGAGCTTCCTCGGGGGTGGTGACGGCCGGTTCGCGGGTCTGAATGCTCCGGAGCCAGTTGAGATGGTGATCGGTGCTGACCGGCAGGTGGAGCTCGTTGGGGCCGATTTTCGAGTTGAGAATCTTCGGGTCGCTGGCTTCGAGAGCCTTGCCGTAGGCAGTCGCCGGGTCGCTGGCCGTTGCCCGGGCGCCGCCCCGGCTGACGAAAATCCAGCCCTCGGACCCTTCGAACCGGATGCCGTTGGGGAAGTTGTTGTCAATAATCATCTTCACCCCGTTGGCGTATTTCATTTCGATGTGATACGGCCCGTGAACGTTCCAGAGTCCTTTCTTGGGGAATTCCGCGGTGCCCTCGGCCTCAATCGGGCCGGTGAGCTCGGTGCCCATGCCCCAATGGCCGATGTCCACGTGATGGGACCCCCAGCCGGTGATCATGCCGAGGCAGTGGGCTTCAACGCGCAGGTAGCCGGGCCGCGAGTAATCCTTTTGGGGATGAACGCGCTTCTCGGTGTAATAAACCTTGGGGGTGCAGCCCAGCCACATGTCGTAGTTAAGATTGGGCGGCACGGGCATCTCGGGTTCCTCATCGCCCGCCGGGTCCACCGGCAGGCCGATCTTGACGGTGTGGAGGGTGCCAATGCGCCCGTTGCGGACCAGCTCGCAGGCGATGCGGAACTGGCTGGTCGAGCGCTGCTGGCTGCCGATCTGGAAGGCGCGCTTTTTCGCCCGAACGATGTCACTGACAATCCGGCCTTCCTCGAGGGTCATCGTCAGCGGTTTCTGCACGTAGATGTCCTTGCCGGCCAGCGCGGCTGCCACAACCGGCTCGGCATGCCAGTGATCGGGCGTGCTGATGGCGACCGCGTCAACCGCGGGGTCTTTGATCAGGTCGCGGTAATCCCCGTAGGTTTTGACCTCGCCGGCGGAACTGCTGCCGCTTCGCTTGGCGTAATAATCCTCGACCAGCTTTTTGCCGTCGGCGAGCCGTTTGGAGTCCACGTCGCAGAGGGCCACAACACGGGCAATGTTGTGTTTCATGACACCGGGCAGATCCATGTCCCGGGCAATGCGACCGCAGCCGATCTGGCCGACGTTAATCACCTTGCTCGGGGCGGTGGCGCCCAGGACCGACGAAGGGATGAGCGTGGGGAGGGCGACGGCGCCGGCAGTGGTGGCCAGGGAGGTCATCAGGAACTGGCGGCGTGATACGGAGTTTTGATTTTTCATATTTCTTGGGCGGTTTTGTTAAAGGGGTGCGGGGTCATTGGGCAGCCGGTTTGCGCTGGGGCGCGGTTCCCATCGCCCACAGGATGCCCCCGAGCAGATGGCGGGTGAGCTTCGGGTCCGAATAATGTTCAATTTTGTGGCCGAGGGCGGTGTACCAGGACCGGCCACCGTCGAATTCATGGCGCCAGGCCAGCGGGAATTCGTCGCCGAACTTCCTGCCGGGATATTTTTCCTTTTGAGGGTCATCCAACGTGGTCAGGTCGCCCGCCAGGAGAACGTGCAGCCCGTCAGGCATGTGGTCCACATAATAGAACTCGTCGGTCCATTGGAACGTGGGCGGCAGATGCGCCGTCGAGAGGTCGGTGGCGTCTTTGACCTTGATCGTGAAGGTCTGCATCTTGGGATGGCGGAGGAATTTTCCGCCGATCAGGGCCCAATACCATGGCCAGTTGCGCATGGCCCCGGTGGCCGAATGCACCCCAACAAAGCCGCCGCCGCCCCGGATATAACGCTGGAAGGCGGCTTTTTGGTCCTCGTTGTCAAAAATCTCGTTGTTCACGTTGCTGAACACCACCGCCTGGTAGCGCTTCAGGTTTTGGTCCGTGAACACGCCGGCGTCTTCGGAGACCTCCACCGCAAAGCCATGTTCCGCCCCGAGTTTGCGGATGGCTTCGGCGCTGGCGGCCAGGTTGTCGTGAACGTACTTGCCCGCGCCTTTTTCATTCTTGGTATAAACGAGGACCCTCCGGGGGGTGTCGGCAGCCAGGAGAGAACCGGCCAGCAGGCAGAGAATCACGCTCAGCCCCGACGTTTTGACCGCGGCAGAAATCATATACGCATTCGACGTTTTCAGCGCGTTTTTATTTAGCCAGCCGGCCGGGTTTTTCCCGCACGGCCAACCCTGCCAGTATGAATGGGCCCGGCGCGAAATCAAGACAAACGCGGACACCCGACCCAGGCCGCGCGGGCATTGCATCGCGGTGTCAACCCCGTCGGGATTCAAACGCCCTGCCCCGGCATTTCCCGCTCGCACGACCAATGTTGCGCCTGCGGACTTGCCGATTCCGTGGGAGTTGTGCCAAGTTTCGCGCCTTGATTCTCGAAATATGAAACGTCCCCCGCGCAAGCAGGATTTGCGGCCGATGAAGACCGAGGCTGGCGCGCCGCTCTCCGGCAGGGGGAGCCCCTGGGGGCTATCGGGCTTTTTCCTGCTGGGTCTGGTTTTTCTCTCGGGTTTCGCGGCGCTGGTTTATGAGCTGTTATGGTTCAGGCAGTTGGGGCTGGTGTTCGGCAACACGGTGCAGGCGGCGGCAACGGTTCTCACGGCGTTCATGCTGGGTCTGGCGTTGGGAGCCGAGCGCGCGCGGCTGTGGGCAGGACAGGTGCGGAATCCGCTGCGGTTGTTCGCCGCCGTGGAGGCCGGCATCGGGCTGTATGCGCTGGTGGCGCCAGCCGCCTTGAGGGGGGTGAGCGCCGCCTACCAAGCCGCCGCAGTGCATGCCGGGGCGGCGGGGGTCTGGCTGACGGTCCTGCGGCTGGCTCTCGCCCTGGCGGTGTTGCTGGTGCCGACCGTCCTCATGGGGGCTTCGCTGCCGGTGCTTTGCCAGGCCGTGTTGCGCTCGCGAGAGCGGTTTGCGGGGCGGCTGGGACTGATTTACGGCAGCAACACGGCGGGCGCCACAGTGGGAGTACTGGCTTGCGGGTTCGTGCTGGTGCCGGAGTTGGGCGTGCGGGTGAGCAATGGTCTGGCGGCGATGGTGAACCTTGCGGTGGGGGCGGCGGCGTGGTGGCTGGCACAAAGAACCCGGCCCGCTGCCGAAGTCCAAACGGGGTTGACATCACCGGAGGGCCGCGGAATGCGAGTGGCGGGACTGCTCGCGGTGGCGGGATTGACGGGGTTCCTGGCGCTGGCTTTTGAAACCGTCTGGTTTCGCGCGCTGGTCTTGGTGCTGGGGTCCACCAGTCATTCCTTTGCGGTGATGGTTGCCTGTTTTCTGCTCGGGTTGGTGATCGGGTCGGCGGGATTGGGCCGGCTGGCGGATCGGGCCGATCGGGCGGGCTGGGCGCTGGCGATTTCTCTGGCGGGCATGGGGCTTTGGACGTTTATCTCGCGGGGGCTGTATGAGGCTGCGCCGGAGCATCTGCTCCGGTTGCTGGTGCGGTTCGACTTCAATTATGACGGGATGTTGCTGGCGCGGACGATGCTGGCTTCGCTTTTCCTCCTGCCGCTGGCGACGGCCTCCGGGCTGGCCTTCACGGCGGTGGTGCGGCTGATCCGGGATCGGGTGCCCACGGCGGGGCGGGCGGTGGGCAGCGCCTTCAGCGTCAATGCCCTGGGGTCGGCGGCGGGTGCGGCGGTGGCGGGTTTTGCGCTGCTGCCGGCGTGCGGTTTGGAAAGGTCGTTGCTGTTGCTGGGCGGGCTGGCCCTCGTGGCGGGTGTGGCCCTGCTGTGGCGGGCGCTTGACGGAGCCAGGTGGCCGCGGCTGGCGTTGGCCTCGGGGTCGCTCGCGGCCGCCGCCGGTCTGGTCCTTGTGATTCCGTCCTGGGACCCTCTGCTGCTTTCCTCCGGGCCCTATTTTTCGCCCCGGACGCACGTGGCCGGGGGCCGGGTGGTGCTGCGCGAGAGCCTGGCGTCGCTCGAGTTGCTGTTCTACCGCGAGGGCACGACCGCGACAGTGGCGGTGACGCGGCTGCTGGACGGCCGGCTGCACTTCAGCAGCGATGGCAAAGTCGAGGCGGACACGTCACCCCAAAGCATGGTGCTCCAGCGGATGATGGGGCATGTGCCCATGCTGCTGCACCCGAATCCGCGGCGGGTTCTCAATATCGGCCTGGGGGCGGGAGTCACTTCCGGCGCGCTGTCTTGTTATCCGGAAGCGCAGTTGGAGATCGCGGACATCGAGCCGGCGGTGACGAATGTGGCGGCGATCTGGGCGGAGCGCAACCATGACCTGATCCGGCGCGGGCGCCACACGTTGTTCATCAACGACGGCCGGAATCACCTCCTGGTCACCACCAACCGTTACGATGTGATCACTTCTGACCCTTTCGAACCGGTGGTGGCGGGCGCGGCCAGCCTTTACACCGTCGAACATTTTCAACTCGCGCGGTCCCGGCTGGCGCCGGGGGGGCTGATGGCCCAGTTTTTGCCACTTTACGAGCTGTCGCGCGAAGATTTGCTGATGATCGTCCGCACCTTTGCGCGCGTCTTCCCGCGCGCCAGTGTGTTTTTCACGGGAACGGACACCATTCTGCTGGGGTTGACCGAAGGCGCGGAGCTGCGGCTGGCCACGGCGGCGGCCAAGTTTGCCATCCCGGAGGTGCGCGCCTCGCTGGCGGAAATCGGGATTGATCGTCCGGAGCGTCTGTTGGACATGCTGGTGATGGACCTCGAACCGGGAGATGCGGCCATCCACCAGGGCCGGGTGAACAGCGACAACCATCCGTTCATCGAATTCTCCGCCCCCCGCAGCGCGCTGAACTACCAAACCGACACGAACCAGAAGGTCTTGCTGGACCGTTTCAAGGACGTGCCGTCGGCCTATCTCGAAGGTTTGACACCCGAGCGCGTCGAGGAAATCCGGCGCGGGCGCGACGCGTTGCGCGCGGTGCTGGAGGCTTCGCTGCGCCGGGCTCATGGAGACCTGCGCGGGACCGTGGACTTGCTCCGGCAGGCGGCCCGTCTGGCGCCGGGCAGTCCCATCATCCGCAATGAACTCGGGGCCAGCCTCGGGTTGCTGGCCGCCCAGGCGCAGAAGCCCGGCGAGGCGCTGGCCCTTTATCAGGAAGTGCTGCGGGTGAACCCAAGGGATTTCTGGGCCTTCTTCCACCTCGAGATGCGCGCGCGAGCCGAGCAGCGGCCGGAGCTGGCCGCCGAAACTCTGCGCCAAGCCCTCGAGGCCTACCCCGATTCCCCCATGTTCCTGGCCATGCGCGGCCGGCAGCGCGGCATGGCGGGGGATCTCGAGGGGGCCATCCGGGACCTCGAGACGGCTCTGAAAGCGCTGCCGCGGCGGGCTGATTTCTGGCACATTTACGCCGACTTTCTGCAGCGGGCGGGACGGGAGTCCGACGCCGCCGACGCGCGGGCGCGGGCGCGCCGTCTGGAGGCCGGATAAGCCCGGGCGGGCCGCGGGACCGGATTACGCGGCGGTTTCCGACCAGACCTTGCGGCCGCCCACGATGGTGGCGACGGCCTTTCCTTTAAGGCGCCAGCCGTGGAAGGGGCTGTTGCGGGACTTGCTGGCCCCCGCCGAGCAGTCGTAGGTCCACTCGCGATTCGGGTCGAACACGGTGATATCGGCGTCGGCGCCAACACTGAGCGTCCCTTTGGGCAGTCGCAACAGGCGGGCCGGCCCGATGGTAAACCGGGCGACCAGGTCCGGCAGCGACATCCGCCCGGAATGAACAAGCTGCATGAGCGCCAGCGCCAGCTCGGTTTCCAGCCCGGTGATTCCAAACGGGGCGTAATCAAACTCGACTTCCTTTTCGTAACTGCAATGGGGCGCGTGGTCGCTGCCGATGATCTCAAGCGTTCCATCCGCAACGGCCTCCAAAATGGCCTCCCGGTCGCGGGCCGAGCGCACAGGCGGGTTCATCTTGAAGTTGGTGTCGTAGGCGGGCCACGAGGGGAGCTCGCCGCCGGCGTCGAACCCGAACACCCCTTTGCCGTCCGCCGCCCAAAACTTGTCGCTGCCGGCCACGGCGGCATCGGTGAGGGTGAAATGGTGCGGGCAGGCCTCGCCGGTGATGGGCACGCCCCGTTGCCGGGCCGCGCGAAGCAGTTGCACGCTGCCGGCGGAACTGAGGTGCTGGCAGTGCACGCGCGCCCCCGTGGTTTCCGCCAGCAGAATGTTGCGGGCGACCATCATTTCCTCGCCGGCGGCGGGCCAGCCGCGCAGCCCGAGCATGGTGCTCCACCGCCCCTCGTGCATGACGCCCTCGGTGACCAGCGAGTAATCCTGGCAATGATCGAGCACCGGCAGATCGAACATGTGGGCATACTCCATCGCCCGGCGCATCAGCTCATTGTTCTGCACGCAATGCCCGTCGTCGGTAATGGCGACGACCCCGGCCTTGCGCAGCGAACCGATGGGCGCCAGTTCCTCGCCGGCGATGCCCTTGGTGATGGCGCCGGTGATGAACACGTTGACCGCCCCCTGCTCGAGGGCGATGTCGTGGATGAGCGCGACCGTGCCCGGATTGTCTATGGCGGGCGAGGTGTTGGGCATGCACACCACCGAAGTGAACCCCCCGCGCGCCGCCGCCGCGGTCCCGCTGGCGATGGTTTCCTTGGCCGTCTGACCCGGCTCGCGCAGATGCACGTGCGCATCAATCAAGCCGGCACACACCACCTTGCCTGAAACGTCGAGCACCTCGGCCCCCGCCGGCGGTTTGCCCGCCAAGCCCGGCCCGACCGCGGCAATTTTGCCATCGGTAACCAGGACATCGGCCACCGCATCAAAGCGATTGGCTGGATCTATAACCCGACCGCCGGTGAGGAGCAGCGATTTCATGGGGCCGAAGCATACAAGCCCGGCAATCCGCAACGCAAGCGCGCCGTGGCCGCGCACCACGCGCCGGAACGCGGAAAAGCCCTGCGCCGGCAGGGCGGGGTGGTCGGCTTCGGGCCGGCGCCGGCCACGCGTCAGGTGGAGGCGGAGCCAAAGCGCGGGGCGAGGCCCTTGACCCGGCCCCGCAACCGCGCGAGCCACCCCGAAATCCACACCAGAAGGCGGGCGGAAATCCCCAGACGATTCCGCCGCCGCAGCGACGCGCCGTGCCGGCGCAGTTGCTCGACCACCCGCGTGCGGCCAAACAGGGCGGCGAACATGATGGGCGTCATGCCACCCCCGTTGTCCGCGTCAACCTCGGCGCCGTGAGCCAGCAGCAGGGCGACGATTTCCTCGTCGCCCTTGAACGCCACCCCGCCAAGCGGGGTCTGGCCCCGGTCGTTCCGCCGGTCCACCTCGGCGCCGCGCTCCAGGAGCATCCGGACGGTCCCCGCGTGGCCGTGGTAGGCGGCGAGCATCAGGAGCGTGTTCCCCTTCGCGTCGGCCAGGTTCACCGGCAGGCCGGCCTCCACCATCGAGCGCAGCAGTTCGGTGTCCCCCCGCCGCGCGCACTCCAGCCCCAGATGCTGGAGCTCGGCGTAGCGCCTCTCCTCGGCTTCGGTCACGGCGGTGATCATGGCGGGGTCAGGCCGAGGCGGCGCGGTTCTTGACTCCCAGCGCCTTGGCGACCCCCGCCGCGTAACGCGGGTCCGCCTTGTGGAAGTGGACCAACTGGCGCTGGATGATGGTCTCGGGCACGCCGGCCATGGCCGCGGCGATGTTCTTGAACAGCCGCTGCTGCTGCGCGGGCGTCATCAGCCGGAACAGGTTGCCAGGCTGCGTGTAATCATCGTTGCCTTCGCGGTGGTTGTACCGGTCCGCATCGCCGGAAATGCGCAGCGGCGGCTCGGCATACCGCGGGTCCTGCGCCGGACCGCCAAAGCTGTTGGGCTCGTAATAGGCATCCGTGCTTTGGACCGCGTCGAACCGCATCGGCCCGTCCAGGTGATACGTGTTCACCGGCACCCGCGGGCGGTTCACCGGCAGCATCTCGTAATGCGTCCCCACCCGGTACCGGTGCGCGTCCGCATACGCGAAAATCCGCGCCTGCAGCATCTTGTCCGGCGAAAAACTGATGCCCGGCACAATGTTCGAGGGGCTGAACGAGGATTGTTCCACCTCGGCAAAATAGTTTTCCGGATTGCGGTTCAGCTCCAGGATGCCCACCTCAATCAGCGGGTAATCCTTGTGCGGCCACACCTTGGTCAGATCAAACGGGTTCCACCGGTACGTCTCGGCGTCCCGCTCGGGCATGATCTGCACGCAAAACCGCCATTTGGGGCAATCCCCCCGCTCGATCGCCTCATACAAATCCCGCTGCGAGCTCTCGCGATCCTTCGCCACAATCGCCTCCGCTTCCTCGTTGGTCAGACACTGGATTCCCTGCAGCGTCTTGAAATGGAATTTCACCCAGAACCGCTCGTTCTTCGCGTTGAGGAAGCTGTAAGTGTGGCTGCCGTAGCCGTTGATATGGCGGTAACTCCGCGGCAGGCCGCGGTCCGACATCAGGATGGTCACCTGGTGCAGGCTCTCGGGGCTCAGCGACCAGAAATCCCACATCGCCGTGTTGCTCCGCAGGTTCGTGCGCGGATGCCGCTTTTGGGTATGGATGAAATCCGGGAATTTGTAGGGATCGCGAATGAAGAACACCGGCGTGTTGTTCCCCACCATGTCCCAGTTGCCCTCGTCGGTGTAAACCTTGAGGGCGAAACCGCGCACATCCCGCTCGGCATCCGCCGCGCCCCGCTCGCCCGCCACGGTCGAGAAACGCAGAAAACACTCGGTCTTCTTCCCGACCCGGGCGAACACGGCGGCCTTCGTGTACCGCGTGATGTCCCGCGTGATCGTCAGCGTGCCGTAGGCCCCCGAGCCCTTGGCGTGCACGGTGCGCTCCGGAATGCGCTCCCGGTTTTGATGGGCCAGCTTCTCCAAAAGCTGGTAGTCCTGCAGCAGCAGCGGCCCGCGCGGGCCGGCGGTCAGCGAGTTTTGATTGTCCGCCACCGGGTTCCCCCCGGTGGTGGTCAACAGCGGCGTCTTCGGCTTTTTCGTTTTCATAATTCTTGTTGTTCGCCCCTATTGAACCCTTTTTCGAGGTATTGTTGAAATATTTGTTTCCTCTGGTTACCATAGGCCAAAGCTATGGAAATGCACCAGCTTCGATACGCCGTCGCCGTCGCCCGCGCCGGGAATTTCTCGCGGGCGGCCGAGCACTGCCACGTGTCCCAGCCCTCGCTGAGCCAGCAGATTCAAAAACTCGAGGCCGAGCTGGGCGAGCGCCTCTTCGACCGGCTCAAGCGCCGGGCCCGGCTCACGGCCGCGGGCGAGCGGTTCCTCGTGCGCGCCACCCGCATTCTGGAGGAGGCCGAGGCGGCCCGGCGCGAGGCCCGGGAAAGCGGGGAGCTGCTGCGGGGGACGGTGACCCTCGGCGTGCTGCCGACCCTTGCGCCCTATCTCCTGCCCGAGGTTCTTGCGCGCTTCACGCGCCGCTATCCGGGCATCGAGGTGGTGGTCGAGGAGGACACCACGGCGGGCCTGGTGCGGCAGGCCGTGGCCTGCGAAATTGACTTTGCCCTGGCCAGCCTCCCGCTCCGCGAGCCGCGCCTGGCCGTGAAGGAACTGTTCACCGAGGAATTGTTGCTGGCCGTGCCGCGCACCCACCGGCTGGCCCGCAAACGGCTGGTCGCCCCCGCCGACCTCGCGGGCGAGCGGCTCATCGTGCTCAAGGAAGGCCACTGTCTCGGGGACCAGGTCCTCGGGTTTTGCGACCGCCGGGGACTGCGCGCCGCCATCAGCTTCCGCAGCGCCCAGTTGGAAACCATCCAGGCCATGGTCCGCAGCGGCCTGGGACTCTCCTTGATCCCGGCGATGGCGGCGCAGCATCCGGCCCGGCCCGGGCTCCAATACCGTTCCTTCGAACCGCCGCGACCCTCGAGAAGAATCGTCGCGGTCTGGCCGGCGCAACGCCCCCCGGGCCGCGCCGCCACCGCCTTCCTCCAAGCCGTAACCCCCCCGGCGGATTGATTCGGCGCCCAACGCCGGTTGGTCAACGGAGCTCCACCGCTTTCAGCGCGGCGGCATAGACCTCCTTGAGGGGGACCTCGGCTGCGGCGGCGACCTTGCGGCACGATTCATACTCCGGGGCGGCCTGGACCACGACGCCGTTGAGCCTGCCCAGCTTGACCGCCACCTCGCCGAAGGGCGTCTGCACGGCCACAAACTCCCGCTGGAGTTTCCGGCGCGCGGCTGAAGTCCGGCGCACGCCAAAGGCGCTGGTCTCCCGCAGCATCAGGGCGGTCAGCGGGTCCGCATCCGCTTCCGCGCACAGCACCGTCAGCAGCACGCCCGGCCGGTTCTTTTTCATTTGGACCGGCGTGTGGAACACGTCCAGCGCGCCCGCAGCCAGGGCCTGCTCGACAAAATGCCCGAGCACCTCGGGGCTCACGTCGTCCAGATTGGTTTCCAGCACCGCGACGGTGTCGCTTTCCCAGTCGCACGAGTTGTCCCGGGCGGTCGAGCCGCCCAGAATCGCGCGCAGGACGTTGGGCCGGGTTTTATTCTCCCGCGTGCCCAGGCCGTAACCGATCCGGTCGGCCACCAGCTCGCGCATGGGGCCGAAACTCTCGACCAACTCGGCCAGCAGCGCGGCGCCGGTTGGCGTGATCAGCTCGTGCGGCTCGTCGCATTGCGACACCGGAATGCCCCGGGCGCCCAAAATCGCCAGCGTGGCCGGCGCGGGAATCGGGAACCGCCCGTGCGCGCATTGCACCCACCCGAAACCATCCACCACCGGCCCGGCCAGCACCCGCGGCCGCCCCAGCAGCTCCAAGCCAATGCAGGCCCCCACAATGTCCACAATCGAATCCACCGCGCCCACCTCATGAAAATGCACCTCCTCCGGCGGCAGACCGTGGATTTTGCCCTCGGCGACGGCGATGCGATGAAAGACGGCCAGCGCCCTGGCTTTCACCCAGTCCGAGAGCCCGCTGCGCGAAATCAGCTCGCGAATCTGCGCGTAGTTGCGTCCATGGCCGCCGGGGTCTGCCCCCGGCCCGTGCCCGTGGCCGGGTGGGTGAGGATGCGGGTGGTCATGTCCGGCCTCATGCCCCGCGGCGTGTGAGTGGCCATGGCCCGGGCCGCCGTGGCGGTGACCGTGCGGGGGCTCCTCCTCGACATGCACATCAAATTTCACCCCTTCAATGCTGCCCTTGTGCCGGCGCTCCGCATGCAAGTGATACCCGGCAAGCCCCAGCTTCGCCAGCTCCCGCTCCAATTGCGGCAACTCCACCCCCAGGTCCAGCAAGGCCCCGAGAAACATGTCGCCGCTGATGCCGCTGAACAGGTCGAGATAGAGGGTTTTCATGGGCGGCGGGCGGCGGCGGCTTCGGCCAGGGCATTGATCTGGCTGGCGGCGTAGCCCGCGCCGAATCCATTGTCAATATTCACCACGGTGACCCCGCTGCCGCAACTGTTGAGCATCCCCAGCAGCGGCGCCAGCCCCCCAAAACTCGCCCCGTAACCAATGCTGGTCGGCACGGCGATGACCGGTTTGGACACCAGCCCGGCCACCACGCTGGGCAGGGCGCCTTCCATCCCCGCCACCACAATAATCACATTGGCCGCTTGAATCGTGTCCAGCCGCCCGAACAACCGGTGCACCCCGGCGACGCCCACGTCCGCAATCCGCACCACGCGGTTGCCCATGATGTCCGCTGTGATCGCCGCTTCCTCGGCCACCGGCAGGTCGCTGGTCCCGGCGCAAACGACCGCAATCGTTCCCGGCCGCTTCGGGAGCGGCCGCTTCTCCAACGTCAGGCAGCGGCCGGTTTCATGGTGCACCGCCCATTTGAACCGGCGCCGAACCGCCTTGGCGTGCTCGGGGGTGACCCGCGTGACGAGGACGCTTTGTTCGTGCTCAAGCAGTTTGGCGGCAATCTTCACCACCTGTTCCGGCGTCTTGCCGGCGCCGAAGATGACTTCGGGAAAGCCTTTTCTCAAGGCCCGGTGCGTATCCACCTGGGCAAAACCCAGGTTCGCCACCGGCGCGGCCTGGAAGGCGCGCAACACCTTCTCCCGGCTCACTTTCCCGGCGCGAAACCTTTCCAACAAATCAATCGCTTCCGTCGTGGTCACGCGCGCACTCTGCCACACCTTTCGCCGCCGGTCACGCCGGAAAGCGGCCCGCACCGGCTTTCTCCACCCCCGCGATCGAAAGAGATTTACACGCCCCCGGGGTTTGGCCCATGAAGAGGCTGATGAACGAACAATCCCCTCCGGCAGACCCAAGCCGGGGGCTTGAAATCGAAGTGCCGCCGGCGGTGGTGGCTTCCGCCAGCCGGTCGCAGCCGTTGCTGCGGGGCCTGCTGGCTGCCGGAGCCGGCTACTGCGTGAATCGGAACCGGTTTCAGCGCCCGCCCGGCGGCGGCCTGTTGCTGCTCTACTGTATCCGCGGCCGCGGATGGTGCGAGACGGACCGCCGCCTGCATCCCATTTGCCCGGGAGACCTCCTGGTGTCGCCTTTGGACCGGCCGTTGAGGTGCGGCGCGCGCGGTTCGGCCCTCTGGACCTTCTATTGGGTTCAGGCAGGGGGCGCGCTGGTGCCCGATTACACCCGAGCCCTGGCCGCGTCTCCCGGCCAGCCGGTCCGCCACCCGGGGCAGGAGCTGCAAATCACGCGGTTGTTTGGCGAGGTGCTCGAGGCGCTGCGCGGCGGAAGTTCCTTCAACCGGCTCCTTCACGCTTCAAGCGCCCTGGCTCATCTGTTGGCGCTGCTGATCGCGAAACAAACCGAGCGGTCGCCCGCCGAATCGGACACGGTCAGGAAGGTGGCCGAGGCCATCATCCACATGAGCGACCACCTGCAGGAGCGGCTGCGGGTGCCGGGGCTGGCCCGGCTGGCGGGTTTGTCGCCCGCCTATTTCGGGGAATTGTTCAAGGCGCAGACCGGGTGCTCGCCGCGGGAGTATCTCCAGTTGCTGCGGATGCATCGGGCCTGCCAGATGCTCCGGGAAACCAATTGGAGCGTCAAGGAAATTTCCGCCCGCCTCGGCTACCACGACCCCTTCCATTTCTCCCGCCGCTTCAAGGCCTTCGAGGGGCTCTCCCCCACCCAATACCGCCAGCGGGGTTGAATCCGGGGAAAAACTCATGCCAATCGGGGATTTCTCCATTCCCGGCTGGCGGCCGGAAGGACAGAGTGCGGGTATGACAACGTTTCGCGAGCTGGCCGTGGACCAGCCGGCCCGGCTGCTGTTTGGACTGGCCCCCAAACCCCTCACCACCCGTTTGGGCCTGACCCTTGGCGGCGGCTGTGTCTATCCCGAAATCAACTTCACCCTGCCGCCGATGCCGGTCGAGGCCGCGACCTTCCCCGAGGTGCGGGCCCAATACCGGCAGATCATCCGCGGGGTGCTGCAACGCGCGGTCGAGCTGGAAGCCCCGGGGCTGGTGGTCGAGTTCGAGACGCTGCCGCCGATGACGGAACACCCGGCCTGGGCCATCGAATTGACGCGGATGCTCCTGGACGCCATGGCGGAGGCGCACGCGAAGCACGGCCTCAAGACCGTCCTGCGCATTACGCCGAACGACACCCGGGAAATGGAGCGGCCGCCCCGCATGCGCAGCGGGCCGCTGTATGAGGCCATGCTGGAGACCTTTGAGGGTTGCGCCGCGGCGGGCGCCGAACTGCTCAGCATCGAGTCGGTGGGCGGCAAGGAAGTCCACGACGACGCCCTGGTCATGGCGGACCTCGGCGGCGTCCTGTTCGGCCTGTGCGTTCTGGGGGTGCGCGACATGCGTTTTCTCTGGACGCAACTGGACCAAATCGCCCGCCGGCACGGCGTGCATTGCGCGGGGGACACCGCCTGCGGCTTCGCCAACACCGCCATGGTGCTGGCGGAACAAAAAATGATCCCCCGCGTGTTCGCGGCCGTGGTGCGCGCCGTTTCCGCCGTGCGGACGCTGGTCTGTTATGAATGCGGCGCGGTGGGGCCGGGAAAGGACTGCGGCTATGAGAATCCGATTCTCAAGGCCATCACGGGCTTTCCCATGGCCATGGAGGGGAAAACCGCCGCGTGCGCGCATTTGAGCCCGCTGGGGAACATCGCCGCCGCGACCTGCGACACCTGGAGCAACGAGTCGGTCCAAAACCTCAAGTTGCTGGGCGGCATGGCGCCCACCTGCTGCGTCGAGCAGCTCATTTACGATTGCCGCCTCATGAACGCCGCGCTGGCCGATGGCCCGGACGCCGCGCGGCTTTACCGGAAGTGGATGGTGGCCTCCGACGCCCCGCGCGACCCCCAGGCGTTCGTCCTGGCGCCCGACAGCGCGGTTCGCATTGCCCAGGCGATTGTCGCGGCGCCCGACCCCTATCACGCCGGCCAGGCCGCCGCCTCCACCGCCCTGCAACTCCTCCGCGACGCCCAGCGCGACGGCGCGCTCCGATTGCCCCCCCGCGAAATCGGCTGGCTCGACCGCCTCCAAAAAACCCTGGACGCGCTGCCGTCTTCCGAACCCGAGTTCATATCCCACATGATGGGCCAGGTTGACCGCGGCAAGTTTGTGCCGGGCGATTACGGCCTCGAGTGAGCGGACCCCCGGCCGCAACGTCCCCGGCAACGCGCCGCCGCCGCGCGCCGGGACTTTTCCCTTTATTTCCAAGGCCTCGCGCCTAAGCTTCTCGGCGCGAATATGGCTTTGCGATTGTTCAACACGCTTTCGCGGTCGGTCCAGGAGTTTGTCCCGCTTGACCCGGCGGGGCGAAAGGTGGGCTTGTACTGCTGCGGCCCCACGGTGTACGACTTTGCCCACATTGGAAACTGGCGCACGTTCGTCTTCGCCGACCTGGTGCGCCGCGTCCTCGAGTTCAACGGCTACGAGGTCCGGCACGTGATGAACATCACGGACGTGGACGACAAGATCATCCGGCGGGTGCGCGAGACCGGCCGCGCGCATCGCGAGTTTACGGCGCAGTATGAGGAGGCCTTTTTCGCGGATTTGAAGACGTTGAATTGCCGCGCCCCGCACCTGACCCCCCGCGCGACCGAGCATATCGAGGACATCATCGCCCTGATCGCCCGCTTGCTGGAGCGGGGCCTGGCCTACACCGCCCCCGACGGCTCGGTGTATTTCAGCATCGAAAAGTACCGCGGCTGCGGCTGCCGCTACGGCCAACTGGTCAACCTCAACTTCGACGCCCTGCGGGTGGGCGAACGCGTCCGCAGCGACGAATATGAAAAGGAGGCGGTGGCGGATTTCGCCTTGTGGAAGGCGCGTGTTCCCGAGGATGGACCGGTGTTCTGGCCCAGTCCGTGGGGCCCGGGCCGCCCCGGCTGGCACATCGAATGCAGCGCCATGAGCATGAAGCTGCTCGGCCCCAGCTTTGACCTGCACCTCGGGGGCGAAGACCTGATTTTCCCGCATCACGAGGACGAGATTGCGCAGAGCGAAGGGGCGGGGATGCAGACCGCCGGGCAGCGGTTTGTGAAATACTGGCTGCACGGGGCGCATCTCCTGGTCGAAAACAAGAAGATGAGCAAGTCCCTGGGCAATTTCTTCACGCTGCGCGACCTGCTGGACAAAGGCTTTGCCGGCCGCGAAATCCGGCACCTGCTGTTGACCGCCCATTATCGCGAGACGTTCAATTTCACGCTCGAAGGGCTGCGGGCGGCGCGCGCCGCCTTGCAGCGCATTGACGAGTGCCTGGGCAAGCTGCGCGAGCGCGCCGGCGGGCTGAAAGGCGCCGAAGACTCCGCCGTCCTCGAGGCTTTTGCCGGGGCGATCAATGACGATCTCAACGTGTCGCGCGCCTGGAGCGTGGTGTTCGAGTGGGTGCGCGAGCTCAACCGCCAGCTTGCGGAGAACCGGCTCGACGCGGCCGGGGCGGCGGCCGCGCTGGCCACCTGGGACCGCCTGGACACGGTGCTGGGCGTGGGCGCGCCGGCGGAAATCGAGGTGCCCGCCGAGATCAACGCCCTCCTGGCCGCCCGCCAGGAAGCGCGCAAAGCCCGGGACTTCAAACGGGCCGACGCCCTGCGCGACGAACTCAAGGCCAAAGGCTGGATCATCGAAGACACGCCGAAGGGCGCGCGGGTCAAACGCCTCTAACCCCTCCAGTGTGCCTGCCATGAAAGGTCTGTTTATCACGTTCGAGGGCACGGAGGGCAGCGGCAAATCCACCCAGATTTCACTCCTGGCCGAGCGCCTCCGCCGCGAAGGCCACCGCGTGCTCACGCTCCGCGAGCCCGGCGGCACGCCCATCGGCGAGGAAATCCGGCACACGCTCAAGCACAGCACCGCCAACGCGGCGATGACCCCCGAAGCCGAGTTGCTGCTCATGAACGCGAGCCGGGCCCAGTTGGTGCGCGAAGTGATTCGTCCCGCGCTGGCGGAGGGTGAAATGGTCTTGTGCGACCGGTTCTACGATTCCACAACCGCCTACCAGGGCTACGGGCGGCAACTGGACCTCGGCATGGTCCGCCAAATGATCGAGGTGGCGGTCGGGGACACCCGGCCGGACCTGACCCTGCTGTTGGTCGTGCCGGCCGACGTCAGCGAACAACGCCGTCTGGCCCGCCAGGCCACCCTCCCCTTTGTCCGGGACCGCATGGAGGAGGGGGACCGCGCCTTTTTTGAGCGGGTGGCGCGGGGCTATCAGGCTATCGCCGCCGCCGAGCCCAACCGGGTGTGCGTGCTGGATGCCACGGGAAAAGTCGAGGAAGTCCAGGCGGCGATCTGGCGCGCGGTCGAGGCGCGCTTGAGGAATCGCGGGGGACAGGTATCTTGCCAGAGGAAACCCTGAGGTTGCGATGATAGACGACACCCTGGCCAAAATCGAACAGCAGATTCAAGGGGCGGGAACCATCAAAGAGGAGCGCCGCCGCGAGCTGCTCGACCTCCTCGCCACGCTCAAGACGGAAATCGCGAATCTTTCCGTCACCCATCGCGAGCAGGCCGAAAGCATCGCCGGTTTCGCCCGCGTCTCGGCTCACGAGGCGACGCGGGCCGAGCAAAATCCGCAGTTGCTCGATTTGTCCCTGCGCGGCCTGAGTTCCTCGGTGGCGGAGTTCGAGCAGTCCCATCCGCGCCTGGTCCGAATCGTCAATGCCGTGAGTCAGACGCTTTCCAATCTCGGCATTTGAGACGCCCCCCCACGCTGCGGTGAGCCCCCGCGACGGCTTGAAGGGGGAGGGAACCCGTCGGCGCGTCGCAATACGACCGCATCACTAAATGTTAAAACAAAAAAGGCTCCATCCAACCTACACGAATCTCTGACACAATACGTCAGGCTTCGGTTGGAGCAGAGCCTGAGGCAATATGGCGCACAAACCGCCGCGCAAAGAGAAAAAATGAGAGGTGAAAGAGCCCTTTGTCCGGACTTTCTCCCGCCCGCCCCTGCGGGCGACCCGACCTCAGCGATCTGGATCAACAAAAATGTACCGGCGGATTCGGGCCCTGTAAGACCGCTATTTCAGCCCGCGGCCTTTTGTTCGCCATACTCAACCTCGGCGCTGAATTCTCCACCGCCCAAAAGCCCCTTGCCCAATACGCCGGCGCGGCCGGCTGCTCTATCGTCCCCAGGGAGGAAGCCCCGTCATTCTGGCCAGAGTAAGACGACCCCATGAGTAACGAGCCACAGCCATCGCTTGAGAAGGTCCACCGTTTCCTGGATGAAGCTGGCGACACCACCTTTTTCGGTAAAGGCCGGGTGCCCATCCTTGGCCAGGAAGGGGTTTCCCTGTCGTTCGGCCTCGGCATGGTCAAATTTGCCGGCTCCATTGTCGCGATCCGCCAGCAGGTCCAAGAACTCTGCCGTGAGGTCGAAGCCGATGATTACGTGAACCGCATTCCCAGCGTGGCGAAGCGCGTTCAGTCCGGCGGCTTCTTTTTCCATGCCAAAGACGACGCCCCTGAGGTGCGCGAGCGCTTGTTCAAATGGATTCGCCAGACGGATTGTTCCATGGAAATGGTGGTCGGCCGCAAGATTCCTGGCCTCTTTGCCAAAAAGCACCATGGCAGGGATTTCGAATTCTATGCTGATCTGCTCTCCCATTTGCTGAAAAACAAACTGCGGCTGGGCCAGCGCCTGGTCATCAATGTCGCGGAGCGCGGCAAAACCACCCGCAACCATGTGCTCGAGTTGGCCATGTCCAAGGCCCGGGAACGGTTCGCCAAACAACACGACCCCCTCGTCATCTCTTCAGAAGTCGTTTTTAACGTGCAAAACCCGCGTACCGAGCCGCTGCTCTGTGTGCCGGATTACCTGGCCTGGACGGTTCAGCGCGTCTTCGAACGCGGTGAGATGCGCTACTACAATTATGTGCGGGAACACATTTCCCTGGTCGTTGACCTTTACGATTCCGGGAAATATGAACATAGCCTCAACTATTACACCCCCAAGCGACCGTTGACCCCTGAAAATAAATTAGGCCCGCCAATGTCCTGAGAAGGTTCCCCTTCGACGGCATGAAGCCGACGTTCAGACATCGCAGACCTGCCAACAATATGCACCCACCCACGTCACAGGGCAACAAAAATGACACCCTTCCTCGCCCTTTTGACTTTGGGGCGGGGGCTTTGGCATAGTGGCGGAGATGGAACGGACCGAAGCGGAACTGATTGCGGCGGTGCGACAAGGCGACGCCGCCAGCTTCGAGCCGTTGGTGCGAAGGTATTCTCCCCGGGTTTTTGCCACGGCGCGCCGCTACGCCCGGCGCGAGAGCGAGGTCGAGGACATCGTGCAGGAGGTCTGGATGAAGGCTTATCAGAAGCTGCCGGGCTTTCGAGGCGAAGCGCCCTTCGAGCACTGGTTGATGCGCCTGACGGTCCGGACCTGTTACGATTTTCTGCGGGCTCATCAACGCAACCGGGAAGCCTCCTTTTCAGAGTTGTCCGAGGGCGAGAGCGACTGGCTGGAACGATTTGCGAAGGAACCCGTTGGCAATCCGGAGGATGCGGAGGCGGCGCGGCAGCTTGTCGAACGCATTCTCGAGCAGCTTTCCCCCCCTGCCCGGCTGGTGATTACCTTGCTGGAGATCGAAGAACGGTCGGTCAAAGAGATCTCCCGGCTCACCGGCTGGTCGGTGCCGCTGGTCAAAGTCCGCGCGTTTCGGGCGCGGGCGGAAATGCGGAAGGTGTTGCGCCGGCTGGCGCGGGAGAAGTACCTGTAACCCGGGGCGGACAGGGGTCGTCTGAGGAACTACTGGCTTGATGAACCTTTTGGAACTTGAGCGGAAACTTTTGGCGGCGGCGCGGCGTTTCACGCCCAGCGACTGCGTGCCCTACGCCTTCGAGCAGCGGGTCATGGCGGCCCTCAGGGGGCGGCCGGCGGTGGACCTGTGCGCGGTCTGGGCGCGGGGCTTGTGGCGGGCGGCGGCGCCGTGCGTGGGGGTCATGCTCTTGCTGGCTGCGTGGTCGGTTTTCGCCCCGGCACAGTCCGCCCCCGCCAGCAACCTGTCGCAGGAGCTCGAAAACGCGGTCCTCGCCGCTGCCACGCCCGAACCGCTTGCGGACCTCACTTGGTGAACAACTGGAAGGTCATACTCGCGACCATGGTGATCTTCGGCGCCGGAGTGGTCACCGGCGGTCTGTTGGTGCGCCGCACCGATGCCATTCTAACGCCTCGAGTGCAACCCGGTCCAGGTTGGAGCCGCACCAATCAGCCCCTGCTCACCGCGGGCGGCGTGCGGCTGGATTTCCTCCGCCGCGCCCAACGGGAGCTGGACCTGACGCCGGAGCAGCGGGAACGCATTGATCTGATTCTCAAGGAAAGCCAGGAACGCACTCGCAAGATTATGGAGCCCGTCAGCCCGCAAATCCGGGACGAATTGCAGCGGGTCCGAGCCGAGTTCCGGGCGGTCCTGACCCCGGAGCAGCAGGTTCGTTTCGACGAGCTCGCCCGGCAACAGCAGCGCCCGCGCGAACCCCGGCGTCCGGGCGTTCCGGAACCCCGGCTGCCCGAAGAAAACCGTCCGCGGCCCCTGCCGCCCCGCTAAGCGCCCTTTCCCGCGGGGATTCCCCCCGCCGGCCCCTCGACACCCCGCCCAAATTCCGGCAGGCTGCGGCTTGAAAGCCGGAAGCAACGGGCGTTCTGGCTGCGCCGGCCCCCAAGCCGCAGCGTGGCCAGCCCCAGGCACACCCGGCAGACCATGCGGCACGCACACACACCAACTTCAGCTCGGGCCCAGGCCCGCACCGTCGCCGTTCTGAGCGACATTCATTATGCCAGCGCCGCCGAACAGGCGCGCGGAAGCGATTACGAATATCGTCTCATCGCCAACCCCGCCTTGCGCCTGGCCTTGCGCCTTCACCGCCGCTACGTGTGGCTGCGCGACCCGCTGAACAAAAACCACCTGCTCGACCGCTTTCTGGAGCAGACCGCCGGCTGCGACTTCGCGGTGGCCAATGGCGACTATTCCTGCAACACCGCCTTCGTCGGGGTGAGCGACCCGGCGGCGGGCCAGAGCGCTCGCGAATGCCTGGGGCGGCTCCGGGCGCAGTTCAAGGACCGGTTCCGGGCCACTTTCGGCGACCACGAGCTGGGCAAGGTGAGCTTTGTCGGGGGACACGGCGGCATGCGGCTGGCCAGTTGGCATTGCGCCCTCGAGCACCTGGCCCTCGAACCCTTGTGGCGGCTGGAAATCGGCAATTATCTGCTGCTGGGAGTGGTATCGTCGCTGGTCGCCCTGCCGGCGTTCGAGGCCGACACCCTCCCCGCCGAACGCCCGGAGTGGCATGAACTCCGGCAGGAGCATCTGGCCGCCATCCGGCGGAGCTTCACCAGCCTGGCCCCCACCCGGAAGGTCCTCCTGTTCTGCCATGACCCCACCGCACTGCCCTTTCTTCTGGCGGAAGCCGACGTGCGCAACCGTCTTGACCAAATCGAGCAGACCATTATTGGCCACCTCCACTCCCGCTTGATTCTGTGGCAGGCCCAACTCCTGGCGGGGATTCCCCGCATCACTTTTCTCGGACACACCGCCCGCCGTCTCAGTCTCGGCCTCAGCCAGGCCCGGCTTTGGCGCCCGTTCAAGGTGCGCCTCTGCCCCTCCCTGGCCGGAATCGAGCTGCTCAAGGACGGCGGCTATTACCTGATCCACCTCGACCCGGCAGGCGCGGAACCCGCCCGGTTTCAGTTCTGTCCCATCCGCCGTTGAGGCGCTTTTTCCACACCGCAAAATGCAGGACGGCGCAGCCCGGTTTCCATTTGATTCTGACGGGCTGGCTGACAGACTGTGAGCCATGAAAACCCGGACGTGTTGCGCCCGCTCGGTCTGGGACTGGCTTGCGGCAGGGCTCGTGTGGATCGCCCTCACCGCCGGAGTGACGGCTGCCGAGGTCGTCGAACCGCAACTGCTGCCGGTGGGCGCGCCATGGCGTTTTTATGTGGTGACGGACGATTCCCCGCCGCCCGCCGCCGGCTGGCTCGAGCGCGAGTTCGACGACAGCGCATGGTCCAACGGCCTCTCCGGGTTCAGCACTTACACCGCCGAGCCTTCAATCGAGGCGACTTATCTCGGGCGAACGACGATGCGGTCGGCCTGTTTCCGGGGAGGCTTCAGCCTCGCGGACCCGTCCGCGGTTCAATGGCTGGTGCTGCGAGTGGATTACGTGAGCGGGTTCGTGGCGTGGTTGAACGGGCGGGAAATCGCCCGCCGGGGCGTGGCGGGCGAGCCGCCGCCCTTTGACGCGGTTGCCAGCGGCCACGCCCGGCAGGCGACCGAAGAACTGGATGTCAGCGCGCACCGCGACGCGCTGGTGGCGGGAACCAACGTCCTGGCCATCCATCTGTTCGGCTCGGCGCAGCCGGCCTACGGCTTGGTGCTCGTGCCGGAACTGTGCGCGAACTTCACCCGCGGCCCGTACCTGCAGAACGTGGGCAAGGAAACCGCAAGCATCCTCTGGCGCACGCCCCTGCCCGCCACCACCGTGGTCGAATATGGCGCGACCCCGGCCCTGGGCCAGAGCGTGGAGGACCCAACGCCCGCCACCAACCACGTTGTCACCTTGACCGGGCTGGCCCCTGATACGGAGTGCTACTACCGGGTGCGCAGCAGGGCTGGCGCCCAGGAAGCCGTCTCACCCATCAGCCGCTTTCGCACGTTGCGGACCTCGGGGGACCTCGCCTTTGCCGTGTTCGGTGACAGCGGCTCGGGGTGGATGTCGCAACTGCAGGTCGCTTCGTGCCTGTCCACCGCCGCCGTGGACCTGGTGTTGCATACGGGGGACATCACCTACCCGACGCTCAACCGCGGCATCGTGGACACCCGGTGCCTGAGCGTCTATGCGAACCAAATGCGCCACACCCCCTTTTTCTTCACGCCGGGCAATCATGATTTGTACGCTCCCGACACCCTGGCCACTTACCTCGAGACCTTTCTGCTGCCAACCAACCCCGTCACGGGGACAACCCATTTCTATTCCTTCGACCACGGCGACGCGCATTTCGTGTCCTTGTTTGTGCCCACCCTCACCCCCTTCGCCGGCACGGACCCCTACGTGTTGCGACCCGGCAGCCCCCAAATGCAGTGGCTGACCAATGACCTGGCCGCCACGACCCGGCCCTGGCGCATCCTGTTGCTGCACATGCCGCTGTTCGACTCCACGGGACACCAGACCGACGACTTGAACGACAACGGCGTTGCCGACCGGCTGGAGTTGCGCGAGTGGCTGTTGCCGGTGGCGAAGCGCTTTGGCGTGCAGGCCATTTTCAGCGGCCACGCCCATTGCTTCGAGCGGTTTGCCCCGGTGGAGGGCGTTCACTGCATCGTGACGGGCGGCGGCGGATACACCCTCTATGGCCTGGTGCAACGGGAACCGCTCAGCCAGCGGTTTGAACCCCGCTTTCATCACTTGGCGGCTCGCATCAGCGGGGACGCGCTTCAGGTCCAGGCCGTGGACCGCTACGGCGCCGTGTTCGACTCCTTCACCATCCCCCGCGTCAGCCCGCCCACCCTCGGCGCCGCCCTGGTCGGTCCGCAAACCCTGCGGCTCCGCTGGAACGCCGCGCCGCACGTTCGCTACCAGGTCGAGGCCGCCGCCACAGCAGGGGGGCCGTTCTCCACGCTGGACCATCCCGCCCTGCCGCTGACGGCGGACGACTATCAGGCGCAACTGGACCTGGACCTCGGCGGGACGGGCGCTGCGCCGGGCGCGGCATTCTTCCGGGTCCGGGTGCTGGTCCCCGCGCCATGAAACACTCGGAGCGGAGCGCCTCGCCCCTGTTGTGGCCTGAGCCGGATGACGTCCCCCAACTACGGCGAGGTCATCGAGCGGCCGCGGGCCCACGGCTTAATGTTTGACCGCCCGGGATAAACCCCTCCTTGACGCTGCGGCGATGGGCTGCATGCTGGCGGGCACATGATGATGGGCGCTGTTACAGGCCGGTTCGTTCGCACGCGGGCAAATACGAATGAGGCATTCGAGATTCCAGCGGTGCAGGCTGCGAGTCTGCGTGGCGACGGGGCGCGCGCCGGCGGAGGAGTCGCGCCGTCTTGGTTCCTGAAGACGACTCTGGCCAGGGCGATGCGCCTGGGTCTGGCCCTTTTCGTCCTGACCGCCACGCGCCTGGCCTTGCCGGCGGCGAGCAGCCCGGCAACGCCGCCGCCGCAACCGGTGGACTGGCGCTGCCGGTTGTCCGCCGCCGACTTCCACAAGTCGGGAGACGGGGAATGGACCTCGCGCCGGGTTCGCGCTCCGTTTCCCTTTGAAGAACTGATTTATAGCTGGCATCCGGAGCGGCCCGGGGATTCCTTTCGACTTTACCTCAAGGCGCGCTTCAGCCGGAAGGAGGAAACGGACTGGCTTTATGCGGGTTACTGGGGCGAGGTGGCTCCCTTGGTGACCAACCGGCAGCCACCGGCGTTTGACCGCGGGGTGCTGGACATGGACTGGCTGAAGCTCAAGACCCCGGCGACGGCGTTCCAATTCAAGGTGGTCAGCGCGGGCCGCAACCCCCTTCGCGCGCCGCCGTCCCTGACCGTCATCGCCACGGATAATCATCCCGAGGCGAAAGTGGCGCGGCGCTGGGGCGCGCGCGGGAAACAAGAGGCCGCTCCCGCGCGGGTGCTGGATGTGCCGTTGCGGCGGCAATTTGACTCCCAGGGCCAGCGGATGCGTGACCGCTGCCAGTCGGCGGCCCTGGCCTCGGCCATGGAATATTACGGCCAGTCCGTTCCCCTCGAGCGAATCACCGCGCTGACCTACGACCCGGAATACGGCTATCCGGGCATTTGGCCCCGCGTGATTGCGGCGGCGCGGGAGTTCGGGTTCGACGGTTACCTCGACCGGTTTCGAGACTGGCCGCGCGTCCGCCAGGCGTTGGCGGAAAACAAAATCCTGCTCTGTTCCATCCGGCTCCGGGCCGGCCAGTGCCAGGCGCCACCCTACGCCTCGATGGGCAATCATATCGTCGCGCTGTGCGGTGTGACCGACGACGGGCGGGTGGTGGTGACCGACTCGGCGCTGGGCCGCAGCGGGACGGGGTATCTCTGTCAATGGCTGCAACCCGACTTCGAAAAAGTCTGGATGGAAACCAAAGGGGGCGTGGCCATGGTTATTTGCCCGCCGGTCGGAGCCGGGATGCGTCAAGTGGAGAAGCTGCCGCCCTTTCCCTCCGACCGCGCTTTCCCGGCGGGCGATGATCATTAAGGGGGCGGACAGGCATGGGGCAGGGCCGGGGTTGAACCGGCGGTGACCCCGCGCGGGTGAATCCAAGGGGATCCCTCCGGAGCTCATCTTTCCTCTTGTAACGGCGCCGGGGGAGAGGGACATTGACGCTGAAGACTCCATTATCCCTGATGCTATGAAAGCGCGCGCTCATGGAAGAATTCGGGGGTTCACGCTCATTGAACTGCTGGTCGTGATCGCGATCATTGCCATCTTGGCGGCGATGCTGCTGCCGGCGCTGAGCCGGGCCAAGAGCCGGGCGCACCAGGCGCGTTGCACGTCGAACATGCGGAATTGGGGGTTTGCCACCGTCATGTACCTGTCGGATTTTCGGGATACCCTGCCGCTGTTTGGCGATTTGTCCACCGACTACACGCGGGAATTCTGGCACGCGAAACTGGCGCCCTACGTCGTGCGCGCGACCCAGATGGCGGTCACCTTCAACGTGACGGACATCTACACCAACGAGGTGCGCAAATGCCCCGGTGGCAGCTACGGGACGGTGCCGTTTTACCGGGGGACGGCGTCCTCGGCCGGGAGCTGGAACTGCTGGATCGGGGCCAATTTCGGCGCCTACGGCTCGCCGTTAAGCGGGCCGTTTTATTACGGCGACCGCACGCCGCCGCTCAAAGCTTCGCGCATTCGCAAGCCGGCCGACGCCCTGATGTACATGGACACCATCACCCACTACGTTTACTCGCCCGTCGAGCCCACCTACAAATTCACGCTGGACCTCAACGGCGACGGCAAGGCGGACACCATGGCGCGGTATCCGGACACGCCGTTCAACTCCGGGCGGCCGACGGTGCACGCCGATGGCGCAAATGTGACGTTGCTGGACGGGCACGTCGAGCGCGTGCCGTTCAAGAAACTGTGGGAAATTGACGGCGCCAACAACGTGGTGCACACCTTCTGGTATCTCGAGGACTAGGCGAACAGGTCCATTTGCGGCGGCGGAGCAAGCTGCTTGAGCCGCTCGCGTTCGCGCAGGTGGCGGGTCGCATGCCGGACGGTGCCTTCCGGCGTGAGCTCGGATTCCTCGAGGTTGCGCAGGATTTCCTTGGCCCGCTCGAGGACGGGGCGGGGCACCCCCGCCAGCCGGGCGACCTGGATGCCATAGCTCTTGTCCGTGCCGCCCTCGACGATTTTGTGGAGGAAGACCACTTGGTCGCGCCATTCGCGGACGGCGACATTGAAGTTCTTGAGGCGCGGGAGGCGGCCCGCCAGCTCGGTCAATTCGTGGTAATGCGTGGCAAAGAGCGTCTTGGCCCCGATCTGGTTGTGCAGATGCTCGACGATGCTCCAGGCCAGGCTCAGGCCGTCGAAGGTGCTGGTGCCCCGCCCGATTTCATCCAGAATGATCAGGCTCCGGGCGGTCGCATGGTTCAGGATGTTGGCCGTCTCGCACATCTCGACCATGAAGGTGGACTGGCCGCGGGCCAGGTCGTCGCTGGCGCCAATCCGGGTGAAAATGCGGTCCACCAAATCAATCCGCGCGCGCGCGGCGGGGACGAAGGAGCCGGTATGGGCCAGCAGCACCAGCAGCGCCACCTGCCGGATGTAGGTGCTCTTGCCGGCCATGTTGGGGCCGGTGATCAGCGCAATGCGGCACTGATCGTCGAACTCGGCGTCATTGGGCACAAACCGCTCTTCGACCAGGTGCTGCTCGAGCACCGGGTGACGCCCGTCGCGAATCACCAGCCGGCCTTCGTTCCCGATTTCCGGCCGGCAGTAACCGTGCAGCCGGGCGGTTTCCGCAAAGCTGGCCAGCACGTCCAGCCGCGCCAGCGCGGCCGCCGTGGCTTGAATCGCGGCCAGGTGGCCGAGCACCTGTTCGCGCACTCGTTGAAACAGTTCGTATTCCAGTTTCAGGCTCCGCTCCTCCGCGCCAAGAATCCGGCCTTCCATTTCCTTCAGTTCCGGGGTGACGAACCGTTCGCCGTTGGCAATGGTCTGTTTGCGGATGTAATGGGGCGGCACCTTGTCGAGGTTGGCCCGCGTGACCTCAATGTAGTAGCCGAAGACGGAGTTGAAGCGGATTTTGAGCGATTGAATCCCCGTCCGATTGATCTCCTCCTGCTGCAACCGGGCAATCCAATCCTTGCCGCCCCGCATGGCCGCGCGCAACTCATCCAGCGCCGGATCAAACCCGTCGCGGATAAGCCCGCCCTCCTTGAGCGCCAGCGGCGGTTCGTCCACAATGGCGCGCGCGATCACCTCCACCAGCTCGGGCAGCTCGGTTAGGTCGTCCACGAGCTGCCGCAACAGTTCGGTGCCGCCCCGGCGTGTGGCCTCCGGCGGCGCCAGAGAGTCGTCGCGGAGGAGGGTTCCACCCGCCGGGCCGCCGGCGGGGGAGGTTTCAATGTGACCGATCAGTTCCCGCAGGGTCTGGCGCAGGGCCGGCAACTGTTCGAGCCCCTGGCGCAGGGCCACCAGGTCCCGGGCCGTGCCCGCTCCCGAACTCAGCCGGCCCACCGTCCGTTCGAGATCGCGCACCTGCGCCAGTTGGGCGCGGAACCGGTCCAAGACGGCTGCGTCTTCCAGAAAAGCCTGAACCGCGTCCTGGCGTTGACGAATCGGCTCGACCGCCGCCAGCGGCTGCGAGAGCCAGTCGCGCAGCCGGCGCGCCCCCATCGGCGTGACCGTCCGGTTGAGCGCGCCGTACAGGCAGGCGTTGCGGGGCGCATCGTGGTGAAGCGGCTCCAGAATTTCGAGATGCCGCAACGTGATGTAATCGAGGCCGAGAAAATCGCTGCGCTGATAGAAGGACAGCCGCGTCAGACTCGCAGCGTCGCGGCGCAAATGCTGCGTTAAATAGTGCAGCAGGGCGCCGGCCGCCCCGATGGCCGCCGTGCGGTCCTTGAGACCAAATCCATCCAGCGCGGCCACTTTGAAATGGTCGCGCACCGTGAAAATGGCGGTTTCAGGAGCAAACACCCAATCTTCATACCCATTGAGCATCCACCCAAACGCGGCAGCGGGTGGCGGCGGGCTGGAATTCCCGCCCGGCGCGGCGGGCGGGGCGGGCGAAACGGCCTTGGCCGGAGCCGGCCCCGCGGGGGGCGGCGCCGGCCGCAGCCCGCCTCCTCGCAAGAGGTCCCGCAGGGCGGCCGCTTCGGCCGGGTGAATGATTTCCGCGGGACGAAGTCGTTGAAGCTCCGTCAGGAGGGCGGTTTCTCCCTCCAGTTCGGTTGCCTGAAAATCCCCGGTGGTCAGGTCGGCAAACGCCAGGCCGAACGTCGAGCCGAGGGAACAAACCGCGGCGAGGAAATTGTTGCGCTCGGCCGCCAGCATCCGCTCATCAAAGTGCGTGCCGGGACTCAGAATCTGCGTGACCTCGCGTTTGACCAGGTGGCCCGGCCGCGCGTCCTCCATCTGGTCGCAAATGGCCACTTTGCGTCCCGCTTTCAACAGCCGGGCGATGTAACTGTTGGCGGCGTGGAACGGGATGCCGCACATGGGAACCACCCCGCGCCGGGTCAGGGCGACATTGAGCAACTGCGCCCCCACTTGGGCGTCCTCGAAAAACATCTCGTAAAAGTCGCCCAGCCGGAACAGCAAAAGCGCGTCCTTGGGCAGCTCGCTCTTGATCCGGCGATACTGCGCCATCATCGGCGTAAGTTTTCCGTCACTGGCCATGTCCTCAAAAATTAGACCGCTTGCCCCGCAAGGTCGAAAAAATTATCCGGGACACCGCCCGGCACGCTTCGGCATGGGCAGGGAGGGCAAAAGCAAAGGCGAGGCATAGTTAAGGAGATAGGCGCTCCCGCACGCGGGATTCGAGCCACCGCAGTGGCATGTCCTGACGCCCCGGAACAACGATCTCGAATCCGGTATTTGGACCGAACTTATGCCTCGCCCCAGCAATTTCGACTGGCCGCCAGCGGGTTGCAACCGGAAGTTATTCACCGTATTCACCAAAGACCCCCGCCGGCTTTCTCCATTAGCCCCGGCCCGATAACTGGGTTGCATCGCCGGGCGCCGAAGGGTTATCGTGAAGGCTGCGCGGCCCGGTGGTGCGGGCCGGACTCGAATGCATCTGCCTGATGGATTTCTGGATACGAAAACGGCGCTGTTCTCGGCGGGAGTGGCGGCCGCAGGGGTGGGGTTTGCCGTGCGGGAGGTGCGCGCCACCTTGGAGCCGCGTCGAATGCCCCTGCTGGGCCTGGCGGCGGCCTTTGTCTTCGCCGCGCAGATGCTGAATTTCCCGGTGGTGGGAGGAACCTCGGGGCACCTGACGGGGGGTGTGCTGACCGCAGTTCTGCTGGGGCCG
Source organism: Verrucomicrobiota bacterium (assembly GCA_029974925.1). Lineage (GTDB taxonomy): Bacteria > Verrucomicrobiota > Verrucomicrobiia > Limisphaerales > UBA8199 > JARKQH01. Next base: position 46,034 of record JARKQH010000149.1, read on the forward strand.
GCGGCAGCGGTTGTGGTGCTGACCTGTGTGTTGGTGGTGCAATGCCTGGTTTTTGCGGACGGAGGGTTGATGGCCTTGGGCGCCAACGTTTTCAACATGGCGATTCTCAGCGTCTTCGGTGGTTATTTTGCTTTTTGGGCCGCGGCCCGGCTGGTGCGGGGCAACTCGGTTCGCGCGACGGTCTTTGCCGCCGCGTTCGCGGGTTGGGTCGGAACGGTTCTGGCCTCGATTTCGGTGGCGGGACAGTTGGCGCTGTCGGGCACGGTGCCGTGGGGGCTGGCGTTTCCGGCGATGGCCAATGTGCACATGCTGATTGGCATCGGGGAGGGGCTGGCCACCGGCCTGATCACCCTGGCGGTGCTGCGTATCCGGCCGGACCTGGTGGCGGGGGCGCAGGCGCAGGCCGCCGCGGCCGGATGGTCGTGGGTGCCGTACGGGCTGTTGGTTTCGGTCGGGCTCGCGGTGTTTGTCGCGCCGTTTGCCTCGCCGTGGCCGGACGGCTTGGAATCGGTTGCCGCGAAGCTGGGTTTTGAGGAGCAGGCGGGCCGTTCGGCATTTGCCGCGCCGTTCGCCGAATACGAGGTTCCGGGGGTTGGCTCGGCAACGTTGGCGACCGCACTGGCGGGCCTGGTGGGCACCGTGCTTGCCTTTGGGGCCGCGTATTTGCTGGCCCGGTTGCTGGTACCGTCGCTCGGGACCCCCCACAAGGATGCGCCTTCCAGGAACTGAGCCAGGCCGCACTTCCGTGCTGCATCGGGCGCCGCCCGGCCTGAAGCTGGGAAGCGCCCTGGTCATCGTTATTGCCATTGTCTTAATGCCCCGGCGTCCCGACGCCCTGTATTTGTTGCCGGCGGCGCTGCTGCTCGGGCTCTGGCCCCTGGCGCGGATGCCGCTGGGTTTTGCGGTCCGGCGGATGCTCGTCGCCGAGTTTTTCATTCTGGGCATGGCGCTGCTCACTCTGCTGGCGCCGGAGGCCCTGCCCGTTTTTCTGGCGGCGCTGATCAAGAGCAACCTTTCCATTTTTGCCATGTTGTTGCTGATCTGGACCACGCCTTTCCAGAGCATCCTCCAGCAGTTGCGCCGGCTGGGACTGCCCGCCGTCATGGTGACCACCCTGGCGCTGATGTACCGCTATCTGCCGGTTCTGGCGGAGGAATCCAGCCGCATGCAACGGGCCCGCGCCAGCCGCACGTTCGCTCCCGGCCGCCGCCTGGCCTGGCACTCTCTCACCACCATCATCGGCCAGCTCTTCGTTCGGGCCGCGGACCGCGCCGAGCGGATTTATCTGGCGATGTGCGCCCGGGGATGGAAATGAACCCGGCGGTTGAAATCAGCAACCTGTCGTACCGCTATCCGCCGCGGGGGCGGCTGGCGCTGGATGGCATCTCCTTTGCCGTCGCTCCGGACGAATGTGTGGCCGTGCTGGGTCCCAACGGCGCGGGCAAATCCACCCTGCTGCTGCACCTCAACGGGCTGTTGCCGGAGAAGCTGCCTGAAAACCCGAACCTTCGCATAGACGGCATTCCCCTCACTCCGGAGACCGTCCACACGGTGCGCCAGAAGGTGGGGCTCCTGTTTCAAGACCCGGACGATCAGTTGATCTCGGCCACGGTCTTCGAAGACGTGGCGTTTGGTCCGCGGCAGTTGGGGGTGGACGGCCCGGTGCTGCGGTCGCTGGTCGAGCACTCGCTCAAGCTGGTCGGCCTGGGTGGATTTGAGGATCGGGAGCCGCACCGGCTCAGCCAGGGGGAAAAACGCCGGGTCTGCCTGGCGGGCGTGCTGGCGTGCCGCCCCAGTGTGCTGGTGCTGGACGAGCCCACCAGCGACCTCGACCCGCGGGGGCGCCGCGATTTCAAGCAACTGCTGCGGAACCTCCCCGGCGCCAAGATTGTGGCCACCCACGACCTCGAGCTGGCGGTGGACCTCTGCTCGCGCGTGGTGATTCTGGACGAAGGCAGGCTGGTGGCGCAAGGGCCCACGGTGGCTTTGCTTTCGGACGAGGCGCTGATGCTGGCGCACGGGTTGGAAAAGCCGCACAGCTTGTTGCATCGCCATCCGCATGGATGAAGCCCTGAAAGACGAGACCCGGAAGCTCGAACGCTCCTGGAACCGGCATGATTCGGACTGGCTCCGCGATTACCTGGTGGCCGGCGTCGAAGACCCCCGGATCAATCTCGCCAGCATTTTTTCCCGCCACGCCCTCCTGTGGATGCTCGCCGGCGCCCGCTACGAAGCGTTGATGAACGCCGAGTATGACTTCTCGGCGGCCCTGAACTGGTGGCTTCGGGTCCGGCGCGAGGGCGCGGATGCGGAAGCCTTGTGCGCAGTGCTCTTTGCCTTGCGCCGGGGCGCGGACAACGCCGAAGGCATCCCGCTGCCCCCTTTCGTCCGGCGTATTTTCCACCAGCTCCCCCGCGTCGTGAATGGAGTCCAGGTGCCCAACTATCTCGAGACGCTCCTTTCCACCCCCCTCCCGGCGGGCGCTCCCCCTCCGGACGAGCATGTCCTGAACACTTTTTGCGTCCTCTGGCGGGGCTTGCTGGAGCGGGACATGGCCGCTTCCGGCGCCGCCCCGAACCGCGGGACGGACGAACGCCTGCGCGTCCTCGAACCCGCCTGCGGCTCGGCCAATGATTACCGGTTTCTCGAAGCCTGCGGCCTTGCCAGCCGCCTCCTTTACACCGGCTTTGATTTGTCGGAAAAGAACATCGCCAACGCCCGCCGGCTCTTTCCCCACGTCCGTTTCGACGTGGGCAACGTGTTCGAA
>JARKQH010000159.1 GCA_029974925.1 Verrucomicrobiota bacterium
CGCGGCCTTCCAGCCGAAATGGAATCCGAGAATCCCGCCCAGCAGATAGCCGATGGCGCTTCCCACGGGGATGGCGAGGTAGAAATAGGAAAGCACCCGTCCCCGGCGCTCCTTGCTGAAAAAGTCGGAGATGAGCCCCGGCGAGACCGTGCCGAAACTGGCCTCTCCGATTCCCACCACCGTACGGGCCGCCAGCAGCGACCGGTAGCCGGGGGCTATGCCCGACAGGGCGGTTGCCAGGCTCCAGACCGCTATCCCGCAGGAGGCGAGCCTGACGCGGTTTCCCCGGTCGCCGATCCACCCCAGCAACGGGGCCGAGCACATGTAGCAGATCATGAAGGCGCTTCCCAGGAACCCGAGTGCGGTGTCCGACAGTCTGAAATCTGCCTTGATGAGAGGGAAGACCGCGTTCAGGACCTGGCGGTCGATGTAATTGAGGAGGTTGACGGCCAGGAGCTGCGCCAGGGCGTAGCGGGCGTACTTCGGTGAGCTGGTGGAGTCGGTCATGGTCTTTCCAAATTCTCCGGTTTCATTTCTCGATTATGGAGGATTGGTACATCCGGGTGAGTGTATTCAAAAGATCGACGGGAAGCAAAACAAAACTATCGTTCCCCACAGGAGCAGCATCAGCGCCATGGAACCGTACATGAGCCGGATCGCTCCCCGGAAGGACGCAATCGACAGGTCACGCCGCGGGTCGCCGATGGTGGGTTTCTCCACCGGCCTGCCGAAATAGCGGTTGGTCCCGCCGAGCCGTACGCCGAGGGCCCCGGCGGTTGCCGCCTCCGGGACGCCGCTGTTTGGGGAGGAGTGGTTGCGGCCGTCGCGGAGCATCATCCTGAAGGCCTCTTTTCCCGAGAGGCCGACCAGCGGCGCAACGGCGGCCATCAGCAGGCCGGTGAGGCGCGCCGGGAGCCAGTTGGCCAGGTCGTCGAAGCGGGCCGAGGCCCGGCCGAAGAGGAGGTAGCGCTCGTTCCTGTATCCCACCATGGAATCCAGGGTGTTCACCGCCTTGTAGGCAAGGC
>JARKQH010000173.1 GCA_029974925.1 Verrucomicrobiota bacterium
TGTCATGGGGCGGGTTAATGGAGCCGGGGATGGGCGGGCTAATGGAGCCAGTCGTTTCGATTCCAGCCGGCTCGGACTTTCCCTCGTTGTTTGATGGTTATGCCACGCTTTCGCAAGCGCTTTCCGCGAGCCTTGGCGAGCGGTAGCTCTTCCCGTTGAGGACAAGCCGGTAGGCGCCATGGCGGAGCCGATCGATGGTCGCCGCGCCAAGCAGTTTGTTCTGGAAGGCCTCTCCCCATTCCTCACAGTCCAGATTGCTGGTGATGATCGTCGGACGCTGTTCATAGCGCTCGGCCACCACGTCGTGGAAATCCTCATCCTGGTTTACGGTCAGCGGCTTGAGGCCGAAATCGTCAATGACGAGCAGGTCCACCCTGGTCAGGTACTGGAACTTCCGGTCATAACCGCCGACAGCACGGGCGGCCTGGAGCTGCTGGAGCATCTGGGTCAGCGTCAGGAACACCACGTCATGGCCGCAACGGATGGCGCAGTGTCCCAAGGCCTGGGCCAGGTGGCTTTTGCCCGTGCCGCAGGGGCCGGCGATGAGGATGTTGGCCTTTTCCTCCAGGAAGCGGCAGGTGGCCAAGTCCAGGACGAGGGACCGGTTGATGGAAGCATTGAAAGCGAAGTCGAAGCTTTCCAGGGTCTTCTGGCTCTTGCAGCCGGCGCGGCGCAGACGCATGCCGAGCTTGCGCTGCTCCCTCCTGGCGACTTCGTCCTGGATAAGCATGGCCAAAAAGTCGGTGTAGGCGAGCTTTTCCTCGATGGCCTGACGGTTGCGGACTTCCAGGGAGTCCAGGATGCCGGAGAGCCGGAGCTGTTTGAGCAACGGGGCCAGTTGCGGCATGGGGTTCATACGACTCCTCCTTTTAGTGCAGCATGTTTCTGGTGTCACGGCAGAACCGGCTGCGACCTTTGTAGGCGTCGGGCAAAAGCGAGAGGCGCAGGCCCGTCGGTTCCAGGTCCAACCCCTTCTCCAGGATGCTTTTCACGGCCCGGTACGACGCCGTGCCATGCTCGACGGCGCGCCGGCAGGCCGCTTCCAGCCTTTTCGGTCCGTATTTCTTCTTCAATCCCAGAACGCCCTGTGCCGCCCGGAGGTTGTCCAGGACCCGCGAAGCGAAGAGTTGGTCCACGAGTTCCCGGCACATGGGACCGATGCGTTCGGCGTGTTCCAGGCACCACTGGGGCGTCTGCATGAGGTAGGCTCTGGCCTCCGGGGGCAGAGGCTCGTTCACGGTGGATTTGCCTCCCGGCCGGCGCAGCCGGGAATGGACGGCCACCAGGGTCTGACCGTGGAAGATCTGCACGGTCTTTTCCCCGGCGCGCAGCCAAAGATGCTGGTGCACCAACTGAAACGGAGCGGAATAGAAGGCTTTCTCGAACTGGACGTGGCAGTTGCCATGGAGCTTGACCCCGGCCCAGGTCACGACCTCCGGAGCCACGTCGGGAAGCGCCCTGAGGAAATGGCGTTCCGCCTCGGCAAAACGCGTCAGCGGCCGCTCATGGGTGGTGCCGTGGACACGGTTGCCGGCCGTGCCCATGATCCACTCCAACAACTGGCGGTTGGCGTCGGCGATATCCCGGAAGTCCCGCAACGGCATGAAGTTGTTCTTGATGTACTTGACCCCGGACTCGACGATTCCCTTCTTCTGGGGGTCCCGTGGCGGACAAGGGGAGATGAGGAAGCCATAGCCCTCGGCGATCTCGGCATAGGCCCGCTGCACCTCGGGATCATGGTAGCAGGCCTTGGTGATGGCGCACTTGGGGTTGTCGATGACGATCCGCGCCGGGACGCCGCCGAAGAACTCGAAGGCGCGGCGGTGGCAGCCAAGCCAGGTCTCGACCTTCTGGTCCCAGACCACCTCGGCGTACTGATGCCGGCTCCAGGCCAGCGTCATGACGAAGACCCAGGTCCCGAGCACTTCTCCCGTGCCGAGGTCGATGACCTTCGGCCCTGCGCCGAAATCCACCTGAGCCACGTCGCCGGGTGCGTGGTCGAGCATGACCGTGGCCGGCCGTTCCTGCTTGTGATGTCGCAAGAAGCGTTTGACCGCGTCGTAGCTGCCGGCGAAGGCGAACTTCCTGACCAGCGTCTGGTGGATCGTCGTCCAGGCAATGCCTTGTCCGGCCCAGGCCAGGACTTGGTCCGCAAAGGGGAGGACCTGCGATTGGCCGCGTTGGGTTGGGGACGTCTTTCTGGCCAGCCGTTCGATGACCTCGTTGGCGGGCAGCGGCGCATCCTTGTCCAGCCAGCCTTGATCCTGAGCCAACAGACGGAGCTTGCCCGCCTTGACTCGCCCCATAAGGCCGGCCTTGGCAATCTGGCGATCGGACTCGCCCAGGCGCATCCTACTGATAACGTGACGAATTTCATGCACTGCGAACCTCCGGTTGGCCATCCCTTCCTCCTCGATGTTGCTCGTGGAGTGGATAGCCCGTCGCGGAAGTCCGGGCGAAGACTGGAAACGATGGTGGCTCGATTAACCCGCCCCGAGACTGGCTCCATTAGCCCGCCCATGGGGTGGCCTCATTAACCCGCCCCGGCTTTGGCTCCATATGCGCGCCCGCCGACA
>JARKQH010000169.1 GCA_029974925.1 Verrucomicrobiota bacterium
ATCACCGGCCGCGTGCCCGTCTCCAAGAACGCCCCGCACAGCCACTTTGCCCCTTTCACGCTTCCGGCCCCCGGCAAAACCGCCATCCGCCCCCTCTCCTCCGAAGTTCTGACCGCGCAAACCCGCCCGCAAGGAAATTGAGCCGCCCGGACGCGTTCCAAAGCGCAACCACGGCTCACCGGGCCGGGCCGTTGGAATTCTCCGCCGCCTGGCGCTGCACCTTCGAGTGGCGCCGCCCATAAAAGAAGTAAATCACCAAACCGAGCGCCATCCACACCAGCAGCCGCGCCCACGTGTCCGGCGGCAGCCCGTACATCAGCCAAAGACAGAACAGCACCCCCAGCGGCGAGACCAGCCAGAACGCGGGGGTGCGGAACGGACGATGAATTTGCGGGTCCGTGAACCGCAGCACAAACACCCCGGCGCAGACAATCGCAAAGGCCAGCAGCGTGCCGATGGACACCAGCTCGCCCAGCAGACCAATGGGGAAAAGCCCGGCCACCGCCATCGCCACCGAACCCGTCAGGACCGTCGCCGCCCAGGGCGTGCGAAAACGCTGGTGCACCTGGCTGAACACCGGCGGCAGCAGCCCGTCTTTCGACATCGCGTAAAAAATCCGCGGCTGGCCCAGCATCATCACCAAAATCACCGACGATAATCCCGCGATCGCCCCGATCTTCACAATGGGCCGCAGCCACTTCAAGCCGTCCCCCAGCGCGTTGATGGCCACCGCGATCGGGTCCGGCACGTTCAATTCCTTGTAGTTCACCACCCCGGTCAGCACCAGGGACACGGCAATATACAGCACCGTGCACACCGCCAGCGACCCGAGGATGCCAATCGGCATGTCCCGCTGCGCGTTGCGCGCCTCCTGCGCCGCGGTGGAAACCGCGTCGAATCCAATGTAGGCAAAGAAAATCACCCCCGCCGCCCGCAACACGCCTTCCCAGCCAAACTGGCCCGCGCCCAGCGCCGGCGGCACAAACGGGTCCCAGTTTTCGCGGTTGATGTAGGCCAGGCCGATGCCCACAAACGCCAGAATCACCGTCAGTTTGATCGCCACAATGACGTTGTTGAACGTGGCGGACTCCGTGATGCCAATCACCAGCAGCAGGGTTACGAATCCCACAATCACCATCGCCGGCACATTCAACACCGCCCCCGTGCTCACCCAGCCCTCCGTAAACAAACGCCAGATGTTCCACCCGGCACCCTCCGGCGTCACGTGATTGTAGGGCGCCGACGTAAACTCCGGCGGAATGACGATCCCCAGGTCCTTCAGAAACGACACGACATAACCCGACCACCCCACCGCCACGGTCGAGGCCGCGAAGAGATACTCCAAAATCAGGTCCCACCCGATGATCCAGGCAATCAGCTCCCCCAAGGTCGCGTAGCCGTAGGTGTAGGCCGAACCGGACACGGGGATCATGGCCGAAAACTCCGCGTAACACAGCCCCGCCAGCGCGCACGCGATCCCCGCCAGGATGAACGAGTAAACAATCGCCGGCCCGGCATACTTGGCGGCCGCCTGGCCCGTCAGCACGAAGATGCCCGCCCCAATGATCGCCCCGATCCCCAGGGCCGTAAGATTCACCGGCCCCAAGGCCCGCTTCAGGCCGTGGTCGGTCAGAATTTCGCTGTGCAGATCGGCGATTTTCTTGCGGCGGAACAAATTCATGCGTCAAGGGCCTGGATTAACGTGCTGAATGCCGGCGGTAAATTGCGGGGCGGCTGCCTCCAGGTCAAGCCTGTCGGACCCTAATGCGCCAGGGACCGCGCCATCCGCGCCTGCGCCTCGAAATGTTTTTGCAGGCTGCCGCACACGTGTCCGCACAGGTCGAACACGCTCGGGTCGCAAATCCGGTAATATGCCTTCTGCCCGGCCTTCCGCCGCGCCACGATCCCGGCCTCGCTCAGCGTCTGGAGCTGGCGCGACACATTGGCCTGGCTGGCCCCCGTCGCCCGCATCAGCTCGGTCACGTTCTTCTCGCCCGCCTCAAGCTGGATGAGGATCTTGAGGCGCAAGACCTCGCTCAGCACTTTGAACCGCGCGGCAATCAGGGCCAGGGCGGCGTCCGATAACACCCGTGGTTTGACCAATTTCGGCATGAGACCCAGTCTGGAGCCTCCCCCTTGCCCCCGACAAGCCAATTTGCCGCGGCGCGCCGCGCGGCGCGCCGGCCTCGGCTCAGGTCTGACGGCCTGCCCCGGCCGCTCACGGCTGGACTTCCACCACCCGGAAGAACAATTGCTGATTGGTGCTGATCAGGCTCTGCGGCACGGTATGCTCATACCAGCGGGACACGCCATACTTGGGCGGCGTGATCGCCCGCCAGGCCCCCCCGGCCAGGTTGTCCGTGGCCTGAATCTGGTAGGTCCGGCCCGGAAGGGCCGACCAGCGCAAATACAGCCCCTGGGCCGTGGGCCGGCTGATCAGGAACTGCACTTTCGACAGCAGCGTCTGCAAGTGCTCCGCCCGCTCCGGCGGGTAGCTCAACGCCCGGAAATCCAGCACGCTCTGCGTGCTGTGGCAATCCAGACATTTGAGTCCGCGCCGGTTGATCGCATGGCTCAGGCTGATGAACGAGCCGGTCGGCTGCGTCGGATCGCCATTGGGATTGTAAGTCGGATCCATCGGGTTGTTGGGCAAATCCAGCCCCAGCAAATCCCCGCTCCAGAAGTTCGCGCCCATCGCCGCCAGTTGGCTGTCCGGCACGCTCCACCCGTCCTGCCCCGACATCAGCATCCCCAGCCGCCCCAGGCCGACATCCACCGCCCGTTTGACATCGCCGGTCTTCACATACGTCTCCTTGTCAAAGCTCAGCAGGTTCGGGAACTGCGCCAGCACCGCCCGCTCCCGCTCGTTCAACCCCTCCGGCCGCATGAAGCCCATCTGTTTCATCGGGCCCGACATCGCTTCCATCGCCGCCGCCATCGTAAACTGCGGGTTGAAATTCGTGTCGTAACCCAATCCGCGCCGGTCCATCACCATCCCGTTCACAATGGGGCGGAAGGGATAAATCTTGGCGCCCGGCGTCTCCCGGGTTGCCACGCGGAAGTCCCAGGCGCTGGCATCGTGCAGGGGCTCGGCCAGCATGCTGACACTGCCATTGAACCAGCGATACACCGGCCGCGCCGCGTAGTCCGCCCCATACACGCTGTACGGCTCGAACACGCCCGTCGCCGCATCCCGCAACGGAATCTGCGCCTCCGGCCCGTTGGTCACGCCATAGGTCGAATACCAGATGCGCCGCGACGCGCCCGAGGTGTAGGGAATATGGCACGTCTCGCAGGCAATGAACGCGGCGTGCTCATTGTAAGGCTTCAGCGCCGGGTTGTCCGGCCACACCGGATGCGGGGCGGCGCCATGACAATTGGCGCAATCCACCTCGATGTGCTGCAGTTCCCACCCGTGCATGTCGGTCACGCGCGACCCCCGCGCGATCTTGTGCCCCTGCACCGTGTGGCACGCGGTGCACCGCATGCCCGCCGCCGCATGCTCGTCATGCTCCGGACTGTAGGGCGTGCCGCGCTTGTAATCCGGCGCCGCCTGCCCGTGCTCATGGCACCGCAGGCAGGCGCCCGTCTGCACCGGCCCGCCCACGCTCTCGGCCGCCCGCACCGACCGGTCCTGGAACCAATACCGCCGCCCCGTCTCCGGATGCGTCTTCAACACCCGGTGCGTCGCCTCCGCATCCTGCTCGTCGTACCGCCCATCGTCGTTCATGTCGTAATGGCCCGGCGCCGCATGGCAGATCAGGCAATCCAACCCGTCTTTTTGTTCCTGCGTGTACTGGCCGGTGGCCGGGCTCGGAAACGGCAGCGCGTCGCCGATATGACACTTGCCGCACGCGCTGGAGCCCTTGTGGTCCCCCAGGTCGGCAAAGAAGTTCACCATGGCGCTGGAGCCCACCAACGCGCAAAAACGGTCAATCATTCCGTGCGACCCGCCCCCGGGAAACGCCAGCTTGGGATTCGGCGTCCGCCACGTGTAGTGCACACTGTCCATCACTTCCTCCACCTTCCCCGCATGGCACTTCGTGCAGGAAGACGGCCCCTGGTAGCCCGCCAGAAAACGGCCCGCATGGTTGGCCCCTTTCCACGGCGCTTCGCTCTGCAGGAAAGCCACCCGGTTGCTTTCATAGCCCAGGGCCGCGAAGTCCAGCCGGCCTCCGCTCGCCGTGTGGCACTCGCCGCAACCCAACGCCCGCTCCTTCGGCGCCACCATGTGGTTCTGAATCCAGTACATTTCCGACTGCACCCACCCCACCTGCCCGCTGAAGGGCCGCCCCACATACGCCATCCCGCTGGCGATGGCGTTGGTCCAGTTGAACGCCTTCCAATACGCGTTGCTGTCGCTCGCGTTGTTCGGAAACAGGTTGGGCACCACCAGCCGCCCCAGCCCCGCGTCATACGGCTGCACCGCCGCAAAACGCTTCACCGGGAAAATCTTCGACTTCCCGTCCGCGTAACTGCCGTGCAGCCGGTTGATCAAAACCACCTGCCCCGGCTGAATCTCATCATCCAGCGTCACATAGGTCGCCCCGCCGTTGAACCAGACGTACTCCGGCACCACATCCCGTTCCCACACAAAACTCCCCTTCTGCGTGTCATAGATCGGATCTCCCAGCTCGTTCCGGATCACAATGTTCTGCCCGTTGGTGCCTTTGACCCCCGCCGTGGACCAATCCCAGAACATCTTGGTGGACTTGCCGCCCCGCGCGAACGCCGGGATATGGCAGGTCTGGCACGCCACCCGTTCGGTGTGCAGGTCCAGGACGGGCCGGCTGTCCTGGTGCGGCGCCGCCGTGTGGCAGTTCTCGCACATCCGGGCGTCGGTATGATCCTTCGCATACCGCGTCCCCGGAATCCGGTGCTCCTCGGTCTGGTGACACTCCGCACACGCAAAGTTCAACCCGTTGGTGCCCATGTGCACGTCCAGCTCCCGGCTCGGATACGCCATCGTCGAGTCCAGGTCCCCGTGCTTCACCGCGTCATCTCCGCCGCCGTAAAAATGGCACGCCCCGCAGGTGGCCCGGCTGCTTTTGCCCACGTTCTGCGCCACCCGCACCAGGTCCACCACCGGCCAGATTTTCCCGCTGCCCGCCGGAAACTCCTTCGGCGTCCCCATCACCGGATAGCCCGAGCCGGCGGGGAATTTCTTGTACTCGCCGGTCGTGTCGTGGCACACGAGGCAGTCCACTTTCGTCTCGTCGCTGAAGTCAAACGTCTTGTCCGAATAACCCCACCCCACATGACAACTGGTGCACCGCGGCTCGTTGGACGGCACCGCAATGCAGTAATTGTTGATGACATTGTTTTTTCCCAGGCGCTGCCCGGTGAGCGAGTTGGTGTGCTCCCACGTCCAGTGCGCCGTCGCCATCATCTGGCGCGCGGCGTCGGCGTGGCACACCGTGCAACTCTGCGCCCCCGCATAGTTGGTGATTTGCTGGTGCGCGGGGACCGCCGCGGCCACGGCGCGCGGCGCCAGGAGCGCCAGGGCAACGGTGAGCCGCGGCACGGCCAGGGACCGGGTCCGCCGGGGGAGGGTCGGAAGGGCAAGGCTCATAATATTCATATATGGCTATACGCGCATATAACCATAGTTAAATGAATCCTGTCAACCGGTTTTTTAATCAAACTTAATAATAATCTCCGTAAGATTATTTTATTCTCCTGCCCCACCCCCCGCCCCGGCCCAGGTCCAGCCCTGGCCGAATCCGCCAGCTCCCTCCCCGCCCATCGGCAAGCCTCTGCCCTGGAACACGTTGCAACCCCACAGCTCGAGCCCGACGAAAGCCCCCTGAAAAACTTCGTAAAAAGTTGTTGACGGCTGATTGCATAATGATATCATAATGCTATATATCGAAACCGTCTTATGAAAACCGATCCTTCACCCAGTTCCCAACCGGGCGCCTCCACCCACAAAGCGCCCAGTGTCGAGCGCGAAGTCTCCGTCCTCAACGGCTGGCTCATGCTTGCCGTCAACCTCGCCTTGCTGATCCTCGGCGTGTTCCTGTTCGTTCGGTCCCTTTACGAGACCGGGGCCTTGCACACGCCCTTCCCGGTCGTGAAGTTCATTGCGGCGCTGGTTTTGATCCTGCTGGCCGTGCTGTTTCTGGTGGGGCATTTCACTCTGCAACCCAACCAGGCCCGGGTGCTGATCCTGTTCGGCGCCTATCACGGAACGGTCCGGCAGAGCGGATTCCATTGGGCGAATCCCTTTTATTCGAGAGGCATGAAGGTGTCCCTGCGGGCGCACAATTTCAGCACCGAAAAGCTCAAGGTCAACGACAAGCGCGGCAATCCGATTGAAATCGCGGCCGTGGTGGTCTGGCGGGTGCGCGACACCGCCCAGGCCAGTTTCGATGTCGAGGATTACGAGGAGTATGTGGATGTGCAAAGCGAGTCGGCGGTCCGGCACCTGGCCAGTTCCTACGCCTATGACCAGGGCGAAGAGGACGAAATCACCCTCCGCAGCAACGCGGACGAGGTTTCCGCCTCGCTGAAGCACGAATTGCAGATGCGGCTGGACAAGGCGGGCGTCGTGGTCGAGGAGGCGCGAATCACTCATCTTGCTTATGCGCCCGAAATCGCCCAGGCCATGCTCCGCCGCCAGCAGGCGGAAGCCATCATCGCCGCCCGGCAGAAGATCGTGCAGGGCGCGGTCACCATGGTGGAGATGGCGCTGCAATATCTGGCTGACAAGAAGGTGGTGCAGTTGGATGACGAACGGCGCGCCGCCATGGTCAGCAACCTCCTGGTCGTGCTGTGCGGCGAAGCCGAGGTTACTCCCGTGGTGAACACCGGCACGCTCTATCAATGAACCCCTGGCGCCCCCCGGGCGTCCGGCTCGCCCCCCCCCTGCCGCCATGCCTGAGCCCCGCAACATCGTGAAATCGCGCCGGGCGCGGCGCGCCGGCCAGTTCGGCGCGCCGTGGGGCCGCTGCGTGAAGCGGGCCACGGCCATGGCCGTGATCATCACCCTGGGCGTGGCCGGGGTGCTGCCCTGGGTGCTGCCCCCAAAAGATCGGTGGGCCGGACTGATTGCTCCGGCGGCGATTGGAGTGACTCTGGCCGTCACCGCCCTGTTCTGTGTCCGCGGCTACACTGTACGCCGCCGCGAGCTGGTCATCCACCGCTTGCTTTGGGAAACCCGCCTCCCCCTGGGGGACCTGCAAAGCGCCCGGCAGGACCCCGAGGCCTTGAAAGGCGCCGTGCGCATGGCCGGCAATGGAGGCTTCCTGGCCATCACCGGCTGGTTCTACAGCAAGCGTTTGGGGAAGTATCGCGCCTTTGTGACCGATCCCGCCCGCTCCGTCGTTCTCGAATTCAAAAACCGCAAGGTGGTCGTCAGCCCGGAGGATCCCGAGGGGTTGATCGCGGCGCTGGGATTCGATCCCGCAGCCTCGAGACAGGAATCCTGATGGAAGGCCGCAAAACATTTCTCCTGCGCATGGACCCGGAGCTCTGGAAGGAGCTTGAGACCTGGGCGCAACAGGAGTTGCGCAGTGTCAACGGCCAGATCGAGTACCTCCTCAAACAGGCCGTGCTGAAACGCAAACGCGACCGCTCCCACCCCGGAACCGCGGGCGAGCCCTCCCCGCCTTCGCAATCCGGCTGAGGCGGATTTTGCGTGCCCGGCGCAATACCGCCGCGAGCCCGTCAATTTTGTGGAGGCGGAAGCCGGGAAGGTTTACAATGGCTGCATGCGATGCTGGATATTGACCAGGGGTGCCGGCGTATGACGGTTCCCGAAATTCTGCGCGCGTTGGAACAGCCGGTTGGGCTCTTTCCCCAGGCGGCGGTGGAGGCGGCGGTGGAGCAGCGGGAGGCGATCACGCCCGAGCTGCTGCGGGTGCTGGCGGGGGTCGCGGACGATCCCGCGGCCTATGTGAAGCGTGGCGACTACTCGCTGCCCCTCTTCGCCTTGTACCTGCTGGCCCAATTCCGCGAGCGCCGCGCTTATCCCCTGGTGCTGCGCCTGGCAGCGGGCCCCGCCGAGGCGGTGGACAATCTGCTCGGCGACACCATCACGGAAGGATTGTCCTGCATCGTGGCCTCCGTTTTCGACGGCGACCCTGAACCGTTGATCCGGGTGGTGCTGAATCCCCGGGTGAATGAATATGCGCGGGACAGTCTGCTGCGCGCCCTGGTGTTGTTGCATTTCGAGGACCAGTTGACCCAGGCGCAATTGGTGGAAATCCTGCAACGGTTTTGGCGCGAGCTGGGCCCGGACGACGTGCCGGGCTGGACCTGCCTGGTCTGCGCGGTGGCCGATGCCGGCCTCCGTCAGTTGCTGCCGCAGGTGCGCGACCTGTTTGCCGCAGGCCGCGTGGACTTGCACCAGATCACGCTTGAAGACGTTCGGTGTGGTGTTTTTCGCCCGCGGCATTGGCTGATGTCCAAATTCAAACGCCATAACCACCTGGTGCAAAGCGCCGTCGAGGAAATGTCCTGGTGGGCGTGCTGGCAGGACGAATCCGAGGCGGAACCCGAGTCCATCGGTTTTGAGGGCGATGGAACGCCCCAATTCCTGGATTCGCCAGCCCCAACGACGACGACGGCTCCGCCCACCGCCCCCAAAATTGGGCGCAATGACCCCTGCCCCTGCGGCAGCGGCAGGAAATACAAGAAATGCTGCTTGCACAAGTCCACCGCAGCCGGCTTCGGCGGCGGCTGACCCCAGCCCGCGCCGGCTGACGGTGGAAAACCGGGCGCCTGCGCCCCAGTGGCCTCGGCGGCCGCGCTCTGGATCTGGTCGGCCAATCGCCCTCGAGCTTCACCCCCGACTGCCGGGGCGGCGCCGGCGCCTCCAGTCCGCATTTGTGCCATTCGCCGCTGCCCGCTTGACATTTGCCCGCCACCCCCCATCCTGAGCGCGAATGAGCCCGTTGCCCGCGTCGCTTTGGCCAGGCGTTTTCCGCTGACGCAACCTCTCCCTCCCTCCCCTATGCTCGAAATCAAAGTCCAATGCGATTGCGGTCAGAAATTCAAATTCGACGTCGAGCCGGCTGGCGGCCGCATGCCCTTTGGGGTCAACTGCCCGGTGTGCGGCGCGGATGGCACCTCCAAGGCCAACGAGATTTTGCGTCGCGTGCTGCCTCCGCCGGTTCCCGCCGGTGCCAGCCAGCCTCCCGGGCCCCCCGCGCCCGCGGCCGCAGCCCCTCCCCGCGCCCGCATCACCATGCCGAACCGGCCCGCCGCCGGTTCCCCCCCCGCCCAGGCACAGCCCGCAGAACCAAACTGAAAGCGGAGTCGCGTCTCAACCGCACACGCCCGCGCCCATGGGCGTGCTGGTGGATGACATCCCCCCATCACCTTCCCGCGCCCCCTCGCGTGCCCCGCACCAGCTCCCCCCTCCACATGGGGCAACTTCACCGGCGAAACCTCCCCATTTCGGCCTCGGTGTTCTGGGCGCCTTGGTGGGGACCCTCGTCGGGGCGGGAGTTTATTTTCTGATTTTCCACTACACCGGTTTGCGCTTCAAACTGCTGGCCATCGGCGTCGGTTATCTCTCGGGTTTGGGCGCCGAGCTCCTGGGCCGGAAGGAGGGGAGCAAGGAACTGGGCTTTTTGGCGGCCGGCTTTGCGCTCGCGGGCATTGTCGGTGCCCAATACTTCGTCGCCAAAGCGTGGTGGAACTCCGAGTCCGGCGGTCCCCCCTCGACTTACGAAGCGGCGGTGGCCGAAGCCCGCACAGTCACCACCGCCATCCCGACGGGTTCGGACCAGGAAATCCGCCTCTATCTGGCCCGGGAGTACGCCGAGCCGGATGAAAAACCGGACCCGGCGGCGGTCACGGTCGAGGACATCCAGGACTTTCGCGAAAACACTTTCGGTCAAATGCGGGATTTGGCCGGGGGCAAGATCACCCGGGAAGCCTGGGAACAGCAGCAGCAGGCTGAGAAGGCGAAGGCCGCCGAAGAGGAGATTCTCTCCGACGAGGACACTTTCAAGACCGCCTTTCTTCTGCTGCTGCTCAGCAAACTCAACCTGGTCTCCATGGCCGCCGCCGCCGGCCTGGCCTACAAGGTCTGCGCCAACGCCTGACGGCCCGGCCCCGGGCCGGCCGTGCGCGAGAGCGGGGGGGGGGAGCAAACCCGGGCACGGCCCCCCAGCCCCACCGGCGGCGAGCCATCCAGCCTGCCCCTTGGCCTCCGTGCCAACGGCTCGAATACCTCCCCTCCCGCTTTCGTCTCTCCTTCGGCCGGCAATCGGGCTTGTCTTGAGTCGGCGGTCCGGCTTAAATAAGCGAAAGCCAGTTTGCTGGCAGAGAGACTGATAATGAAACTGATGCAGAATTCGTTCCGTCGCCCGGCGCCGCGCGCCGTGCTTTCCGTAATTTTGGCCACGTTGGTGGGCGGCTCCGCTGTCCGGGCGGCTGACCAGTTGGTGCCGCTGGATATCAAACTGCCCTCGCCCGCATTCAAGGGGACGCCAAAGGACATCCAGCTCAGCTCCTATGTCGAGCCCCTCTCCGACAAACCCCGGCCCCCGATGATGGTCCCCGCCGGCCTCAAGAACGTCGCCCCGGACGCCAAAATCTCCAGCAGCGACAAGAACGCCACCGCCGACATTCTGGCCAAGCTGGTGGACGGCGACAAAGAAGCGTCCGATCAGAGCATCTTTTACCTGCGCAAAGGAACGCAGTGGGTGCAGTTGGACCTGGGCAGCCCGCAGGAGATTTTTGCCGTGGTCATCTGGCACGCGCACAACGCGGCCAAGGTTTATCACGACGTCATCGTCCAGGTGGCCGATGACCCGGATTTCATTGAAAACGTCAAGACGGTATTCAACAACGACCAGGACAACACCTCGGGCCTTGGCGTGGGCACCGACCGCGAATTCTTCGAGACGCACGAGGGCAAACTGATTGATACCAAGGGCGTCAAAGGCCGTTACATTCGGTTTTACTCGAAAGGCAGCACCGAAAGCGCCCTCAACGAGTACACCGAAGTGGAAGTGTACGGGCGCCCGGCCAAGTAGGCCGGCGCCTCCCTGGCGCGACACCCGTCGCGGACGTGGCCGCGCCCCGGCCGGGAGGAAGACGAGCATGGAGGATACACGCGCGATGAGCCGGGTATCCTCCATGGTTTTTCGCGCCCCCGCAACTCCGCGCGGGCGTGGAGCGGGAGGAAGGCGTTTGTGAACCGGTGGGTGGCTTTGGCGTTGCTGGCCGCTCTGGCCCTCGGCGCGGGGCTGCGCCTGGCCCGCCTCGAGCGCCGCCCCCTGCACAATGACGAGGCGGTCAACGCGATCAAAACCGGCGAGCTTTGGAACACCGGCCGCTACGTGTACGATCCGAACGAGCACCACGGCCCAACCCTCTATTACGCCACCGCCGCCTTCAACCGACTGACGCGGGCGCCCGATTTCAACGACTTTTCCCTCGCCCGCTTCCGCGTGGTCACGGTGCTGTTCGGTCTGGGAATGATCCTGCTGCTGCCGCTGATCGCCGACGGCCTGGGCCGGCGCGGAACGGCCTGGGCGGCCCTCCTGACGGCCCTCTCGCCAGCGATGGTTTACTACAGCCGCTACTACATTCACGAAATGCTGCTGGTCTTCGCCGCGTTGCTCGCGCTGGGCGGCGCCTGGCGTTACTGGCGCGACCGCAAGGTGGGCTGGGCTGTGGTGGCCGGCGTCGGGTTGGGCCTCATGCAGGCCACCAAGGAGACCTTTGTGCTGTCCTGGGCGGCGGCCGGTTTCGCGCTGGCGCTGAATCTGGCCTGGAATCGTTACGTGGATGCGAGCGCCGCCCCGCGCCGGGCGCCGCCCCTGAACCGGCGTCATCTCGCGGCGGGGCTGGGCGCATGGCTGGTCGTGGTGCTGGTGCTGTTTACCTCGTTCTTCACCAACGCGGCCGGCCCGCTCGATTCCATCCGCACCTATTTTCCCTGGCTGCAGCGTGTCGGCGGCGACTCGCCCCACCTGCATCCCTGGAGTTTCTACTTCCACCGATTGCTTTGGTTTGATCCCGGCAAAGGCCCCCCCTTCACCGAGGGCCTGATCCTGGCGCTGGCGCTCCTGGGCGCCTATGCGGGGTTCGACCGCAAACACCTGGGCCGCGCGGACCCGAACCTGGTGCGGTTCCTGGCGCTCTACACCGTGGCCCTCGCCGCCATTTACAGCCTCATCGCCTACAAGACCCCTTGGTGCCTGCTGGGCTTCTGGCACACGGCCATTCTGCTGGCCGGCGTCGGGGCGGGCGTGCTGCTGCGAAAACTCCACCCCCGGGCGCTGCGGCTCGCGGTGGCCGCATTGCTTCTCGCCGGCGCCGCCCACCTGGGCTGGCAGGCCTGGCAGGCGTCCGTCGTTTATGGAGCCGACCGCCGCAATCCCTACGTTTACGCCCACACCTCACCGGATGTCCAACGCCTGGTCCAAACCATCGAAAAGCTCGCCCGGTCCCACCCCGCCGGAAAGCAAATGTTGATTAAAGTCGTCGCGCCGGACAGTGATTATTGGCCGCTGCCCTACCATCTCCGCAGCTTCTCCCATGTCGGCTGGTGGGACACGCTCCCCGAAGACCCTTACGCGCCGGTGATGATCCTCGCCGCCGGCTTGAACGCCCCGCTGGACGAAAAGAAAACCCACCTCATGGTCGGGTACTTCGAACTTCGCCCCGAGGTCTTCCTCGAACTCTACGTCGAGCTCGGCCTGTGGAAAAAGTACCTCGCCGACAATCCCCCGCCGCCGGCGCCGGAGTGAAACCGGACGCGGCGAAGCGCTGAGCCGTCACGCGTAATTTCGGGTCCCAGGACCAGCCCATGGCGGGCTCTGGCGCCTTCGCGTGGGAACGGGCGGATGGTCCTGGACCACAGCCGAACTGCACGATCTCTGGTGGAACGCAATTGCCCGCCCGATGAAGGGCTGAACCCTGGCCTGATAACCCACCCTGTTGTGGACGATAACCATGCCCCCGTGGGAAGGATTGCCGGCTGCACCCCCCGGGCTCCGATGGAAGAAGTGACAACGAACGCAACCGGCATCAGCGGCTTTTGAGGCGGGACGGCTCGGGTGGAGCAGGGGAACCGGACCGGTCCCAGGGGAATGCAGCCCAGGCTGAATTGGTTTTGCGGAACAGGCTTTCAATCAGCGCCCGCAGCACCTCGTTTTCGGGAAACTGGCGCAACGGTTCAAGACATTCGGAGACCGAATCTCTCAAGCGGTCCGGCGTCGTGGTCTTCAGCCACTCGGCGTAGTCGTCAAACGGGCGTTCTTCTCCCGCCCTTGCGCGCACCAGGGTGAGCCGGGCGACGCAGGCGCCCAACGGCTGGCTGGAGTATTTCATGGTGGTACAGCAACGCCGAACGAGGGTTCGCGCGACCGGCCCCGCGGCCGGGAGGTCCCAGGCAGCCAGGCGAAAGGCCATCTCGCATGCGGCCCGCAGGTCGTAAGCGCCCGGGTTGTTTTCCGGCACTTCCAAGGCCCGTCGCGCCAGCAATTCCGAGACGGAGGGATTGGACTTTGCGCGGAGCGGTTCTCCGCGCAAACGAACGGGGGCGTGAGTGGGGGCGGGCTGGGGGATGTGGAAACCGCCGGGGAAGGCCGTCTCGTTTTCCGGTCGGGTGATGAGCGTCGCGGCTTCGAGCCAGCGCGCGGCGGCGGCATCGTCTTGCAGAATCGCGTAGCAGCGCTCGTACAGACTCAGACCCCGGTATCGGTTCCAGTAGGCCCGGATTTCAGGCGCTCCTCCACTGAAACGGGTCTGGAGAATCGCCTGCAGGGCCGCCCCGGCGGCTCGACTGACCGGGATGACCATGCGCTGGCGAAAGAAGTCGCGATGAAAGGCAATCGAACGGGTCAACCGCGTGTCGTTTTCCAGGCAATCCAGCAAAGGCTCGACGGCCGCCTCGCCCTCCTGAATCAAAGCCGCCACGATCGGATCCTCGACAAGACTGACCCCGCCGGGCTGCCCCCATTGTCTCGCCCGGACCAAATCCAGGTCGTGGATCAAAGCGGCGATGCGCTCTGATTGCACGGGAAAGTTGTCCAGTCCCCGGACCAGCACGCCAACGCGTTGGGGCTCGGCGGCGCGCCGCTCCAGGTCGGCGGCCAATTGCGGCAATGGCTCCAGGAAATCCAGCCAGGCTTTCCCCTTTCCTTGCCGCGGTGGTTCCAGGTCCGGCTCGCGGCGAATTCCGCGCCTGGCACACTCAGCTTCGATCTTCGGCCGCACGGCGGCCAGTTGACGGGCGGAGAGCAGGGCGAGGGCTTCGTCGCCGCGGTTATGGGCGCAGAGGGTGCGATCGAACAGGGCCCAGGCCCAGTCCGCGGCGATTTCCCCATACACATCCCGGCTTGCGTCCGGGGTCTCGGCGAGGTTGGGCTGCGAGAAAGGCGACGCCAGCCGGAGCGCGGCTTCTGTTTCGCCGCAGCGCAGCAACAGCGGCAGACGCGTGGAAAGCGCGTTGGAATAGATCACCGTTCGCGTTTCCCCGGCCCCGAGGCTGAAGCTTCGCCTCCGCGCCGGCCCGGCGCTGGCGATTTCGGCCCGTAAATCCGCAGGGGGGCCGAACTTGGCGACCGGGTAAATCAAGCCGTTCCAGCAGATGGCAAAGCGGTTTGTGGCTTCTCCCGCTTGCGGGAGCAACCAGCCGCGGGTCCTGGTCATCGCGCTTTCACCCCAGATCGTGCTTGTCGTGACTTCGATTTCACGATACTCGCAGCCGCGGGGGTCGGGAAAGCCCTGGTCGAACAGCGCTTCAACCGCCGTGAGGATCTCAGTCGGAACCGCGGCATCGGCGCGCCACGGTTTGCCTTGCTGTGGCGGGTCCGGCAGTTGCAGGACTGCGCGTTGTCCCTGGCCCGCGCCGGCTGTCAGCAGCAGAGCAACGCAAACCGACCCGCATCTCATGATTGAATTATCCACGGCTGTTCCGGCGCCGACAACCGAAAATGACTCGAAGTGGCCCGAGCCGGCTGGTGCGGGCTTTGCCGAAATTCGGATGACCATGCCCGCTGCACCCTCGTGCGGCAGCATTGCTGACAGCCGCTGTCCGCTTTGGCACACTGGCGTCATGAATGCGAAGGAACGCCTGCCCGCCGTGGGACTACTCGCCGCCCTGCTGTTGCCGATCGTGAACGGGCTCGTCGTTTCCGCCCAAGCCCCCTCCCGCGCCTTGGAAGCCAGCCCCCATGCCAGGCCCGGTGGGAGCGCCGCCATGCCCAGCCGCGACAACCTCTGGCGCGTGTGGGAAAATTTGCCCCCGGAACACCGGCCCTGGTTGGTGTGCGGCGACGCCAGCTTCGGCAACGAAAGCCTGATGAGCGACTGCGAAACGCGCGGGCAGAAGTATCTGTTCCGGCT
>JARKQH010000207.1 GCA_029974925.1 Verrucomicrobiota bacterium
ATTGCTGACTGTGATGGCGCCAGGCTGCACCGCTCCCACCACGGTGACCATGCCCGACCCGGCCGCGGCATCGGAAAACAAAACACCCGCCCCGTTCGTAAACACCGACGCCGTGGCTCCCGCCAGCCAGTTTGCGGTGGCGTTAACGTCCCATTGGTTGTTCAGGTTGCCGTTCCAGACCAAGGGGGTCTGGGCCACGACCGGCCCGGCGCGGAACAAGACGGCCATGCTGAGAGCGGCCGGAAGAGCGACAGCGACGCCCCGAGACCGTCGGAGGGCGCGCGCACAGACAAAGCGGTACATCATCACACCATCATCGCCCCAATCCGGGTTGTTATCGAGCCTTCTTTTTTGGGCTATTGGTGGGGCGCGCGGCGGCGGCGTCGCCCGAGGGCGCGTTTGGCCCGTAACTGGAGGGGTCGCTCAGCAACCGCGGGGGGGCGTGGATCCGGCCTGTATCGCCCTGGTCAAGCATCCACCGGTCGAGCTGGCGGCGCAGACGTTTGAGCCGGGAGGCCTGTCCCGGGTCCGCCGCCAGATTGTGCTGCTCGTGCGGATCGCTTTCCAGATTGTACAATTCCTCGGCCGGCCGGGCATGATAGCGATTGACAATGGCGGCGGCCTGGGCATTGGTTCGCGCGGCGTCTTCCCACGACGCAAAGTAGGCGCGCTGGCCCAGATTGCCCGGCAGATCAATGTGAGTGGTAAAGGCGTATTCCGGGTGGAGATTCCGAACATACTTCCAGTTTCCGTCCCGAACCGCGCGGCACGGATAGATGTTCCATCGCCCGTCACCGGTGTGCGTGGTGAAGATGCGGTCACGATGTTCGCGGCGTTTGCCCAGCAGGACCGGCAGAAAAGAGCGGCCGTCCAGGCTGGCGGGAGGCTTCCCGCCCGCCGCCTCGAGCAGCGTGGGCAGAAAATCCACCCAACTCACCATGGCGTCGGTGGTGGAGCCGGGCTTGACAAGGCCGGGCCAGACCACGATGAGGGGGACACAGACGCCCGCTTCATAGCAGTTCCACTTCCCGAACGGCCACTGAGTGCCGTTGTCCCCGGAAAACAGATACAGCGTCTGCGGCCCCAGCACTTCGCGCGCCGCCTCGTACACCCGGCCAAGGTCCTCGTCAGCCTTGGTGACCGCCGCCGCATAACGGGCACGCCAGGCGCGGGTCACCGGCGTATCCACCGAACCGGCCGGCAGCGGCAGCCCATCCGCATCGTACCCCAGGGTATCCTCGGGCCAGGGAACGTGCGGCCAGTTGCTCCCGACGAAAAGGCAAAGCGGCTTGGCGCCCTGGCGCGGGCGGTTCTTCAAAAATTCAACCGCCGCCGGGATGGCCGCGTGGTCATGAAAACCGTCGTGTGCGAAATAATCGAACCCATAGTCCGCCGTGTGGCGATAGTGGGAGACTTTGCCAAAGGCCACCACTTCGTAACCCAGCTCCTGAAAATAAGCCGGCCATTTCTTGATCTCGCGGCGTGGCTTGCTGTGGTTGGCTTCGGCCCCGTTGCGTGCCGGCATCAACCCCGTGAGCAGGGCCGCGCGGCTTGGCGCGCAGGTGGGGGAAGCCACGTAGGCGCGGGTGAACCTCATGCCCTGGTCCGCCAGCCGTTGCATGTTCGGCGTGCGCAATTCCTTCGCCCCGTAAGGGCTCAGGTCCGTTTGACTCTGGTCATCCGTCAGAAAGATGACAAGGTCCGGTTTTGACGGCAGCGAGGCGGCCCCGGCGTGAACACCCCAAATCATCAGGGCGGCCGCGAGATAAGGGAAGGGGTTGCGGATTTTCATGGACTCGAAAAGATCAAGATTACGGCTCAACCTCTGCCTCGACAGCGCAAAAGCCTGATGAAGCGACCGCGGTGAGAGCGAGCGGCAACGGTTCCTCCACCCACTCGTGTTGTGGACTATTCGCAAGCGGCACGGCGTTGCGCCCGGTGGACGTGGTCGTCATCCACATCCCACGAGGCAAAGCCACGTCTGGACTGAATCGAATCCGGTAACTGACGCCGCGAGTCTCCGGATTGGTGAGCTGGCGATGGCCGAGGATGAATTGGTTCCGGCCCGCTTCGTAGAACAATTGCAGACGGGCCAGCACCGCATCCGCCACCGCCGGGTTGGTCCCCCACACCCATTCTGTGAAAGTGTTCAGTCCGTCGTTGTCAGGATCATTGCCCTCCTCCGTCTCCGAGCCGTTGAGTCCGCACTCCAAGGCATGCTGGGCTGAAAGCGCGTGGCGAAGCGGCAAAGGTCGAACGATCAGGTTGTCCAGCTCGCCATACCCCGTGGCGCGGACACTCAGCCCAAGGTGGTTGGCATCGGTGTTGTCCCACGTGAACATCCGACTTTTCTTTCCCGGCTCGGCGCGGTTGATGTCCAGAAGTTCCCCGTCCAGAAACACGCTCGCCTCCACCGGCTCACCGGCGCCAAAGCCAGACTGCAGCTTGAAGGCCGCCAGCAAAGTCCCGGTGCTCCGGCCCACGGGGACGGTTTCCAACAAACGACCCTTGCTCCAGACCTTTACGTTGCCAGCAAGGTCCAGCTCCACAAAGAAGTCGGCCACTCCGTTCGCAAGGTCTGCCCGGCCGCGAAGGGAACCCGGTTTGGATATGTCCGCGCCCCCCGCGGCCTCGGCACGGGTCAAGCCCACGCCAAACCCCGCGTAACGGTCGAGGGCCTCGCTGCGCGTCGAATTCAGTTCATTGACGGTCAGTTCCACGGAAAAGCCGCCGGCCTTCACAATCGCGGGTCCAACGAAGTTGATCATCAAGCCGTTTTCAGACATGCCCCCGCTGCCGATGGCCATGCGCAGGCGCTGGTTGACGATTTGCATCCGGTTGCTGCCATAGCCTTGGAAATAAGTCGCCTGCAGCGGGGCGAGCCCGGCCCCGGCCAGCGTCCCGGAGATGCCCCCGCGCTCGGCGTCCAGGTCCCCGTTGTCGGCCCGGCTGAACGTGTCGCAGAACAGTTCGGTTCCGTCCGGCATGGGAAAGCGGGACGAGTCCACCCCCCTGCCGGCCAGACGCCGGTTGGCATTGAGTCCGGGCTGGGCACCCACCCAGGCATTCCATGAGGCCACCATGTTCGACAACAGAGTGGTCTCGTGATAGGCAACTGAATTCAATTCGGTGGGATCCGTTCGCAGGTTATAAAGCTCCAGTTGGTGCGCCGGCGGATCATCTCCGCCCCGGGAGAAAGACTTGGTGACCAGCTTCCAGTCACCCCGGAACATGGCCCGGTTGGTTTCATGTTCGATAAACAAGTCCCGCGCCGCGAGGCGGCCACCCTGCAGAACGGGCCGGAGGCTCGTTCCCGCCAAAGGCACCAGCGTCCGTCCTTTGAAAGTGGCAGGGTAGGGGATGCCGGCGAGATCCAAAACCGTTGCCATAATGTCAACGACGTGTCCCCGCTCGTTTGTCCAGCCGCCCCGGACTCCGGACGCCATGCCCCTGGGCCAATGGATGATGAGTGGCGTGCGACAACCCCCTTCGTGGGTATGGTGCTTGAAGAAACGCAGCGGGGTGTTGTTGACATTGGCCCACCCGCCGCCCAGATGAAGCAGGGCCCCTCCCGGCAAGCCCATCGCCGTCAGCGCCGCCCCCGTCAGCGGGGGGGCGTTGTTCTGATCGTCCGTCCGGCCGTAGAGCCCGCCCTCGGAGTTGCCCCCATTGTCAGAGAAGAAAACGATCAGGGTATTGTCCAGTTCGCCTGCCGCCTCGAGCCGGCTCAGAATCCGGGCGATGTTCTCGTCAACCTTGTGAATCATCGCCGCGTACACCGCCATGCGGCGGGCCAAATCGTCGCGACGGTCCTGGGGCAGCGTTTTCCAGTCCGGAATATCCAGCTTGCCGATATTCTCGTAAGCTTTGGGTGACAGCCGGTAGTGGGGTTCAATCACGCCCCGGGCCAGTTGGCGCTCAAACCGCCGCTGCCGCGTCAGGTCCCACCCATCTTCGTAGCGATAGACATCGGCATCGGCCGGATTGTTGGTATCGCCGACATCGGTGTACTTGTTGATGTATTCAACCGGTGCCTGGAGGCGGAAATGGGGCGCGTTGCAGGCCAGATAGACGAAAAAGGGCTTTCCATCCTTCTTGCCGTAATGATGGTCCAGAAACTTCAGCACGTAATCGGTGTCGGCATCCGTTTTGTAAAAGGTCCCCGGCGGATAATTGGTGGGGGTGATCTCATTATTGCTCGAAACCAGCGCGTAGGTGAATCCCAGCGCCCAGTAATCGTTGCCAGCCCCGTCCGCATTGGCTCCCTGCCCAAACGCGTGCTGAAACCCGCGGCTGACGGGGTCGCGGCCGTTGGCGCGGGTTCCCAAGTGCCATTTCCCGGCGAAATACGTGCGATACCCGTTCGCCCCCAGCAGCTCAGGAAGCGTGGCATTGTTGTCGGTCCGCAAGTTGGGCAGACTCGCGTTGGGATCCACCGCCGCCGTCTGCATGTGCAACCCGGTCATCAAGGCAATCCGCGTGGGGGAGCACCTCGCCTCGTTATAAAAGTGACGGAAGCGCAGACCGTTGCCCGCCAGCCGCTCAAGCGCGGGAGTGTGGATTTCTCCCCCGTACGGTCCGATGTCCGACCAGCCCATGTCGTCCACGAGAATGACCAGCACATTGGGGCGTTCCGCGGCCCAAACGCCACCACCCAGCAGGACCAGCACGGTGTTGATAAGGAGGAGCTTTTTCATGGTTCTTTCCCGACTTTACTTTCCGGCGGCCTTCCTCGACTGACTGGAATCTTGCCGGGACAAGACCGGCCAGGGTTTGACGCCCACACGGTCCGCCCAGGCTTCGTACGCCGCCGAGAGCTTCCGTACCGTGCCTGGCCGCGAACCCGCCAGGTCTCTGGTTTCGGTGCGGTCCGCCGTCAGGTCGTAAAGTTCCCAAGGCTCATCGAAACTGGCGACCAGTTTCCATTTGCCATCACGGATGGCACGGTGGCCTTCGTGTTCCCAGCACAAGGGATTCGCGCGGTGGAGGGAACGGCCCCGGAACAGTGGGGCAAGAGAAACACCCTCGGGCGGGAGGGCCGGTGCGCCGTTCCACTGCCCGGGCCAGGCCGCGCCCCCCAGCGCAAGGCAGGTGGGCATGATGTCCGTAATATGCGCCACCTCATGCACCAGCGTGCCCCGGCGTGAAACGGGGACCCCGGCCGGCCAGGCAATAATGAGCGGCGAGGCAATCCCGCCCTCGTGGGTGAACTTCTTGGTCTTGCGGAACGGCCCGCTGCTCACGTGAGCGCCCCGCATCCCATAGCCTTTGTAACTCTCGCGCGTGCCGAGGACCGCCCCGGGCAGGGACCGGTTGGGGTCTTCGGCCGCGCCGCCGTTGTCGGAGAAGAAGAAGATAACCGTATTCTCCGTGAAACCCGAAGCCTTCAGTGCGGCCAGCACTTGGCCGATACCGCGGTCCATTTCTTCCACCTGAGCGGCATAAACCGCCATCTCGGCGTCCCACTGGTCCCGGCGGTCCGGCGGCACCTGGTCCCAAGGCGGAACTGCGGGAGGGCGTGGCGCCAGGGGCCAGCGAGCCTCGATGATGCCCGCCCGCTTCAACCGCTCGTAACGCTCCAAGCGCAATTGGTCCCATCCGATCGGACGATAGCGTCCGCGGTATTTGGCGATGGTTTCCGGCCGGGCGTGCAACGGCCAATGCGGCGCGGTGTAGGCGAGATAAAGGAAGAACGGGGCGGCTTGGCCGGCTTGGCCGCGGATAAACTCGACCGCGAATTCGGTGAACGCATCGGTGGCAAAAAAACCGTCGCGAGGTGGAATGAAAACTTCGCGGTCAAGAGCCATGGGTGGGTTGGTGATGACCCCCGTGTGCTGCATGCCCAAGCCGTAATAGTTCATGGCCCCTTCAATAACGGCGAAAGAGCGGTCAAAGCCTCGCGCGGCAGGCCATTCGTTGGTGCGATAACCCAAGTGCCATTTTCCGGACATGCCGGTGCGATAGCCTGCGGTCCGCAGGGCCTCGGCGATGGTCGGCGCATGGGGATTGAGGCGATCCGAGTAAGCAGCGCTCTTCAGCGTCTCGCGAATCCCGCGCGCATATTCGTCCACCATGTCGCCAATGTGCGCCTGGTGAGGATACAATCCCGTCAGCAGCGCCGCCCGCGAGGGACAACAACGCGCCACGTTGTAGAATTGAGTGAAGCGGAGCCCGTTGGCCGCCAAGGCATCAAGGTTCGGCGTTGCGATCTCGCTCCCATAGCAGCCGAGGTCCGAAAAACCCATGTCGTCGGCGAGGATAATGACGATGTTCGGACGGGGAACGGGGCGGGGAGCGGCGGCCAGGTCGCGGGCAAAACCGCCCAGCAGACCTGCCGCAAGGATGGCCATGGAGAATCGGGAAAGCATAAGCGGGTCTTGCTTCCGGTTGATGCGTTTCACACAACTATGCCTGTAAATCTGCCTGCCAGCGGCGCGAACCAGAGCTGTTGCCTCGCTTCATTTGGCGGCCGCCGCCGGCGCTTTCCACGCGCCCAGCGGCAAAACATTCGCCCGCGCCGCCCAGGCGTCCCACTGGGCCGCCATTTCGCGGACTTTGGCGGGGTGGACGGCCGCCAGGTCGTTCATCTCCGTGCGGTCGGCTTCCAGGTCGTACAGTTCCCAAGGCTGGCCCTCCTTGGCGACCAGTTTCCACTTCCCGTGCCGGATGGCGCGGTTGCCTTCGTGCTCCCAAAAGAGGGGCTGCGGGCGATTCAAGGGTTTGCCGGCGAAAGCGGGCAGGAGCGAAACCCCCTCCAAGGGCTTGATCTTGCTGCCACGGTATTCGGCCGGATAGGCCGTTCCGGCCAGCTCGACGCAGGTAGCCATGATGTCAATCAGGTGCCCCGGCTGCTGCTCGAGTTTGCCCCGGCGCGCGCTCGGAATGCCTTCCGGCCAGTGCACAATCAGCGGGGTGCTGATCCCTCCCTCGTGAACCCAATGCTTGTATTCACGGAAGGGCGTGTTGGATACATTGGCCCATTCCCGGCCGTAGGCAACATAGGTGTCGGCCGGGCCCGGCATGACTCCGGGACCGTGCCGCACGAGGCGCCCGTCGCGGGTTTGCCGCGGTCGCGCCAGCTCCTGCAACTGGTCGGGAGCCATCGGCTTCAAATCAGCCGGGACCTCGGCTTTTTGCGGGCGGCGGCCATTTTCTTCCGCACAACCGCCGTTGTCCTGAAGGTAGAAGACCACCGTGTTGTCCAGACGCCGGCTTCGCTCCAGTTCGGCTAGAATCCGGCCGATGCCCTGGTCCATGCAATCAATCATCGCGGCATAGACTTCCATGCAGCGCTGCTCCCAGGGCTTTCGTTTGGTGGCCGCCCAATCGCCGACGGTGGGGGAGGGCTGCCAGGTGTCCGGCATGAGCCCGAGCTCCCTCAGCCGTTTCACGCGCTGCTGCCGCACGCTTTCATAGCCGGCATCGTATTTGGCGCGGTATTTCGCGATGTCCCGTTCCAGGGCGTGCATGGGCCAGTGGGCGGCCGTGTAGGCCACATACATGAAGAACGGTTGATCGGGTGATTGCTGCTGATGCTGCTGGAGAAAACGCACGGCGTTGTCGGAGATGGCATCGGTGTAGTAAAACCCGCCCGGTTTGTACTCCGGATCGTTCTCAGGCGTGATGAACGTGTTCTGACGACAAAGCGAGACTGGATCATAGAAACTCCCCGACCCCTTGAGCGTGCCGTAGAATTTCTCGAAGCCACGCTGGAGCGGCCATTGGGACTGGTCGCTGTCCCGCTCCGCAAAGCGGGTCAAATGCCATTTCCCCGCCATGTAGGTGCGGTAGCCGGCGGTCCGCAGCACCTCGGCGAGGGTCACGCAGCGTTCGTTGAGGTTGGCGCGGTAGCCTTCGTAACCGGTGTCCGTGTGATTCATGTGCCCCACGCCGGTCTGGTGCGGATACAGCCCGGTCAGCAGCGAGGCGCGGGTCGGGCAGCACCGCGCGGTGTTGTAAAACTGGGTGAACCGCAGGCCGTTGGCGGCCAGCTTGTCCAGATTGGGGGTGGCGATCTCGCCCCCATAACAGCCGATATCCGAATAACCGACGTCGTCAGCCAGAATGAGCAGGATGTTGGGTTTTGATGCCGCTCCCACAGAGAGCGTGGCCAGCCCCAAAACCGATAAGAGCAGGCCCTTCCAGGAGGCTCTTCGAGTTGCTTGACAGGCAGTCATTGGATCTCCAGATCGTCGAAAGTGGCGTGGGTGTCCACGACGCGCAGACCGATGCTGCCGGCGCGGTGTTCTTCATCCGTCCGGCGCAACACTTCCCGGCCATCCAGGCGCACGGTGATTTCCTCCCCCCGGGCGGTCACGCTCAACCAATGCTCGACGCCCGCCTTGACATTCGCCTCAACCAACGCGATTTCGCGCCACGACTCGCCGTTCATGCTGCCGAGGACGACTTTGCCCGCGCCCGGAATGATGCCGGCGAAGTAGCCGCGCTGGGCGTCATAACCGACCGCCGGCAGGGTGCAGCGAAACAGCAGGCCGGCGTCACGGGTTCCTTCCACCACACACACGCGGGCGGAGGCTGAAAAATCCCGCCAGTTGCCGCCCGCCACCAGAGCCTTTTCGCCGGCTCGGTAAGCGTTGAGAGGCTGCCTGGGCTTGACTCCAAGGTGCAGTTTGCCGTCGGCCCACGCCATGAACTGGTGATGGCCGTAATAATGGAATGAATCCAGGTCGGTTTCCTGGTTGAAGGCGCAAAGCCAGCGACCCCGGACCGGGCGCGGGGGAACCTGGCCGGCGGGCCAGGGCAGGGGAACGCCCGCGCTGAGCGGCGCTCCCAACAGCGGCAGCCCGTCAGGCGTCCAGTGGAAGGGTTGAGCGAAAAGCGTGCGCCGCCAGCCATTGGCGCGGTCGAGTTTGGCATGGTAAACCAGCCAGTCCTCCCGCCCATCGGGTGATTTTACGAAGCAGTTGTGGCCAACCCCAAACGTGTTGGGTGAGGACTGGAACACGGGAACCGGGTGCTTCTTCCAGTCCGCGGGGTTGAGCGGGTCGCCGTTGGCGCGCAACTCCAGCAAGCCCAGCTTGTAGCTCGGCTGCCAGGACCCGCTGCAAGAATAGACGATAAACGTGCGCCCGTCGCGTTGCAGAACCTGGGGCGCCTCGTGCAATCCCCGGCCCCGTTCGTTTTCGTCCACCCGCTCCCACAGATAGTCATCGTTGTCGCAGAGCCTGACCCGCCTCCCTCCGAGCGTGAGCGGGTCCTTCATCGGCGCGAGGTAAAGCCATTGTTCATCCCGCTCGTCCTCCCAGCCGGACCAGACGAAATAACGCCGGCCGGCCGTCTCCAAAATCGTCCCGTCAATGGCCCACCGATTGTCGGTGCCCGTCTCAGGATGGTCGCCGGTATAAAGGGGGCCGTGCAGGGTGTAAGGTCCGAGAGGGTCGGCCCCTTCCGACTGCAAGACCCACATCCGGTGATTCCGGTTTTGCCCGTCCGAGCCGGCGAAGTAAACGTGCCAGCGGCCATCCAAAAAATGCAATTCCGGCGCCCAGATTTCGGCCGAACACATGCCTTCACGGGGAGCCCGCCAGATAATCCGCTTCCTTCCCGGCATCGTCAGTTGCTCCGAGAAATAAAGGGCAATCGCCCGGTTGCCCTCCGATTGGCAGGAGATATAAGTACCCTGATGGCGGACGATCCAGGGATCAGCACCCTCGGCAATCGGATTGACAAAGGAACGCGGCGGGACGGCGCGGTTGGCGGCGCCGGGCGGAATCGGCGGCGAAATGGGCAGCGTCTTGCGCCAGTCCATCAATTGGCCCCGCAGGCGTTGAACCACCGCCGGCTGGGCTTCGGCAAGGTTGCGGGTCTCCCCCGGGTCCTCCGCCAGATTATAGAGTTGCGCTTGCGAGCCGTCCTCCATTTGCAGGAGCTTCCAGTCCGCTTCGCGGATGGCCAAATCCGGCCAGCGCTCTCCATTCTGTCCCGCTCGATCGGGTGGCCGGTTCCATAGCAGGGGTTTGGAACGTTGCTCCTGCGTTTTGCCGGTCAGCGCGCGGCTCAGGTCTTGCCCGTCGAACGCAACGTTCTCGGGAAGCTTCGCCCCTGCCAGCCGGGCGAGCGACGGAACGAAATCCACGGCGGAGAGAACCGTCCGATCATTCGTCGAGCCTGCCGCGGCCGCATCAACCAGTCCGGGGCCCCAGACGATCAAGGGCTCGCGTATTCCCCCCTCGTAGAGGGTTCCCTTGTGTCCGCGGAACGGGCCGGCAACGCCAGCCCCCGGCTCGGGGCCGTTGTCGCTGCTGACGATAATCAACGTGTTGCTTCGCAAGGTCGGGCTGGCGCGAACATAATCGAACAGGGGCGCGAATTGTTCGTCCATCGCCTTTACCACTCCCAGGTAGAGTTGCCGCTTGCTGCCATCCCCCCGCAAGTCCTTGGGCGGAAAGAAGGGGGAATGCACATCGTCCGGCCAGAGGTTGACGTAAAACGGACGTCCGGTCTGCTCAGCCCGCTGAATGAACTTCAGGGCGCGCTCCACGAAGGCGCCGGTGGTTTTTGACCGGTCCATCCACGTGATGTTCCCCCGGCCCAGATTGTCGCTCCCCAAGGCATGCCGCGTTGGCGGCGAGCCGTCGAAGGCGTCACACAAAGGCAGAATCCGGTCGCCCAAGCCCTCGAATTGCGTCAGCGACTCATCGAAACCGTATTCGGCAATCAAAGGCGCTTCGCCAACGTCGCGCTGGCCGCCCATGTGCCATTTCCCAAAATGCCCGGTGGTATAGCCGGCTTCGCGAAGCATCCGCGCCAGGGTGGGCGCTTTCGGGTCCAGCCACTGTGCCATCCCCCGCCGCTCATTCTCCCGCCGCGCGGCCAGATAGGACGTAATCCGCCACCGCGCCGGATACTGGCCGGTGGTGAACGCCGTCCGCGATGGAGAGCAAATCGGCGAGGCGACATAAAACTGGGTGAAACGGATGCCTTCGTGGGCCAGACGGTCAATGTGGGTGGTTTGGACGCCCTCCCCGCCGTAACAGGAGAGGTCCCCGTAACCCATGTCGTCAATCAAGATAAATATGAAATTGGGTTGGGACGGCCCCCCCGTGGCGGCCATCGTCCCCAGAACCAGAAAGGCGAGCCACGCGCCGAGTCTGGCGAGCGGTTTGCGGACCCGCCGCCGCTTGAGAAGGGCCGGGGCCGCAAGGTTCGCCCAGGGTTGCAGGAGGGTCGTCATCAATTTGTAATCTCGGGTTTCGCCTCCGGATGCCGGGCAAGGACCCGGCTCAGATTCTCGACCACCGCCGGCAGCCGGGAAGCGAGGTTGGTGGATTCGAGCGGGTCGGACTGGTAATCGTAAAGTTCAAAGTCGGCCGTGTCGCGTGGCGCCCCGGGTTTTTTCCATTCAACGAGACGATAGCGCTCGGTGCGAATGGCCCGGCCGATGATTGGCTGGCCCGCCCGGTGGCGGGGGAAGGCGTGGTACGCATGGTCCCGCACCCGAACCTCGGGGTTCTTGAGGACGGGCACCAGGCTCACGCCGTCCAGTTTCTGGGGCACTTCGGGTGCGGGCAGCCCCGCCAGTTCCACCAAGGTGGGATACAGGTCCACC
The DNA here is from genome assembly GCA_029974925.1 of Verrucomicrobiota bacterium. Taxonomy (GTDB): domain Bacteria; phylum Verrucomicrobiota; class Verrucomicrobiia; order Limisphaerales; family UBA8199; genus JARKQH01. The sequence continues at coordinate 11,570 of JARKQH010000207.1, forward strand.
GTCTCGGTCAATTGGCGGGTATGGGAACCCGGTTTGGTGACCCCGGGAGCCACAATCATCAGCGGGATGCGATTGGCTTGCTCATAGTTGGTGTGCTTTGTCCAGGCGCCGTGGTCGCCAAAGTGCCAGCCATTGTCGCCCCAGAGCACAATGATCGTGCGCTCGGACAATCCGAGACGGTCCAGCTCATCCAGCACGCGGCCCACTTGCGCGTCCATGAAGGACGTGGCCGCATAGTAACCGTGGATGAGCGTGCGTTGCAGGTCCTCCGACAGGGGAGGCTGCTCCGGGACCGGGGTGTATTGGTTCAATTCCCCCAGCGTCTTGCCGGCATACCGGGGCGCGCCCACGGGCGGTTGCGTCTGTTCGGCCAGCTTGAAGGCTTTGCGGTCATGCAAATCCCAATACTTTTTCGGCGCGCAAAAAGGAAGGTGTGGCTTGACAAAACCGAGGGCGAGGAACAGGGGCTGCTCCGGTCGGGCGGCCGCCGCGCGGAGACGCCGGATGCCCTCCTCTGCTATGCGGCCATCCGCGTAGGTGTTGTCGGGCAGGTCGGTCATTTCCCAGGCCGCTCCCCGGGGCAGCTCACGGTTCTGTCCGAGTTTTTGGTTGGTAAAATAAGCTTCTTCGCGGGTGAGCTGCCCGTTGGCGGAATTCTCCGGCAGAGCATACTCGACCACCTTGTCCGGCTGGAAGGGGACCGACCAGGAGGCCGGGTCGTCATGATTCCCGTGGCCGATGTGAAAAATTTTCCCGATGCCCTCGGTGCGGTATCCATGCCGCATGAAATACTGGAGCAGTGTAACCGCGTCCGGCGCCGCCTTGCGGAAGTGCGTGCCGAGCGAGTAAACCCCCAGCGTTGTCGAGCGGCTGCCCACCATCAGATTGTTGCGCGAGGGGGCGCAAACCGCCTGGTTGCAGTAGGCAAGGTCGAACCGCATGCCCCGCGCCGCCAGACGGTCCAGATTGGGCGTTTTCGCAAGGGGGTCGCCGTAGCAGCCCAGCACCGGCTTCAAATCATCCACGCAAATCAACAACACGTTGGGCTTCCGCCCCGGCGGCGCGGTTTCCGCCCGCAAGGAGGTGTCAAACGTCAGGCCGGCCAGAGCAAGGAGCGGCAGAACCAGAAACCGATTCATAATCAAAAACGCAGCATGTCAGGTTACTCGACAATAATCCAGTCCTTGGGCGCCTGAAAACCGGCCCGCCCTTCGCCAAAAAGCCCGACTCCCGGCTTTTGCAGCGCGCCAAAGTCCCGTAGTTGGCGGTGGAGGCGGGTGACAATCTCCGGGTGCTGCGCGGCCAGGTTTTTCGCCTCGGACGGGTCCGATTCCAGGTTGAACAGTTCGAGCCGCGGCGGCACGGAGGGGCTTTCCGAAAAGAAATCCCCGTGGGCAACCAGCTTCCACGCGCCCTCATGCACCGAGGCATGCGCATCCTCGTTTTGATGCATATACGAGAACCAGGGGCGGGACGGAATCCTGCCCGTGCCGGTGAGGGCCGGTAGAAAATTGATGCCGTCCAGACCGGGCGGTGGCGCAATACCCGCCGCCGCCAGCACCGTCGGCAAAACATCAATGTAGCCAATCCGTTCATTGAACCGGCCCCCGCCGGAAATCCCCCGCGCCGGCCAGCGGATGACAGCGCAGACCCGCGTGCCGCCTTCGTAAACCGTCAATTTGGCTCCGCGCCAGGGACCGTTGCTGCTTCCGACGCTGGGAATTCCCCCGTTGTCGCTGAAAAACAGGATCAGGGTGTTGGTGCAGTCCGCCCGCGCTTCCACCGCCGCAAGCACGCGCCCGACAGCCTGGTCCATGGCGTCCACCATGGCCGCATACGCCCGCCGATTGGGTAGCTTGATTCCGGCATATTTTTGCAGCTCGGCCTCTTTGGCCTGGTACGGCGAATGCGGCGCGTTAAATGGAAGGTAGAGCAGCCACGGTTTTCCCACGGGCGATTCTTGGACAAAGCGGACTGCCGCCTCCGCCAGCAGGTCGGTGGAATAACCCTCCTCACGCACCGAACGGTCATTGAGGTGCCAGTCGCGCTCTCCCTCCCGCTCGTGGGTGAAATAATCAATCGCCCCGTTGTAATGGCCATAGAAGAAGGTGAATCCCTGGGCCAGCGGCAGAAACTGCCGGCGCGCGTGGCCCAGATGCCATTTGCCAATGATTCCCCGGCGCTCATACCCGCCGCCGGCCAGCAGTTCAGGCAGGGTCTTCTCCTCGGAAGGCAATCCGTGCTTGGACCAGGGCGGAACCACGGCGCGCATCATCCCAAACCGCAGCGGCCACCGCCCGGTCAGCAGACCGGCCCGTGTCGGAGAACACATGGGGCAGGCCCGAAAATCGGTGAGATTCACCCCGCTCGCCGCCAGCCGGTCCAGATTCGGCGTCTGGATGACCTTGCCGCCGTTAAATCCGACGTCCGCATAGCCAAGGTCGTCGGCGACGATGATCAAAATGTTCGGCTTCGGCGAGGCTCCTTCAGAAGGCAAGGCCGCGAATGAGGCCAGCGCCGAAACGCCGACGGTTGCCACGGCGAGAAAGACCCGCGCAGGGCAGGGGAGGGCATTGGGACCCGTTCCCCGGTCCGTCCCGGCCCGGGACCGGTTCCTCCATCGGAACACAACGCCGCGAGCCGGAGACGTTGGAAAGAGAACCGCCTGCATCACGGAATTTGCAGTCGGAAGAAGGATTCCGGCACCGCCGGCGTGATGGCGTTGGTGTAGCTGAACACGCCGCCCGGACCGAACACATTGGTGGCGACAGGTGTCCAATGCGAACTCGGCGCCGCCACGTTGGTGGACCGCAACACATAGTACGTGGCGCCTTCGACTCCACCCGTGCCGCTGAAAATGAAATCGGTCCCGCTCAGTGCCACCGCGCCAATGCTGGGCGCCGCGCTTGCAACCACGGAAATGGCGCCAGTCACGTAAAGGTCGTTTGTGTTCCACGACAGCCCGCCTGGCAGCGCCGAAAGGTCAGGCAGGCTGACGCTGGTGAATGATCCCGCCCCGGCTTTGCCGAACAATTGGAACACTTCACCCGCAACCGGGTTCGCCGCTCCGGGCGCCAGGACCACCTCGAGCGCGCCGCCCAAGACCAGGTTCCCGCCGACGTCGAGACGGTCCGAGTTCTGCGTTTGACCCGGGGCCAGTTCCATTCGAGTAGTGCCCCCCAGAGTGGCATCGCCTCCCACTTTGAACACACCGACACCCTCTCCCGGTGCGAGCGTTCCACCCAGCATGACCAGGTTGCCGGCAATCGAAGCCCCGCCGGCCAACGTTCCGTTGGTGACGGTGGTATCGCCCGAATAGGTGTTGGTGGCGTTCAGAACAAGCATGCCCGCCCCCGCGTCCGAATAATTGACCGCGCCGCTGCCGACGATGGGACCATTGATGAACAACCGCGTGCCACTGTTGACGCGGAAATGACCGGCGCCAGTCAGATGAATCGTGCCGGTGTAAACATTGGTGTCTCCCGCAGTCCCGCCGCTCGAAATCTGGGCATCCGTCATGAAAATCCCCCGAACGATGGGATTGGTCACGTTCAGGTCATAGGTGTTCAATATCGCTCCGGGAGCGATGGTGATGCTGTTGGTTGGGTTGCCGGGCGACAGCGACTCGGCAAAGGTCAGGGTGCCTTCGGCAATCAGGACGTCGCCCAGATTCATATCCCAATACGGTGTACTCGTGCCAAAATGCCGCTGGCATGCGATGCTCACGGTGCCTCCCCCCACTTTTGTCAGCTTGTAGCCATTTCCACGCAACCCCGGTCCAATCCCGCTGCCCGTCCGCACGCGAATGTCCCACCGCCCGTTTGGCGCGCAACCGAAGGTGGTATCCCCCACCAGAGTTACATCGGTCAGATTGTGCTGGACTCCCGCCACGCCGCTTGACTCCGTAATGGCGCCCTGCCCATTGAATCCCGCCCCGGACACGATAACCGGCTTCTGAGGCGACTGGATGTCGTTCACATCCAACGTTGCGCCGGGAAGAATGGTCACCGTTCCATTCGTGCTGCCAAGCGCCCCCTCCGCGCCAACCTTGAGCACTCCGTGCTCGATCACGATGGCGCCGTCATAGCTGGAGTTGGTTGAAGTGATTGTGAGGGTGCCCGGTCCCTGCTTGCCAAAGGTTCCCAGCCCGGCGCTCGCGTCACTCAACACGCTCGCAAAGGTCGCATCGTACGAGTTGCTCGACACATACGCCCCCTCGTTCAACTCCAGTTCCCCCACCACGTCCGCTCCGCCATCCACCCGCGTCAGGGAACCCGTCCCCGCCTTCCGCACCAGCGGCGTCGTAATCGAACCTCCGCTGAAGACATACGGCATCACCGTGTTGCTGACCACCACCCGGGCCGGCGCCGCATAACTGGGCTCCACCAGGCCCCGCACCGCCCCGTCCAAAAACTCGGTGTGGAACCCGTCGCTGTAGGCCGAAGCCAGCCCCGTCGCCAAATTCAGCCAGTTTTCCGTCCAGGTGTCCCAGCTCGAGCTCACCGCCCCTGTCCACCGGTAGCCCGGCACCGCCGTCACCAGCAGATCAATCGAACTGTTGGCCACGTTGTTTACCAGGGTTGCACTCACCCCTGCCGGCACCCCGTCCAGCGTGAATGCTCCGAAACCCGCACCCCCAATGCCTCCGCTGTAGTCCACCAACACAAACTGCCCGACCGCCAACCCCAGTCCTGCACTCAACTTCACGCTCACCCCGGCATTGGCCGTCAAATTTCCCACCCGCATCAAGGGTGTCACTGGGTTGGCAAACGAACCGAGGTCAAAGCTGAGTACCGCGCTGTTGCCCAAACTCAGACTCGCTGCTTCCAAAGTCGTGCCCACCCCACGCAAACTCACCCCCAATTCCGCAAAATCTGCAACCTGAATTCCTGCCCCGTTGGTCTGCAACGTCGGCAGCACCAACCGCCCCGCCTCGACCACTGTGTTGCCCGCATACGTGTTGGCCCCGCTCAACACCGCCCCATAACTCCCCCCCTTGACCAACCCGCCCGGGCCCGACAACGGCTGCTCAATCACCACATCGGCCGTGCTGGTCTCGAGTCGCAACCCCCCGCTCCCAATCTCCACCACATCCAAACCTGCCAAGAACGGATTGTTCACTGTCAGATACGTCCGCAGAATTGCATTGTCGAAATACAGCGCGCAACTGCCCCCCGCCGTGTTACGCGCTATCTGCCGCGGTTCCAACACCCCGTTTTTCACCCGGTAGATGCCCACTCCCGCACCCGCATGGTTGAAATTCAAATCACACCCCGCAACCGTTCCCCCCACCTGGATGACTTCCCCCGTCGCCCCCGCCGCCCAGGGCACCCCCATGTCCCCGCCCGACATCGTCAGCGTGCTCTCGTAAACGATCAGCCGGTTGGTCACTCCATTGGCGCTGTCCCCCACCCGGAACCCGCCCGCCGGCAGACTCAGATAAAAATTGGCATGATTCGTCAACACCGTCTCTACCACCGTCGTGGTTCCTGCCGCCGATCCCATCCGATACCCGCCCACCGAAGTGAAACTGGCCCCGTCCAATACGATGCGCCCCTCGTTGAGCACCATTGGGGGATTGGCCGATGAGACCTGCGACCCCACCTGAAATGGCCCGGCAATCCAAAGAGTGCCCCCGCCGTAAAAGGTGTGGTTCCCCGTCACGTCAATGGCCGTCAAACCGCGCAGGGTCAGTTGGCTGCCCGCTGCCAAATGCCAGCTCTTGGCCGATGCGGTCGCCCACGACAAGTCCAGCCCCACCGTGTTGTTTCCCGCCAAATTGGTCAGGGCCGCGCTCAACACCACCGGATTGCCATACAACTCAAAACCGCCGTCCAGAAAACTCACGGACGGAGTCACATACCCAACCAGATCATTCGTGTTCACCGGCCGCCCGCTGCCCGCAAAAATCAACGGGTCCCCCGTAATCGGTGTCGTTCCGCCCCAATTACCGCCCGTGGACCAGTAGTTGTCACTCCCCCCTCCTGTCCAGGTCCGCGGTTTTGGCTCCGGCCCCGAAATCCACGTCACCGAGAAATCATCATACGTCACCGGACCGGCCGACCCGGCCACGTCCCACAGAAAATAGCGGCCCGCCCCGTCAAAACGCCACCCATTGGGAAGGTCGGTGGTGTCGGTGCTGGTGTCGTAAATCCAGCTCGCCCCCCCATCCAAAGACACCTGAACCCGTGAACTGAAGGTCGAGGTCTCGGCTCCCGCGTCGGTCACCCGGATCAAAAACGGAATCTCGCTCCCCCAACTGCCCGGGGCGGTGGTGGTGATGGGCAGGTTGACCACCGCTGGCTGCCCCGACGACCCGAGACTGACCCGCTTCTGGATCGTGTAAAAGGTGTCCGTCGTTGCCGAGGCCCGGTAAAGCTGCACCCCAAAACTCCACGAATTGGCCGTCCCGGCTGTCGTGCTGATGGCAAAGGAACATCGCTGGCTCCCCGCCGCGGTATTGGCCACCCGCACGGTGATCTCATAAACCGCCGGCTCGGCTGGCGAGGCCCCCAATGTCCCCAGCACGCCGCTGAAATCGTATGCGCCCGTGCCCGCTGACAATGCCAGAGTCGAAGAATCCGCCCCCCGCGCCACCGCCAGCTTGTTGCTGGTGATCGTGTGGGCCGAATCGGCCTTGGTCCCCGCGGGCTTGATGTAGCGGAGGTTGCCCGCTGCCGTGCCGGTCAGACGCGTGGTTGGCGGATTGATCCCCGAGTTCACACCCGTATTCAGGGCGAACCCACTGCCGGTGCCCGTGACGTTGTAATCATCGGCCAGAATCAAGGTCGCCCCCTGCGCGGGGTTGGGGAGCATTCCTGCCAGCATCGAGCTGACAATGACGGGGATGAAGCATGAAGGTTTCATGGTTTGCTTTCTGTCACTAAACTCGTTGACGACGGTGTGTCGCGGCACCCGCCCCGGAATCCGGGCGGTCCACCAACAATTTCATACCCGCATTATGAACCCGCAGCGGTGGCTGTCATGTGGCATGAAGTGGCCACAAGCCGCCTGATGTTTGCCCCTTATACACCGGTTCGCCCGTTGATTTCCGCGCGGGGGCCGGCTCGGAAGCGGCCCCCGGCCTGCAGCTCTCCTCTCACGGCTCTGCTCCGGACAGCGCTGGAACCGGCTTGCAGATGGATTCTTCTGCCAGCGGCATC
>JARKQH010000230.1 GCA_029974925.1 Verrucomicrobiota bacterium
GGCTGGGCGAATGCCACCGCCTGGCGCGACCGGGAGCGCGCTGCCTGGTGTTTAGCGACTGGCGGCAACTCCCGGCGATGACAGACGCGCTCCAGGCCGGAGGGTGGGAGTGGCGCGGCATCGTGGTCTGGCACAAGCCCAGCGCGCGCCCCATGCTGGGCGAATTCCGGCGCGACGCCGAGTACGTGGTGCACGGGCTCAAGCCTCCGGCGCGGGGCGGCTCGCGGGCCTGCCTGCCCGGCGTGTTCCGGCACGCGGTCAACGCCGCGCGAAAGGTCCACCTGACCAGCAAGCCGGTGGGCCTGGTGGAGGAACTGCTGGCCGTCACCCCCGAGGGCTGTACGGTGTTGGACCCCTTCATGGGCGGCGGCACCACGGCCCTGGCCTGCCGTCAGACCGGCAGGCGGTTTGTCGGGGTCGAGCTGTCGGAGGAGTATTTCGAGGTGGCCGCCGCGCGATTGCGGGAATAATTTGCGCGCGTAGAAATTTTCTGTTGACAAAATTTCTACGCGCGCCTATATCTTGATCCAACGAGACGGGGAAATCCCTCCCCACTCCCAACCGGGGCGCGAAGCCGCCCTGAAAGGAGCCCGAAATGTCCACCATCATCATCCCCCGCCGCATGCCCGGAACCGGAACCATCCTCGACTTGGCCGACGAGCGCGGCGAGACCCGCATCACCCTGGGCGGTCGTTACCACTACGCGGTCGGCGGACCGGCATACTACGGCCTGCGCTGGACCAGCCACGAGACCCTGGACGCCGCCATCCGCCGGGCTCGCCGCCTGTCCGATTACAACGGCATCACGATCCTGGACTCCGCCGGACGCCAGGCCGTCATCAACATGGGCGAGGTGTCCGGCTGGACCGACTGCGAACAGGTCATCGTCGAGTAGACGGCGAGGCGAAGGAGGGGGGCAAGCCCCCCTCCTTTTTTGCGTGCAAAGAAATTTTTCGCTTGACATTGTTTCTACACGCGCATAGATTGAGATCAACGAGACGGGGAACCCCTCCCCACAACCCAACCGGGGTGCGAAGCCGCCCTGAAAGGAGCCCGAAATGACCATCGACCTGACCACCCTGAGCGCCGAAGAGCTGGCCTCCCTGTCCCAGGAAATCGCCGCCGAGCTCGCCCGCCGGTCCGCCCAGCCCTCCAGCCCAGTCCGCGTGGCCGTCACGTTCGGCGCGTACAACGCCCGCCGGTACTCCCGCCCGTGGATCGCCAAGGTCGCGTCCTGGCCCATCGGCAGCAAGCCAGACCTGGCGTGGGGCGGCTACCTCGGTGACGATTCCGGCGGCGAGGTCGAGATCAAGGCGCTGCCCGGCCAGATCATCCGCTACGGCCAGAAGGACATGCGCGGCAACCACGGCACCAACCGGTGGGCCGTGGTCGAGGCGGACGGCACCTTGCGCGAGGTGACCGAGGCCGAGGCCCGTCAGCTGTACGCCGAATAACCGAGGATCACAGCAGGGGCCGGGAGACCGGCCCCGGGAGAATCACATGCGTTACAACGACCTGGCGGCCCACGTGGCCGCCAACCTCGGCATCCACCGCACTACTCTGGTGGCAGCTATCCGCGCCGGGCGCTGCCCGGGCGAGGAGGTGGACGGGCGGTGGTACACCGCCTCGCAGGTCGCCGCCGACTGGTACGCCCGCGAGTACAGGCACTCGGGTGCGCTCTACAGCCAGACGGCGGGCAGGGCCTGGACGGACAAGGAGGTGGCCAATATGCGGGATATGCTGGCCCAGGGTGCGGACCTGGAGGCCATTGCCGCGCATCTCCGGCGCGCCAAGGATGCGGTCAAGGTCAAGATCAGCAAGCTCCGGGCGTCTGGCGCGCTGCCCCCGGCTGCGGAGGCCAAGCGCGCCCGTGCCCGTGCAGCCGATGTCGCCCGCGCCAGGGAGATACTGGCCGAGGAGGCGGCGGCCACCCCGGCCGCACCTTCCGCTCCCCAACCCCAGCGGGCCGAGATCGTTCCTTGCCGGGCAAACCGCCAGTTGGAGCGCGACGGCAAGCTGCGGGTGAGCGTACACCCTAAGGTCAAGGCCATTCTGGGCGCGGCGGCGCGCGCGCGCGGAATCTCCCTGGCTGTGTTTCTGACCCGCGCTGGCCTGGCGGCCGTGCGCGACCCGAATATTTTGGAGCAGGGCTTGCGCGAATCAGAAAAAATTGGCAGAGGGGAGGCGTCGCCGGTCAAGCCCGGCGGGGATTGAGACTCACAAAATGCCCGCTGTACTGTAGCTGCCTTGAAAGTCGCCCACGGCTAAAGCTAGGAGAGTAAGGGCGTTGGATTTGAGCCAGCATCCGCAAGGATGCTGGCTTTTGTTTTGGCAATGGTACGGATGCTGGCGCGTTCCGCACGAGGTCGCTCCGCTCAAGATTGGCCGTTTTCGTCCGTGCCAACTGTCGCGCAAATCAGTGCCAAAACGCACGCGGCCTTACAGCGAGTTGCTCATGCGGCTTCCTCCTGCTTGCGTTCCGCCCCGCCGGGCGCGTGGGTGATGGGTGTATTTTTATTTCCTAACCGTTTTGCAGGGAAATAATGTGATCCAGATCACAAAATCACGGCAAAAGGCGACCGGGGACTTGCTGGCCGGAGTCCAAGAAACGCGTTGTCCGCCCGCTTGTTTCCGTGCTATCTTGCCGTATCTCTTGCCCAATGCGGAGGAACCATCATGCCCTTTTCAACGAGAGTGCTGGCCGCGACGGCTTTCGTTCTCCTGAGCCTGTGGACCACGAAC
>JARKQH010000245.1 GCA_029974925.1 Verrucomicrobiota bacterium
CATTTTCCTGGACCCGGCTTTTCCGCCAGAAAGTTACAACCAGGATGTGTGGGTGGAGCCCAAGTCACGCAACGGCTATCGCAACCGGAGCAACGTGGCGCGGTTGATCGGCGGGGCGACCGACGGTCCGGGCAACATCAGCCTGATATACACGAATTATTCATTGAACAAGGCGCAGAGCTTCCTGACCGTGGCGCTGCTGCGGGAGAACGGCACGCTTGGCTACGCGTCGGCCAACTTCGGGGTGGTGCCCAGTGTGGCGCAAAGCGGCCTGGACTACGTGTACAACGCGGCCGCGCCCCTCTACTTGAGCACATGGCTGCCGATTTGGTTCCCCAGCCAGCCGGGCATTGACAGCCGCATGCACAGTCACGGCTTGTTTGGGACCAATACCGTGCCGACGGACCTGTTCGGCCATTTCTGGTACGGTTATACCCCGGGCCAGGTCACCGTGACCCTGCGCAACAGCGGCATTGCCGGCGACCGGACCGCCCAGCTCCAACTGGCCAATCCGGCGGGCGCCGACCAGTTCTTCCTGGGCGGCGAGAACATTCCTTTGGGCTGCGCGCTGGGGCGTTCGCTGGTGCCGTTCAAACTGGTGGATGACACCCGGCGCACCAATGTGTTGAGCTTCTCCGCGTCGGCTTACAAGATTGACGAGTTTACCACCAACGCGGTCATCACCGTGATCCGGACCAACGGCAGCGCCGGGTCGGTCTCGGTCAATTACGCCACCAGCGACGGCACCGCCAAGGCCAATGTCAATTACCGGCCGGTCAGCGGACGGCTGACCTTTGGGCCGGGGGTGACCAACCAGACCTTCAGTGTGCCGATCATTGACGACACCACCATCAATCCCACGGGCCTGGTGGTGAACCTGCGGCTCTCCGGGGTGAGCGGGGCCAGCCTGGGGATTTCGTCCGCGACGCTCAAGATCGTGGATAACGACTGGAAACCGGGCTTTGTCAGCTTCGAGTCGGATGCCTATGCGACCAATGAAAGCAACGGCGAGGTGACGCTCAAGGTCATCCGGGAGGGCGCCAACCGCGGCACTGTGTCGGTCCAGTGCCAGACGGTGGACCAGACAGCCATCCAGGGCGTGAAGTATGTCGGAGTGACCAACACGCTGGTGTGGAATGACGGGGATTCCACGCCGCGATTTGTCACGGTGCCGCTCATCCGTGACGGGTTGGTCGGCCCCAACACCACCTTTGGCGTGATTCTCACCAACGCGATTGTCAACACCACCAACTCGCCCATGGTGCTGGCGGGCACGCCGGTTGCGGCGACCGTCACCATCATTGACGATGACCAGTACGGCGTGCTGGAGTTCAGCGCGCCCAGTTATCTGGTCAACGAAATCGGCGGCTACGCCACCCTCACCGTGCGGCGCACCGGCGGCAGCGCCCAGGCCCTGACGGTCGGTTACGTCACGACCGACGGCACGGCTTATGGCTCGGCCACCGCCACAACCATCACCAATTACATCTCCAGTTCGGGCGTGTTGAACTTCGCCCCGGGCGAGGTTGCCAAGAGCTTCATTGTGCCGATTCTGGACGACGGCGTGCAGGATTTGCTGCTGCCCAGCCAGTTCTTCTTCACCGTCACGCTGACCAATCCGAATCCGGCGGGCATTTTGGGCCTCCAGAGCACCGCGACCGTCAACATTGTGGATGCCCAAGGCTACAACGTTCCGTCCGGGTCGGTGGACACCACGTTCAACCCGGACCCGGGCTTTAACGGGGATGTCTATGCGCTGGCCCTGCAGGCGGACGGCCGGATTCTGGTCGGGGGCGATTTCACCACGGCCAACCGGGTGATTCGCCACCGTCTGGCGCGACTCCATCCGGATGCGTCGCTGGACATCACGTTCCTGGCCGGTTTGAGCGGCGCCAATGCCCCCGTCCAGACCCTCCTGGTGCAGTCGGATGGCCGGCTGCTGGTTGGCGGCAATTTCACCACCTTCAACGGCGTCAATCGCAGCCGCGTCGCGCGCCTGATCGCCGACGGCACGCTGGATTCCTCCTTCAACCCGGGCACCGCCGCGGACAACACGGTGTTTGCGCTGGCGGAAACCTTTATCGGCCCCGACCGCTGCCTGCTGGTGGGCGGCAGTTTCACCACGTTCAACGGCGCGCCGCGCGGGGCGTTGGTCCGGCTGAACGAGGACGGCACCCTTGACAGCCGGTTCAACCCGAATCTGACCATCAACGGGACGGTGTTTGCCATCGCGGTGTATCCCACCAACTCGATCCAGGCCGGCAAGATTCTCGTGGGCGGCGAGTTCAACAACGTGAACGGCCTGGGCCGCAGCCGGCTGGCCCGCCTGCATCCCGATGGCCGGATTGACCCCACCTTCGACCCGGGAACGGGGGCGGACGCCACGGTTCGCGCCCTGGCCATCCAGCTTGATGGCCGGGTGCTGGTCGGCGGCTCCTTCACCAATTACAACGGGCAGCTCGTGAACCGGATCACGCGCCTGAACGTGGACGGCTCGGTGGATGCCACCTTCAACACCACCGGACCGGAGGGCGAGGTGGGTTTGAACGACACCGTTCAGGCCATTGTCTTGCAGCCGGACAACCGCATCCTGCTGGCCGGCCAGTTCACCCGCGCCAACGGCCTGGACCGCCGCCGCATCACGCGCCTCATGCCGGACGGCTCGGCGGACCCGTCCATCAACTTCGGCACCGGCGCCGACAACTACATCGCGGCCATGGCGCTCCAAGCGGACGGCCATATCGTCATTGGCGGCGGTTTCTCGCGTTATGACGACTATCCGCGCGAGCGCATTGCCCGGCTCTTTGGCGGCTCGATGTCCGGCTCGGGTTGGTTCGAGTTCACCTCGGCCGAGTTTCTGGCGGACGAAAATTCCACCAACGCCGTGGTGACGGTGCGCCGCCGCGGCGGCACGGCCGGGTTCATGACCATTGATTTTGCCACCTCCGACGGCACCGCCGTGGCCGGTGTGAATTATTCCAACGTCGCCACGGCCCTCGAGTTCCCGTCGGGCGAGACCTTCCAATCGGTCACCATTCCGTTGATTGACAATCTCCTCATCGGGAGCAACCTGACGGTGAACCTGGCGTTGAGCAACCCGCTGCCGCCCTCGAACCTGGGCAATCAGCCGGTGGCCGTGCTGACCATCGTGAACGACGACAGCGCGGTGGCGTTCTCGGCCGAGCAGTATTTCCGGAACGAGGACGCGGTGGATGGGGCGGCGACGATCCAGGTGGTGCGGCAGGGCAGCCTGGTGGGCACCGCGACGGTGGACTTGATCACCACCACCAACGGCACTGCGCTGGCCTACACCAATTACGTGCCGGTGACCAACACGCTCATCTTCGAGCCGGGGCAGACGGTGGCCTCGGTCAAGATTCCCGTCCTGCGCGACCCGCGGGTTCAGGGTGACACCACGGTCATCATGCGTCTGACCAACAATTTCAACACGCTGTTGTTCGCGCCGTCGGAAGCGACGTTGAACATTTTGGACGTGGACAAGGCGCCGGGGGTGCTGGGCTTCGCAGCGACCAATTACCTGGTTGTGGAAACCAACGGTCTGGCGGCCGTGACGGTCGTCCGCACCAACGGCCGGACGGGCGTGGTCTCGGTCAACTTCCGCACCGAAGCCGGCACGGCGCAGCCGGGCATTCGCTACGTGAGCACCAACGGCGTGCTGAGCTTTGCCGATGGCGAGACCAGCAAGACCCTCGGGGTCCGCCTCCTCAACACCCCGTCGGTGGAAGGCGACCAGTTCTTCCGCGTGGTGCTGTCCAATCCCACCGGCGGAGCGAGCCTGGCGCCGCTGACCAACACGACGGTGACCATTATGGACGACGAAATCGGGGTCGGCTTCTCGAGCCCGATCTACATCGCCAACGAGACGGGCGGCAGCGTGACGCTCACCCTCAACCGCATCGGGACCAACGGGGTGACGACGGTCAGCTACGCCACCACCAACGGCACGGCCCTGGCCGGGACCAACTACCAGTCCAGCACCGGGACGCTCACGTTCACCAACGGCGAGGCCATCAAGACCTTCAACATCTCGCTGGTGCATGATCCGCGGGTGACGGGCGACCTGAGTTTCAACGTCAACCTGCTGAATCCGACCCCGCCGGCGCAGTTGTTCGCGCCGAGCAGCGCCACCGTCGTCGTGCTGGACAGCGACCCGGGCTTTGCCTTCACCAACGCCAACTTCTACACCGTCAAGAGCGGCACCAATGTGCTGATCTCGGTGCTGCGCTCGAACGCGAACACGGGAACGGTGTCGGTCAACTACGCCACGACCAACGGGACGGCGGAGGCCGGGATTGATTACGCGGCCACCAGCGGCACGCTGATCTTCAGCAATGGCGTGGCGCTGCAGACTTTCACCGTGCCCATCATCAACAACCGGCTGGTCCGCGGGGATCGCGAGTTCACCATCGGCCTGTTTAATCCCAGCCCGGGCGCGCAACTGCTCCAGCCGCGGATCGCCAGCGTGACCATCACCGACGACGTCGCCGGCCTGCGCTTCTCCGCCCCGGCCTACAACATCAGCGAAAAGGGCGTCGCCGCCACCATCAACGTGCTCCGCACCGGCTTCACCAACAGCGCGGTCTCGGTCAACTACGCCACGGCCGAGGGCACCGCGCGCGCGGGCGCCAACTACATCAACGTCAGCGGGACGCTCACCTTCACCAACGGCGAAACCCTCAAGTCCTTCACCGTGCCGGTGATCAACAACAACGTGGTCGAGGGAGACAAGACGGTGCTCCTGAACCTGACCGACGTGAGCGGCAACGCCGTGCTGGTCAGCCCCAGCGCCGCCACGCTGACAATTATTGAAGCCGACGGCAGCCTCATCCTGCCTTCGGGCACGGCCTTGGTGTCGGAGAGCGGGCCGGTCAACGGCGTGGTGGACCCGGGCGAAACCGTGCGGCTGCTGTTCGGGCTGCGGAATGCCGCGGGCACCAACACGCAGAACCTCGTGGCCACGCTGCTGGCGACCAACGGCATTGTCAACCCGAGCGGGCCGCAAAACTACGGCGCGCTGACGGTTCGCGGGCCAACCGTGTCGCGCGAGTTTGAATTCACCGCCGCAGGCACCAACGGCCAGCGGATCACCGCCACTTTCCATCTGCAGGATGGCCTGGCCGAGAACCAGGCGGTCTTCAACTTCACCCTGGGCAAGGGCACGGTGACCTTCTCGAACATGGCGCCGATTGTCATTCGGGATGCGACCAATGCGTTGCCTTACCCGTCCGTCATCAATGTCAGCGGGGTGGGCGGCTCGGTCAGCAAGGCCGAGGTCATGTTGACCAACCTCAGCCACACGTGGCCGTCGGATATCAACATCCTCCTGGTGTCGCCTGAAGGGCAGAAATCGTACCTGATGTCCAAGTGCGGCGGGGCGTTGTCGGTGCAGAATATCACCTTGAAGTTCGACGACATGGCCAGCCAGTCGCTGCCACAGGCGGCGCGCATGACCAACGGCACCTACGAGCCGACGGCCTACGCCGTTGCGCCACCACCGTTCCCGGTCCCGGCGCCGCCAGCCACGCCGACCACCTACCAGACCAACCTCGCAGCCTTCAACGGGTCGAATCCTAACGGCGCGTGGTCCCTGTATGTGTTCGACGACACGCCGCTGTATTCGGGTTCGATCTCGAACGGGTGGGTGCTGACGCTGACGACCTCAGACTTGGTGCCCGCCTCCTCCGACCTGGGGGTGGCGATCAGCGCCTCGGCCTCGTCGGTCGTCGCGAACAGCAATCTGACTTACGTGGTCACACTGACCAACTTTGGACCGGCAATCGCCAGCAATGTCGTGGTCAGCGATGTGCTCCCGCCGGGCGTGGGTTATGTCAGTTTCACCGCGTCGCAAGGTGCCCTGACCACCAACGCCGGTGTGGCGTCGTGGAATGTTGGCACGCTGGCGCGGGACGGCGCCGCCACGCTCAGCTTGGTGCTGCGTCCCACGCTGGTCGGCGTGTTTACCAACACCGTGACCGTCGCCGCCTCCACCTTCGACCCGAATCCGGACAACAATGCCGCCGTGGCGGTGGTTGAGGTGCTCTCGCCGGTGGCCGATCTGGCGGTGAGCTTGGCTGGCACGCCCAACCCGCTGGTGCCGGGCAACCCGCTGACCTACACGATTACGGTCAACAACCTCGGGCCGGCGACAGCCACAGGGGTGGCCATTACCAACATCCTGCCGGCAGGCGCTGCATTCGTGTCCGCCAGCCCGGCCGGGCACGTGGTGCTGGGCGGCGAAGTGGTGTTTACCAACCTGGGCAGCCTGGGCAGCGGCATGCAAACCACGGTTTCCGTCGTGGTCCGGCCGCAGGTCCCGGGTGAAATCACCGGCACGGCCACGTGCGGCTCGGAGATTCTTGACCCGTTGAAGGCGAACAACACCGCCTCGGTCAAGACCATCGTGGAAGCCCTGCACCTCGAATTCGGGCGGTCGGGCTCGAGCCTGGTCATTGCTTGGCCGGCCAGCGCGGCCAACGCCGTGCTGGAGGGCGCGTCGAGCCTGGCGCCGCCGGTGGTCTGGCTGCCGGTGACCAATCCGCCGCCGGTCGAGGCCAACGGGCTGAAATCCGTCACCCTGCCCATCGGCAGCGGCAGCGGCTATTACCGGCTCCGGCTGAACGCGCCGTGACCTCCCCTCGCGCAGCCCTGTGTCAAACCCGGAACCGGCAAGAACTGTTACGGCAAAAGACTTGAGTATGAAGCTCCTGAGTAAATGTTTCGTGGACCTGCAACGTCGGGCGCGGCTGCTATTGGCGGCCCTGGTTCTCGGCGCGGGCGTGCTGGCGGTTTTTGCCGCTCCGCCCGAAGACCTGAGTGAATCCGCCCTCCAGCAAATCGGCGCGTTGCTAGACGAGAAGGCTTCGCGCACGCCGGCCCAGTTGAAGCTCGACTCGCAGTTGCTGTATGCGGTCAAGCGCAGCCGCAACGAGGTGATCGCCCCGGGCGTTGACCACTTGCGGGTGGGCGTGGCGGTGGATGGGACGGGAACCGTCGAAGTGGACATCATGGCTTCGGTCAGCCCGGAGTTGCTGGATTTTATCCGCCAGGCGGGCGGAACGGTGTTGAACAGCCACGCGCGGTTCAACGCGATTCGGGCCCGGATTCCGCTGGCTTTTGTCGAAACTCTGGCCGGTCGCTCGGACGTGCGTTTTGTCCGGGAAGGCGCCCGGCCGGAATATGACGCCGGCAGCGTGAGCACCGAAGGCGATGCCACGCACGGGGCCGATCTGGCGCGCGCCACTTTTGGCGTCAATGGCTCGGGGGTGAAGGTGGGGGTGCTTTCCGACAGTGTGGATTGGATGTCGAATTCGCAGGCGACCGGGGATTTGCCCCCGAACGTGACGGTGCTGCCGGGTCAGGGGGGCTTCGGGTCGGGGGAAGGCACGGCGATGCTCGAAATCATTCACGATATCGCCCCCGGCGCGCAGTTGTTCTTTGCGACCGCAGGGGGAGGCGAGGCCAATTTTGCGCAAAACATCCTGAACCTGCGGGCGGTGGGGTGCGACATTATTGTGGACGACGTTCGATATTTTACCGAGCCGCCGTTGCAGGATGGCATTGTGGGGCAGGCGGTCAATTCCGTGACCGCCGATGGGGCCATCTACTTTGCCAGCGCGGGCAACGCCGGTAACAAACTCAAGGGCACTTCGGGAACCTGGGAGGGGGACTTTGTTGACGGCGGCGAGGTGGGGGCGCCGGTGAACGGCCGCGGCGGGCGCATTCACAGTTTTGGCACGACGACTTACAACACCCTTACGCGGTTCAGTTCCCAAGGCTTTATCGGTTTGTGGTGGGCGGACGCCTTGGGCACTTCGACCAACGATTACGATTTGTTCCTGCTGGACTCCAGTGGGAACAACGTCATTGCCAGTTCCACCACGACGCAAAACGGCACCCAGGATGCCATGGAACTGCTCTTTGGGGGGGATACCGGCGAACGCATTGTGGTGGTGAAGGTCTCCGGGGACGCCCGGTTTCTGCACATTGACACCGGCCGTGGCCGGCTCGAGATCAACACCGACGGTTTTGCCCGCGGCCACTCGATGGCCGCCGAAGCGTACGCCACCGCCGCGGTTGACGTGGCGCCCTCCTATCCCAATCTCTTCAACCTCCGCAACACGGTCGAAGACTTCAGCTCGGACGGGCCGCGCCGGATTTTCTTTGAACCGGATGGCACGCCGGTGACGCCGGGCAATTACCTTTCCAGCGGCGGCAAGGTGCGCCAGACCCCCGTGCTGGCGGCGGCGGACGGGGTGACAACGACGGTGCCCGGTTTTGCTCCCTTCTTTGGAACCTCGGCGGCGGCGCCGCACGCGGCGGCCATCGCCGCGCTGGTCAAGTCGCTGAACCCGAACCTGACGCCGGCGCAGATGCGGACCGTCCTGACGTCGAGCTGCCTGGACATCGAGCTGGCGGGGGTGGACAACGTGTCCGGCTATGGTATCCTCATGGCCCCGCTGGCCTTGCAGAACACCCCGCCGCCCGTGCCTTTGCCCAATCTGGTGCTGGTCACCAACGTGATTTCGGGCGGCAACGGCAACGGCGTGATTGATTTCAACGAGTGCAACAATCTCGACCTGGTGCTCACCAACCTTGGCAACGCGAGCGCCACCGGCGTGCGCGTCACGCTCACCACCACGACCCCCGGCGTGACGCTGGCGCGGCGCACCTCGGATTATCCCAACATCCCCATCGCCGCCGGCGGGACGAACCTGCTGCCCTTCCGGATCAGCACGGCGCCGACGTTCATTTGCGGGCGGCCCATCGAGCTGGTCATGACCATCAAGACCGACCAGGTGGTCACCACCAATATCTTGAACCTGCCGACGGGCGTGCCGGGCACGACTCTGCGTTTCGACAACAACACCCTGGTGCCTATTCCCAACGGGCTGATTACGGGGACCAACTCCAGCATCAATGTCTCCAACATCAATTTCAGCCTCAGCAAGGTGGTCGTTTCGCTGCACGTGACCCACAGCTATGACGCGAATCTGACCCTCAAGCTGGTGGCGCCCGACGGGACGGAGTGCGTGCTGTCCAGCGGCAACGGCGGCGGAGGCCAGAATTACGGCCTGGGCTGCTTCCCCGATTCCATCCGGACAACGTTCGATGACGCGGCGGCCACCTCGATTGGGGCGGGGGGCCCGCCATTCCCGGGCGCCTACAAACCGCAGGAGCCGCTGGCAGTGTTCTTTGGCAAGGCCGGCACCAACGTGAACGGGGTATGGAAACTGGTTGCCATTGGGGCGTCCATCCAGGACGTCGGCGCCATTCAGTGCTGGTCGCTGCTGCTGACGCCCGCCTTCTGCATTGACGGCGGCGGGGAGTGCCCCGGCTCCGACCTGGCCTTGGGCATGGTTGCCCAGCCGGACCCGGTGATGGTGGGGGGGGTGCTGACCTATACGATCTCGGTGACCAACTTTGGGCCGAGCGCGGCCACCAACGTCAGCATGAGTCATCTCATCCCGTCCACCGCGCAGTTCATCTCGGCGACCCCATCCCAGGGCGGCGCGTCGCACTCCGGCGGGGTGGTTTCCTGCAACCTGGGCATGATTGTGTCCGGCGGAAGGGCGTCCGTGACGGTGGTGGTCGCTCCCACGACGCCCGGGCTGGTTTCCTCCTCCGCCACGGTTTCGTCGGAACAGCAGGATTTTGATCTGCTCAACAACACCGCCACGGTTCTCACGCGGGTCAATCCGTTGACGGCGGACCTGGCGGTCGGCATGGTGGCCAACCCCGTCTCCACCTTCATCGGCAATCCGCTCACCTACTCGGTTTCGGTGACCAACTTCGGTCCAGGAACCGCCGCGGGTGTGGTCGTCTCGAACGTGCTGCCGGCCTCGGTGGGGGTGACCGGCGCCACGGTTTCCCAAGGCAATGTCGCCATTTACGGCAACGTGGTGGTTTGCACCTTTGCCACGCTGACGAATGGCGCGCGGGCCAGCGCTACCATCCAGGCCGTGCCGACGGCGGAGGGCACGATTCAGGCCACAGCCCAGGTGCGGGCCAACACCTTCGACCCGGTGGCGGGGAATGACACGGCGACCGCGAGCGTGGTGGTGGGTCCCGCGGCGGACCTGGCCCTGGGCCTGGTGGACAATCCGGATCCCGTGGTCATCAACAGCAATCTGACCTACGTGATCAATGTCACCAACCTCGGCCCCAGTGTGGCCGAGGGAGTGGTGGTGAATGCGACGCTGCCCACCGGCGTGATCCTGGTCTCGAACTACACCAGCCTTGGAACGATTTCCGTCGGCGGCAACACCGTCACCGCGGAGATCGGCACGTTCCCCAGGGGCGCCACCGCCCTGATTGTGCTGCGGGTGCGTCCGCCGGCCGCCGGCACGATTGCCTTGACGGCCAACATCTCGGGAACCCAAACCGACCCCAACCTGGTGAACAATACTGCCACCGTCACGACCCTGGTCGCGGCGCCCTTCGTCAGCATCGCCGGGGCGGGCGCGACCTTGACGGTTGAAAGCGTCCAGCCGCCCAACGGCGCCGTGGACAACGGCGAAACGGTGACGGCAATTCTGCGCCTGCGCAACGCGGGCAACGTGAGCACGACGAACCTGACGGCCACCTTGCTGGCGACCAACGGCATTACGCCGCAAGGCAGCGCCACGCAGGTGTATCGCGTGCTGGCCCCCGGTGATTTTCCGGTTGGACGCTCCTTCACCTTCTCGGCCAACGGCGCGGATGGAGGCAGCGTGACGGCCGTGCTGGTGCTTCAGGACGGTCCCACGGTGTATCCGCCGGTGAGTTTCACGTTTGGTCTGCCGACGGTTCGTACGTTTGCCAACACCAACGCCATCACCATCCGCGACAATACTTCCGCCCTGCCGTATCCTTCCACGATTGCCGTTTCCGGTTTGAGCGGGGTTCTGGGCAAGGTGACCGCGACGCTGGTCAATGCCAGCCACACCTACCCGCAGGATGTGGATGTGCTGCTCGCGGCTCCCACCAACCAGGCGAGGACTTTGCTGATGGCGGGCGCCGGGGCTCCGCCGTTGGCCAATGCGACGGTGACCTTCGATGCCCTGGCTGCCGAGGTGCTGCCGGACAACACTTCCCAAATCCTTTCCGGCAGTTACCAGCCGGCCAGTTACCTGTCGTCGGTCACTTTCCCGGCTCCGGCGCCGCCGGGTCCTTATTCGACGGCGTTGTCCCAATTCAACGGCATCAATCCCAACGGGACCTGGTCGCTTTACGTCAGCGACCATACGGCCGGTGATGTCGGTTCGATCGCGGGCGGGTGGGCGCTCAACCTGACCATGCTGACGCCGGTCAACAAGATTTCGGACGTGGGGATCACCGCGGTATCGCAGCCGAATCCGTGCGTGGCGGGTTTTGCCTTGACGAATGTGTTTAGCATTACCAACGCCGGTCCGGATGCCGCCACGTTTGTGGCCTTCACGAACTGGCTGCCGGCGGGGGTCGAGTTTGTGTCCGCGACCGCCTCCCAGGGCGCGGTGATGGCGGCCGACGGGATGGTGTTTGCCAACCTCGGGTCCTTGAACACGGGTGTGGTGGCAACGGTGACGGTTGTGCTGGTGCCGGAGGCTGCGGCGGCGGGCGTGCTGACCAGCACCGCGACGGTCTCGGCCACGGAAACGGACCTCAATCCCAACAATAACAGCGCCGCAGCGGTTGCCACGGTCAACCTGCCGTCCGCGGACCTTGCGCTGGCGCTGACGGCGACGCCCGATCCGGTCCTGCTCAACGGGCTGGTCACGTTCACGGCGGCGGTGACCAACCACGGCCCGCAACTGGCGTTGGATACGGTGCTCACCAATGTTTTGCCGGCGGGCCAGTTGGGCTCCATCGAAGTCTCGGCCGGCTCGGTTGAAGTGGTTGAAAGCAGTCTGGTGTGGCGGTTGGGCGACTTGGCTGCGGGCGCCGACGCGTCCCTGTCCTTCGTGCTCGGTCCGACCAACTCGGGCTGGCTGACCAACTCCGCGTGGGTGGTTTCCCGCTCGACAGACCCGGCGCCGCAGAACAACGCGGCGGCCTACGGCCTGTCGGTCCTCATTCCGGCGCCTGCCATCGTTGCCGCGAAAGCGCGGCTGGTTTCCGAGAGCTTTTCTCCGCCCAACGGGGCGATTGACAATGGCGAAACGGTCACCGTTTCGCTGGGGTTGCAGAACGTGGGCTCGGCCAGCACCTTCAATCTTGAGGGCGTTCTTCAGGCGTCCGGTGGCGTCACGCCGGTGGTCGCTTCGCGGAATTACGGCGTGGTCGCTTCCGGCGGCCCGGCCGTGTCGCGCGACTTTACCTTCCAGGCTTCCGGTCCGGGGGGCGGCATGGTCGTCGCCAGTCTCCGTTTGACCGATGGCGCCAGCGACCTCGGTAGTGTCCAATTCGCCTTCAACCTGCCGGGCACCGCCACGTTCTCGAACTCCGCGGCCATCACGATTCCGGAACGCGGCCCGGCCCTGCCTTACCCGTCGGTGATCAATGTGACGGGGCTGACGGGGGCGGTTAGCAAAGTGACGGTTGGCCTGAACGGCCTGACCCATAGTTTCCCGCGCGATGTCAATGGCCTGTTGGTGAGTCCGTCGGGCAAGAGCACGCTGCTGATGTCGCACGTTGGCGGCGGCTACGCGGTCACCAACCTGAGCCTCTTATTTGACGACCTGGCCGTGGAACTGCCGACCAACCGGCAGATCACCAACGGAACCTACCGGCCAACCCGTTTCGGCGCCCCGGTCAGTTTCCGCTCGCCAGCTCCGGTTCCGCCTTATGGCACGACGCTGGCCGGGTTGGCGGGCTCGGAAGCCAATGGAGCCTGGTTGTTGTATTTGCTGGATGACTCCGGCGGTGACGCGGGGGTGGTGGCCGGCGGATGGTCGCTGACCATCACGACCATTGCGCCGATCAACGCACTGTCTGATGTGGCCGTGGGATTGGCCGTCACACCGGCTTCGGCCTTCACCGGCCAGTTGCTTGCGTCATTGATCACGGTCACGAATTTCGGCCCCGAACTTGCCGAAGACATTTTCGTCACCAACACGCTGCCGCCGGGTGTGGTATTCGAGTCCGCCTCGCCTTCCGAAGGGGTCAGCTATGAGGCCGTGGCGGGGACGGTGGTTTGGGCGGTGGGTTCGCTCCCGGCCGGCACTGCCGCACAGGTTTCCGTCGTCACCAAGCCGACTCTCGCGGGCTCGCTCACCAACCGCGTCGTGGCGGTGTCGGGCGGCACCGACCTTGCGCTGGGCAACAACGCCGCCCAGACGGTCACGATGGTTTACGCCCCGCTGCCCGCCCGGCTGAGTGGCGAGCTGACCGACAGCACCTTCCGCGTGACGCTGACCGGCCAGTCCGGCCTGCGTTATGAAATCCAGGCCTCGCCTGACCTGCGGAGCTGGACGGCGATTGGCGAGGGCGTCGCCCCCTTCACGCTGGTGGACACCAACGTGCCGAGCTTCAACGCGCGCTTCTACCGCGGCGTCCGATTGCTGCCGTAACGGGTGACCTCATCCGGGGATTGTGGGTTTGAGGTGCGCTGGTTAGCCTGAGGCCATGCAAGCACCGTCACTCGGATTCCCCCCAGCCGGCGGTCCGGCGAGGGCCGTCGCCATTCTGGCGCTGGCCATTGGGGCGCTGACCGCGTCAGGGGCCGGCTCCAGCCGTGTTGCCGCGCCGCTGGTCCTGACCAATGCGGCCATGGCTTACCGGCCCGGCGATGCGGTCCGGCACGCAACGATTTCTCCCTGGACCCCCATTTTCCTGGGCGTCGAGGCGTGTGAAGGAACCACCACCAACCCCCGGCCGGTCCGTGTGCATGCGCTGCGAATTGACCTTCATGAGCCCACCATTGACTTTCTGGTGACGCCATCCAACGGAGACGCGCCCAAGGATGTGGGGGCGCGCACCACCTCGGAGTTTCTGGCCGAGTTCAAGTGCCAGGCGGCGATCAACGGGTCGGTGTTTGACGTTTTTGCACGGAGCAACGGGCATCCGATGGATGTGCAGGGGCTGTCGCTGAGCCGCGGGGATGAGTACTCGCCGCCCAATGAATGGGATGCTTTGCTGCTGGGGACGAATCGCAACGCGTGGATTGCCCGTTCGCCCGTGGACACCACCGGCGCCTGGAACGGCCTGAGCGGCTTTTTCGCCATTCTTTACCAAGGCACCAACTACGGCACCCTCAAGGACCGGCATCCCCGATCCGTGGCGGGTGTCAGCAAGGACCGGCGCTATCTCATTTTGATGGTGGTGGACGGACGGCAGCCCGGCTACAGCGAGGGGGTGACGACGGCCGAGGCGGCGGATTGGGCCTACCGGCTCGGCGCCTACGACGCGTTGAACCTGGACGGCGGGGGAAGCAGTGCCCTGGTTGTTCAGGGGGAGGATGGCGCTCCCAGGACGCTTAATCGGCCGTGTGGTCCGCCGGTGGGGATGGAACGGCGGGTCGCCAACCACCTCGGTGTGTTTGCCCGGCCGCTGCCTTGATTGAGGTCGGGCGGGGTCGCGGCCTATGGTGCGGTCAGGTCAAGGCAAACCATTTGTGTCAGGTCGCGGGCCAGCAGGCGGCCTCCCGCGATGGCCAGAGGTCCCCACGATTCGCGCCCGGACAGCACCTTGGCCTGGGCAAGCAGCTTGTAGCCGGCGGGGCTCGCTTCGATCATGCGCAGCAGTCCGGAATCGTTGACTGCGAGAAAAACGCCGTCGGCCAGGATAAACGGACCGAGGCCGAACTGCTGTCCGCTGTCGCTGACCCATACGGGTTTGCCTTGGAGGTCGAGGCAGGTGAATTTGCCGTCCGGGCGCACCCCGTAGAGATGGTCTTGGTAGAGGATGGGCGTCTGTTGGGTGGCGCCGAACACCTCGGGCTCGAGCTTGAACAGGGTCTCGGCCACGAACCGGTCACCGTCCTTCTTCACCCGCAGCATGAGGCTGCCGGCGTTGTAGCCGCCGGACAGGAAAATGCGGCCTCCGTCCAGAATCACGGGGGATGGCACGGTGGCGATGCTGATCTTCCAGGCAGTAGTCTCCCAGAGAATCTCGCCCGTGCGGGTGGAAACGCCGGCCACCCCGTTATGCCCGCAATAGACGTACATGCGTTCGCCGGCAACTTCCGTGGCCATAATGGAAGTGTGAGTCATTCTCCAGCCCCGCGGGTTGGGGGTCACCCACCGATTCGAGCCGGTCAAGCTGTCCACCGCCATCAGGAGCGCCTGGTTGCCCCCGGGCGCAAGGATGACGACATCGCCATCCACCAAGGGACACTGTCCCGCATACCACGGGGGAACTGTGGCGCCAAAATCCCTGACCAGGTCCAGCCCCCACCGCAGCTCGCCGCTGAGCCGATCAAGACAGACCACGTGGCATTTTGGGCCCATGGCCACCACGATCTTGTCCGTCACCGCCGGCACGGTTCGGGACATGCCGTGGTTCCGCTTGACAGGAACGGGGTAGGCGTAACGCCAGATTTCCTGGCCATCAGCCAGCGAGAGGCAGCGCAGGGCGTCCTGCTTCTTTTCCCGATCGTAGTCCATCAGGTAAACGCGGCCGTCGCGGACCGCCGGGCCGGCATAGCCTTCTCCAAGCTCAACGGACCAGAGCTGGCGGGGCCCGCTGGCGGGCCAGGCGCGCAGCAGGCGAACGCTTTCCTCGCTGATGCCGTCGCGCTTCGGGCCGCGGAACTGGGGCCACAAGCCAGGCAGGCTTGCGGGCTGGCCCGGTCCGCGGGTCGCTTTGCCCGCCAGGACGGGGTTGCCGCCGCCCCCGGCCGCGCCGTCCGGCCCACGGTCGGTTCCGGGCACGCGCAGGAGCAACGAATCGGGCCCTCGGGTGAGCCAGAACATCAGCCCGGCGGCGGCGAGGGCCACCCCCCCTGCGATCCAGATGCTTCGTGGAATCGAGCCTGGGTTCATAAGAGCCGGCTGCCCGGACAATCGGTTCGGCTGGTGTTGAGCATGCTCCCTTGTAGCGGGAACGGGTTGGCAGGTCGAGTTTTTCACAGAGTCGGGCCGAGCCTGAATTTGCGGAAAACCGTGGATTCCAGAGGGTCTTCTGGCACCGCAACTGCTGCCTCGACGTTGTCGTTCTCCTGTCCGAAGGGCGGGGGAGTGCCATACTCGTACACCCGAGAATCTGAATCGTGATTAGATTGTAGTATGTTGCGTGCCAAGCTGGTCGGGACCGTGATCCTCCTCTGTTGGCTGTTCTCACCAACCATTGTTTGTGGCGGGCCTGATCCGCTGGCTGGAGCCACACCCCAGGCGCCCCCCCCAAACCCGCCGGTTCAGTCACGGGCGGTCGTACCGGCCGAGGATGGTCCGTTGCCCGGCCCGGGGCCGAGTTTGTGGTCCATCGGACAGCCGACAGACGAGGAGCAGCTTTACCTGGAATACATCAACCGTTCGCGCGCCAACCCGTCGGCCGAGGGGATTCGGCTGGCGTTCACCCCCGACCCGGCTGTGCGGGCGGCCTACGACTATTTTGGGGTGGACACCAACCTGCTGGTATCGCAGTTCAACGCCATCAGCCCGGCGCCGCCTTTGGCAATGAATGCTCAATTGGTGGCCGCCGCCCGGTGGCAAAGCGGCGACATGTTCACCAACGAGTATCAGGGCCATTACCAGACCAACGGCATGGGGCCGGGCGAGCGAATGACCGCGGTGGGCTACAATTGGGTTGCTTATGGCGAAAACGTTTATGCCTATGCCGAGTCGGTTTGGCAGGGGCACGCCGGGTTCAATGTGGACTGGGGATACGGGCCCGGCGGCATGCAAACCCCGCCCGGTCACCGCAACACCATCCATAACGGCAGCCTTCGGGAAGTGGGCGTTGGCATTGTCAACGGGGTGAATGGAAGCGTCGGCCCCCAACTGGTGACGCAGGATTTTGGAACCCGGGCGGGCGCGACGCCCCTCATCACCGGGGTCGTGTACTACGATTTCAACACCAACGGCTTTTATGACGTTGGGGAGGGCATTGGCGGCGTCACCGTTTCCGTTTCAAATTCGGCCTACTACGCGGTGACGGCCGACTCCGGCGGGTACGCCGTTCCCGTGAGCAGCAACGGGACTTATGCGGTGTCCTTTGCCGCCAGTGGGTTGGCGGCGCAGAAGACGGCCGTGATCGCCAGCCTGCAAAACACGAAGGTGGATTACGTTCCAGCCTACTATCCCCCCGTGGTGAGCGGTCCGGCGCCCGCCTGGCTGAACCAGGGCAACCCCTACAGTTTCAGCGCGGTTGGCGCGGCCACAGCCTACCAGTGGCAGCAGGCGGTGGTGTCCCCCTACACAGCGGTCGAAGGGGCGGAAAACGGGCTGGCGCAGGTGACTGTGACGAACTCCTCGAGTTATTCCGTGCTGGCAAGCGACGTGAAATATGCGGGGAGTTGGTCGTTTCATCTGGCGCATCCGCAGGACCCCTCGGCCCCTGTGGATCAGTCCATCACCCTCAACGCCCTGTTGGTCCCCTCTGCCGCCAGCCAGTTGAGTTTTTACAAACGCCTGGGCTATGCGGCCTCCGGCCAGGTGGCCCGCGCCCAGGTTTCCCCCGACGGCGGTCGAACCTGGCAGGACCTGTGGAGCCAGACCGGCGACGGAGGGGCTGAATCCGGCTTTACTCAGGTGACGCTGTCCCTCGCTCCGTTTGCCGGGCGGGTGGTTCAGGTCCGATTCCTTTACGACTATGTCGGGGGGAATTTTTACCCGCAAACCAGCACCGGCGTGGGGCTTTATCTGGACAACATTGCGGTCAGCAATGCCGAGCACCTCCTCAACCTCGCCACTACGTCAATCGCGGGCACTCATTTCACCTTCACGCCCACGCTGGCCACCAATTACCTCTTGCGCGCGCGCGCTCAAATCAACACCCGGACCCTGGATTGGGGGCCCGTCTTTCGGACCAGCGCGGTCATTCCGCCACCGGTCCTCACCGTCGTCACCAAGCCAGTGGTGGCCTCCGGACAGGTGCAAGCCGAGTTTATCGTGGCGAATTATCGCTCGGGCATGACCTTCGAGCTTTGGAAGGCCAGCTCGCCGGGCGGAGCATGGGCAAAGGACACTTCGGCGACATTCCAAACCGTGGTTGCCAACAGCCGATTCCGTTTCACCACGACCACCGGGGGCGCCAGCCAGGGCTATTACCGCGTCAAAGGGCTGTATTGACCGCGGCGGGCGAAGAA
>JARKQH010000249.1 GCA_029974925.1 Verrucomicrobiota bacterium
GGTTGTTGACGCATTGAATGCGGTGGGCCTCTACCTTGGCGCTGGCCATGGCGGGAACGAGCATGCTGGCCAGGATCGCAATAATCGCTATGACCACCAGCAATTCAATCAACGTAAACCCGTTCCTCCCCGAGCCCCCCGCCGGCCGGTCGAGCCCCCGGCTGCCGCCAAGCGCTTGCTGCTTCAACCTGATTTCATTCATAAAACATTCTGGTCGAATAATTTCACGCCGCCAACGTCAGCCTCTTAGGCCGTATGACGACAAAGACCTGGGCCCTCATCGCTTCCGCCGTCTTGCTTGGCGGGATATCTCTTTACCTAAACAGAGACTGGTTTGCCGCCGAAGAAATTCAAATTTCCCACCGCTCCAGCCCGCGTCCAATCCCCGTTGCTCGTCCGCGCGGCGCCCCCCCCGAGACCGCAGCCCCGGTTTTTTTTGGCTTCAACCGCAAACTGCGACTGACGGAGGTGAAGGTTTTCCCGCGCAGCGCAATCGAGACCAACAAGTATCCGCATCCCATCTGGCATTTGGTCTCGGACTCCAACTCGGTGCCCGTTAAGAGCTTTCTCTATGGCAGCCGGATTCCGGGCATGCGCCCCGCCGTCAAGGGCGCTCTTCCCGAGCCCCTGCAACCCGGCGCCCAATACCAGCTCCGCATTAAAGCCGGGGACCGGGCGGCCCAGCATGATTTCGAGGCGATGCCGCGCCGCCGCTAAGCCACGGCGGGGAACGCCGGGTTTCAAACCGTGGGTGACATTGAAGGCTGGATGCCCGCGTCGCGCGGATCCCGGAGCTTTGATGGGCCGTGGCCCGCAGGGCATTCAAAGCGCCCCGGGGAGAGTGGAGAATTTCAGCCGGTCTCTTTCCATGCGATGGCGCCGGACGGACCGGTGCGGCACCCGCCCCTACCACGCCAGGTTCGGCGAGGGTGCGGGGGCGGGCGGGGCGCCGTGGAATCGGGCTTCGCCGCGGTGGCGGAGGGCGCTTAAAGCAAGGGGGCTGTCAACGCGAGGCGGATGAAATCCGGGTCGTTGGCGTCCCAATCCTGACTGTGGAGGGGGTTGGTGCCCGAGGATGGCCGCTGCGAGCGCGAGTCGTCCGCCGAGTACTGGTCGTTCAACTGCTTCAGCCGCGGGCCGCGCCAGCGGAAGGTCTCCGAGTGGCCGTCCAGGAACGAGAGATTGCAGCTATTCACATGGCGGTTCGAGGGCAGGTTCCAAACCCCGGCCACGTTGGTCCGATTGAAGCCAATCGCCCCATTGTCAATACTGATGTGGTTTTCCTCAATGAACACCGAGGTGTGGGAGGGGTTCCGAATGCTGGACAGTTTCTGCGCGATCAGGTCGGGGGGTGAGAGATTGCTGCCCAGCCAGACCGACACCGAGTAGCTGCGGTTGTGGGGCACCCGCGCCGCGTCGCCCCACCCGGCGCCCTTCACGAACGCCCGGCTTGTCGGACACCGGTACAGGGCCAGCGAAGAGTTGTAGGGGAACAACACGCCCCGGCTGGGGTCGTTCACGTAGTCCGGCGTGAACTCCTGCACGTTCCCCTTGATCCAGGCCTTGTCGCCGGGACTGGAAACGCCATTGACCGAATTGTCCATGACCCGATTGCCGTTGTCGGTGGCGTACAGCTCATAGGCCACCTGGAGCTGTTTGGTGTTGGTCAGGCAACTGATGGTTTGAGCGCGCGCCTTGGCGCGGCTGAGCGCCGGCAGCAGCATGGCCGCCAGAATCGCAATGATGGCAATGACCACCAGCAACTCGATCAGCGTAAAGCCGGCAGCCTGATTCACCTGCAAGAGTGCCGCACGCATGCGGGAAAACCTGGTGTTCTGTCTTTTCATTTCAGTTTACTATACCTCACCTTTTCGAACCGCGTGCAAGCCCGATTCGTTGACGCAAATGCGTCATAGACGCTCCGCGCCCGCCTGGCCTAGCATGCCACCTGACAGAAACCCGTATTACGACCAAACATTATGAACAGACCTGGTAATACCAAGCGACGTGTTAACTTCACCCCCATCCTGATCCTGCGGACCCTGATACTGGGCCTGCTGCTATCCGGCCTCGGCGGCCTGCCCTCCGCCCTGGCGCAATCCTATGCCTTGAGCAACCTCTGGAGCATCGCCCAAGGGGCCTCCTCGCACCCGTTCCTTACCGTGGGCACCACCTACACCACACGTGGTCTGGCGTATAATCCTGCGACCGGCCACGTGATTGTGCCCAGCCGCACCTCGCCGATCAGTGTCAACATTCTGGATGGGACCGATGGCACCCTGCTCGGCCCCCTCCCTTTTGATACGGGCGTGATCAATGGTGGCACCTTCGTCATCAATTTGGCCGCCGTCACCGACGACGGGGTCATTTACGTGGCGAACCTCACCACCGACGCCGCCGGTGCTGCCGGTCCCTTCAAGCTTTATCGGTGGGCGAATGAAACCGCCCAGCCGACCCTGGCCTACTCGGGGGACCCCTCCTTCGGCAACACCAACGGCTCAAGCCCCCGCCGCTTTGGGGATTCCATGACCCTGCGCGGCACCGGGCCGAACACGCAGATTCTGCTGGGCACCTTCAACCAGGTCGTGGGGCTGTTGACCACCACCGACGGAACCAATTTCACGGCCACCAAAATCACCACCGATGCGGCCGCCGAGGAAACCCGGCGCTGCCTGGCCTGGGGCGCCGGCAACACCTTCTGGGCGAAAACCATCGCGGGCAACCTCCGGCAGTTCAGTCTGAACCTGGGCAACCAGACGGCCACCGCCGTCACCAGTGTTTCCCTGCCATCGGTCTATGCCGAGGCCATTGACGTGGACGTCAGCCGCAACCTGATTGCGCTGGTCTGCACCAACCACACCCTGCGCGTTTATGACATCTTTGACCCCGCCCAGCCGGTTCAACAGGATGTCACCAAGACGTTCCCGCCGCCGCCGGATGTGAACGGCAACTGGGTCGGCTCGGCGGCGCTGCGCAACGGCAAACTGTTTGCGCTGGACTGCAACAACGGCATTCTGGCCTTCTCCCTCCATGAAGTCTATCTGCCGCCGACCATTACGACCCAGCCCGCTTCCGTGAACGTTTGGGAGGGCGCGGCCTACTGGACATTCACCACGGCGGTGACCGGCACCCGCCCGTTTTCCTACCAATGGCGCTTTGAGGGCGAGGATATTCCAGGTGCAACCGCTCCCTCGTTGACGCTCTCCAACATCTCTCAGGCCCAGGCGGGTTATTACAGTGTCGTGATCACCAACCTCAGCGGCGCGGTCACCAGCGGCAACGCCCTCCTGACGGTCACCCCTGGCAATCCCTCCGCCCAGGTGACCAACATCTGGAACATCGCCGCCGACACCCGCCCCTACCTAACCTCGGGTTACAAGGAATACGGCGTGGCGATCAACCCGCTGACCACCAACATCATCGTGCTGACCCGTCAGAATCCCACCAACATGCTCGTGGTGCTGGACCCCTTGACCGGCGCCGAGAAACATTACATTGACTGGTCGGGCCTCCTGCCCATCAGCGGCGGTTACAACAAAGTGGATGTGGCCGATGACGGCATCATCTACCTGTGCAATCTCAGCACCGATACCGGCGGCTCCAATCCCTTCCGGATTGACGGCCTCTCGGACGATGGCCCGGTGCCGGCCATGGCCGGTCGGCAACTGTTCTACGGCGATCCGGGTCTCGGCGTGACCTCCCCCAATGTTGTTTGGGGCGGCACGATGGCCGTGCGCGGTTCGGGAGCCGATACGGAGATTCTGCTGGGATCGGGCAGTTGGAATCAGTCCAGCCGCACGGTCGCAATTTTGCGCAATAGCACCGGCTTCTTCGTCTCCACGCCCATTACCGTGCCCGACGCCCCGGATAAATTCGCCCGCCTCGGCTTGGATTGGGGCCCGGGCACCAACACCTTCTGGGCCAAGTCTGCCTCCACGACCCTTATTCTGGTTGAATTCGACATCAACACCGGAACCGGCTTCGTGAAGAAGACCTATCCGCTGACCGGTGCCCGCAGTGTCCCGAGCTCCGTCACCGGGATTAAATACGACCGCACCTACGGCCTGCTGGCCGGTCTGCAGAACGGCAGCCCGCCCACCCCCGTGAGCGTGCCTGTCTATGACGTGCGAGACCTTGATGCCGGCCCCTTCTGGGTGGATCAGGAGTTGTTCACCAGCTACAACGCGGACATCGAGTTCCAGGGCAACGTGGACTTTGCCGCCGGTTATTTGGTGGCGCTCGGCGTGAACAACGGCCTCAAGGCCTTCAAGGTCAACCCGAACTTCACCGCCAGCCTGCCGGTCATCGTAAGCCATCCGGTTTCAGCGGCCTGGTTCGCCGGCAGCAACCCGTCGTTCACCGTGGTGGCGGACAGCACCACGCCGCTGTCCTATCAGTGGTATTATAATGGCACCCAGGCCATCGCCGGCGCCACCAGCGCCACTCTCACGCTCACCAACGTGCAGGCCGCCAACGAGGGCACCTATTTCGCCCGCGTCAGCAACGCCGGCGGGTCGCGCGACAGCCTGGCCGCCACCCTCACCGTGCTCCCGCTCTACAACACGGCCCAAATGACCAATATCTGGTCCGTGCTCGCGGGCACCCGGCCGTATCTCAATACCTTCTATTACGAATACGGCATGTGCTTCAACCCGGTGAACTCGAATCTGTTGGTCGCCAGCTACGTGGCCACCAACCCGACGCCGGTGATCATCGCCGTGCTGGACGCCTTGACGGGCGCTCACAAGCACGTCCTCGACGTGAGTGTGGTTTACGGCGGCAACCGCTGGATCAACAAGATCGGCGTGGCCAATGACGGCGTGGTCTATGCCGGCAACCGTTCGACCGCCCCGGCCACGGACCCCTTCATCCTCTATCGCTGGGCGGATGACGCCCCCACGACCATCGCCACCATCGCCTTCAGCGGCGACCCGGCCCCGTCCCTTCCCACGAAGGTCGCGGGCTATACGATGGACGTCCGCGGCGCCGGGGTGAACACCGAAATCCTCATGAGCTTCAACACGAGCAACGTGGTCAGCCTGCTCACCACGCCTGACGGCGTGAACTTTGTCCCCACGGAGATCTTCGTGGCGGGCGCGCCCGACCGATTTGCGCGCCTGGGCATCTGCTTCGGCGCGGGCAACACGTTCTGGGCCAAGTCCTGGGCCTCGGATGCCGGCGCTGGCAAGCTGTTCCTGGTGCAATACGATGCCAACGCCGGCACTGGCACCATCCTCCGCACCTACGACACCGACAAGGTTTCCAGCACCATGACCACTGTCGCTTACAACGACAGCCTCAAGCTGCTGGCGGGCATCGCCCGGGACGACCAGAAGAACGTTCAGATCTACAGCGTGGCCGATCTCGACCTCGGCCCGGTCTTGCGCGATCAGGAACTGTTCCCGACCTACAATCCCAGCATTGAAGCCAATGGCGCGCTGGATTTCGGCGGCAACACCTACCTGTTTGCCATGAACGAAAACAACGGCATCATGGCGTTCCTGATTGACTCCTCCTATCAGCCGCCCGCCGCCGCCTTCAGCATCGTCAGTGTGACCACCGCCGGCGGCAGCGTCACCCTCACCTGGCAGGCTCAAAATGGGAAGTCCTATCAAGTCCAGGCCGTGGGCGACCTCGGCGGCACCTGGCAGAACCTGGGCAGCCCGGTCACGGCGACCGGCAGCACCGCCTCCTACACCGATAACTCACCGGGCAACCGGCGGTTCTACCGGGTCCTTGCCCAGTAGTTTCCGCTCTGTTCAAAACGCCGCCAGCTCTCCGGCTGGCGGCGTTTTTCATTAAACCAGTTCGCGGCGGCACCCAGAGTCAGGGCCAACCTCAGACGTGGAAGGCATCCCGTCTCCGGCAGCCCCCCGGCCTTCATCTGAAAAAATGCCGTCGCTTTTCGGGTTCCTTTTTGCCATACTCGGGACATGATCCGAGCACCGGTGGACGATCTGGCGCCCACACGACACAGCCTGCTGGCACGCCTGAAGAACTGGCAGGACCAGCAAAGTTGGCAGGAGTTTTTTGATACCTACTGGCGCCTGATCTATTGGACCGCGTTGAAAGCCGGGTTGTCTCCCGAACAGGCCCAGGACATTGTCCAGGAAACGATGGTCGTGGTTGCCCGAAACATCCACAAGTTCAAGCCGGGCCGGGAGAACGGCTCCTTCCGGGGTTGGCTGCGGAATGTAACCCGGTGGCGGCTGGCCGACCATTTCCAGCGGCGGCACAAATCTCCGGGAGAGGTTCCGGACGAGGCCGGGGTGGACCTTGAACAAATCCCCGATCCCACCGGCACCGACCTCGAAATGGTCTGGGAGTCCGAGTGGGAGCGCAACCTGTTGCTGGTTGCGGCGGACCGGGTGAAAGCCCGGGTGAAAGCGGAACACTACCAGGCTTTCGACCTCTGCGCAGCCAAAGGATGGCCGGCCCGCAAAGTCGCCCAGTATCTGAACATGAGTGTGCCCGCCGTTTACGTGGCCAGACACCGCATCCAGGCCCAATTGCGGGCCGAGGTCCGGCGTCTCCGCCGGCGGCACCAGTAAAACCGCCGCTTCCCGCTCAACCCAACAAGCCTATGTCAAATGACGACGATATGGAAAGCCGCTGGTCTCCCGGCGAGCGGGTGCTGCGGGATCCCGCGCGCAATAAAGACGCCGCCTTCACTCGCGAGGAACGAAAACGTCTGGGTATTGAAGGCCTGTTACCGCCGGCCGTGCTGACCATTGAGCAGCAGGTGGCCATGGAGTTGGAGCATATCTTCTCGAAAAAAGAGCCCTTGGAGCAATACATCGGTCTCATGGCGCTGCTCGACCGCAATGAAACGCTGTTCTACCGCTTGCTGGTCGAGAACCTCGAACGGCTGACCCCCATTGTTTACACCCCCACCGTCGGACTGGCCTGCCAGCAATACAGCCATATTTTCCGCCGCCCCCGCGGGCTCTTTCTCTGCCCGGAGGACCGGGGCCAGATTGCCCAGCGGCTGCGCAACTTCCGGCAGCGGGACATTCGTTTGATTGTGGTGACCGACAACGAGCGAATCCTGGGCCTGGGCGACCAGGGGGCGGGAGGCATGGCCATCCCAGTCGGCAAGCTCATTCTCTACTCGGCTGGCGCGGGCATTCACCCTTCGCATTGCCTGCCCGTGAGCCTGGACGTGGGGACGGACAACAGCGCGCTTTTGGAGGACCCGTATTACATCGGCTACCGCGGCCGGCGGCTGCGCGGGGCGGCGTACGACGACCTGGTCGAAGAATTCGTTCTGGCGGTCAAGCACGTGTTCCCCAACGCGTTGGTGCAGTGGGAGGATTTCAAAAAGGCCAACGCATTTCGGTTGCTTGAAAAATACGCCGGGCGGCTGCCCAGCTTCAACGATGACATCCAGGGCACCTCTGCCGTGACGCTGGCCGGAATCCTGGCCGGTTTGCGACGCCTGGGCCAGCCGCTGCGCCAGCAACGGTTTTTGCTGGCCGGGGCGGGCGCCGCCGGAGTCGGCATCGGCCGCCTCCTGCAAACCGCCCTTGTGGCCGAAGGTTTGACCCCTGCCGCGGCCCGGCGCTGCCAGGTTTATGTGGACTCCCAAGGCGTCGTTCATCAAGGCCGCGGTCCGCTCGAGGCGTTCAAACAAGAGGTGGCTCTCTCCCCCGAAGACCTCGCCGCCGCCGGCCTGCCCAACCCTCCTCCCACGGCTCTGGAAGCCATCGTGCGGGCGGTGCGTCCCACCGTCCTGATCGGCACCACGGGTCAGCCCGGGGATTTCACCCCCGGCGTGATCCGGGCGATGGCGGACCACTGCGCCCGGCCGCTCATCTTTCCGCTGAGCAATCCCACCAGCAAGGCCGAGTGCACGCCCTCCGAGGCGT
The DNA here is from genome assembly GCA_029974925.1 of Verrucomicrobiota bacterium. Classification (GTDB taxonomy): domain Bacteria; phylum Verrucomicrobiota; class Verrucomicrobiia; order Limisphaerales; family UBA8199; genus JARKQH01. Next base: position 7,869 of record JARKQH010000249.1, read on the forward strand.
TGCGCCATTCCGACGGCCGGGCGTTGGTCGCCACCGGGTCGCCTTTCGAACCGGTCACTTTCAACGGCCGTCGTCATGTCATCGGACAATGCAACAACCTGTTTGTCTTCCCCGGCGTGGGTTTGGGGGTGCTCATCAGCGAAGCCAGCCGCGTCACTGCCTCCATGTTCCTGGCTGCCGCCCGGGTCCTGGCCGACTTTACCGTAACCAACTCCACGGGCGAGGATTCCCTTTATCCCCCGCTTCAGATGCTTCGCCAGGTCAGCCAATCCATCGCCTTCGAGGTGGCCCGAACCGCACGCGAGGAAGGCATTGGGCGCGCCCTCTCCGACGAGGCGCTGCGGGCTGAAATCGAAGCCTTCTGCTGGTTTCCCG
>JARKQH010000261.1 GCA_029974925.1 Verrucomicrobiota bacterium
GGGTGAGAGGAAAGGCCGCTCCGGAGGGGTCCCCCGTTTGTGGTATTGTGCCAAAGCAGCCGGCGGGGTGATAGTATGGCCTGTTAGCCCGGTGTACATGACCAGTTCAAGAGCAAAGCACGGGACGCGGCGTTTGCCCGCAGCCCCCACAGGCCGCGCGGCCTGCCGACGGGTACTCCGCGGCGACGGTCCTGCGCCAGGGCCGGTTCGCTTTCCAAAGGCTCCGGCCAACTCCCCTTTCAGTTCACCCCTGTAGAAACCAAAAAGCACCTATGAAAAGAAAACTCCTCGGTAAACAACGCCTGAAGCAGGCCGCTTTGGCGGTGCCGGCAGCCGCCCTGATGCTCGGGGCCAGCCAGGCCGCCCAAATCGGCATCAACTTCCAGGACAACTGGTATGGCACACCCTACGCCCCCATGACCGACACGTCGGCCTTTGGCATCCCCCTGGCCAGTTGGTTCAATGCGCCGTCGGTCGAGAACTCCGGATTCACCCCCTTCTCCACCAACGCGACCTTTGCGTTGCCCGGCGGTGGAACGCTCGCCTTGGCCTGGTCGGCCAAGAACACTTACAGCTTGTACGCCGCCATTCCAACGCTGGGGGACGACCAGGTGATTTATGGTTACCTGGACGACACGGATTACGGCTACACGGTCACGCTGACCGGGCTGCGGGCGTTCGCCTCAAGCTTCACCATCACCACCATTGCCTCGACTGACAATGGGACGGCGTTTCAGGACGTGAATGTTTACTCGAAGACCGAAACCAACACCCTGCAGTATCTCAACAACTACGTGCCCAGCTTTGCCGCCGGGCTGGCGGGCCTCAGCACCGTGAGCCCCCCGTTCGTCACCTTGAACGGAAACGACACGGTGGTGATTCGCGGTCTGCCGCCCTCCGGCACCAGCCGCTCGTGTTTGGCCGGCATCATTCTGGATTACACCCCCGGCAACAATGCCCCGCTCATCGAAGTCAATCCGCAGACGCCGCCCGGCACCATCTTTGCCGGCCAGTCGTTCAGCTTGAGCGCGGTCGCCTCGGGCACGCCGCCCCTCGCCTTCCAATGGCGCAAGGGGGGCGCGGAAATCTCCGGAGCCACCGACGCCACCTACGTCAAAAGCGGCGCCACGACTGGCGATACCGGCAATTACGACGTGGTGGTGACGAATGCTTACGGCGCGGTGACCAGCACGGTGGCGGCGGTGACGATCACCCCCGTCGTCCAGCCCATCATCACCAAAGCCCCCGTCTCGCAGACTTTCTATCAGGGTTACCCGGCGACCTTCACGGTCCAAGCCACGGGCGGCCAGTTGTCCTATCTCTGGAAGAAGAACACCCAGGTCATTGCTGACGCCACCAATGCCAGCCTGACCCTGCCGGCCATCACCACGGCGGATGCCGGCACCTACGAGGTCACGGTCAGCAACCCCGTGGGCACTGCCAGCGCGTCGGCCACCCTGACGGTGACCGTCCCGGCCAGCGCCTACGAAGCGGCGGTGGCCGCAACCAAGCCGCTGGTCTGGTTCCGCGCCAGCGAAACCGTCGCGCCCGCCGACAACACCGGCACGGCGGCCAATAGCGGCAGCCTGGGCGCCGCGGGCAACGGGATTGCCCGGCGCTATGTGAAGTTCCAGGAACCGGGGGCGATCGTGGGTGACGCCAGCAACACCGCCGCGGAGTTCAACTCGGCCCGCACGGGCAACGATGGCAAAATGGTGGATGTGCCTTACAATGCGGCGCTGAATCCCGCAACCTTCACCGCCGAGCTGTGGGTCAAACCGACCGACACTTCGACCTCCGCCCGATCCCCGCTTTACAATCGCGGGGCCGGCGCGGCGGACGGCTTCCTCTTCTTCGCCCATAACGCCACCACCAAGTGGCAGTTCCGAACCTATTCCGGCGCCACGGGCCGCAACATCAATTCCACCGTGGACGTGGTCCCGGGCGTGTGGACCCACCTGGTGGGCGTGTACGACGCCAGCACGGGCACCCAACGCTTCTACGTCAACGGCGTCGAGCAGGGCTCCCTGGACGCCCCCGGGTTTACCCCCAACACCTCGCTCTTGATGCGAATCGGTTCGGGCCGGAACGACCTTGAATCGGGTGCAAACATGCTGTTGTTCAAGGGGCACATTGACGAGGTGGCGATTTATAACACCGCCCTGAGCGCGGCGGAGATTCTCGCGCATTATGAAAACGCGACCAATGCGGCGCGCACCGTCTCGTATGAGAGCCTGGTGCTGGCCAAGTCGCCGGTGGGTTACTGGCGGTTCAACGACCCGGCTGGCCCGGTCGCCCCGGTGGTCGTCAACAGCGGCACCCTCGGCGCCGAGTGGAACGGCGCCTACGGCTTCGCGCCTCAGCCGGGAACGACCGGCCCGCGTCCGCCGGGTGAGCCAGGGCTCGAGTCCACCAACGTTGCCCTCACGACCGGCACCAGCTACGGGCATATCGGAGCGCCGACCTGTCCGGCTCTGAACGTGAACACCATCACCGTCGCGGGCTGGTTGAAGCGCGACGCCATTCCGTCCTCGAGCGACATCGGCTGGCCGTGCTGGCTGGGCGACGGCGGCATGCACATCGAAAACAGCTCGGGGCGGCCCACGGGTGAATTGCGCTACCACTGGAAAGGCGGCCAGTGGGGTTGGGGTTCCGGCTTGGTGGTTCCCGAGGGCGTGTGGACCTTCGTCGCGATGGTGGTCGAGCCCACCAAGGCGACCTTCTACATGTCGGACGGCACCACGCTCAAGACCTCGGTCAACACCGCCAACCACGCCGCCCTGTCGGTTTACTCGCCGCTGGGCTTCTCCGGCAACCAGCCCGATCGCGTGGACCGCAACTACCTGGGCCAACAGGATGAGTTTGCCGTTTACAACCGCGCGCTGAGCCTGAGCGAAATCAACACGCTCTTCATGGCGGGAACCGGCGCGAAGCTCGAGCTGTCGCTGATCCCGGGCGGCGTGATCGAGGACACCAAGCCGGTGGGAACACCCCACCACGGGTTCAACAGCCGGTCCACCTGGATCGCGTCGAGCACGGACGACCTGAACGTGACCCGCAACGGGGTCCAGGTGTTCGCCACCGCCAACCCCAGCCAAATCGTCGTGCCGGCGGACCCGGACTTCAATTCGCCGACCGGAACGATCACCTTCTGGATGCGCGCCAACGCCCCGATCCCGGGACCGGGCAACGAAGGCGCCATCATCTTCGACCGCCGCACCAGCGCGGGGACGGTGATTGTGCTCGACAACGCCGGTCAGATTTTTGTGCAGTGCTCGGGGGGAGCCAACAGCCCCGCCACCGGGTATCTGCCGGACCTGCGGTGGCATCACGTCGCCGTCACCTACGACCAGGCGGCGGGCGGCCTGGTGGAAATCTACATTGACGGCTTCCTCTCGGCGCAAAGTCCGAACGCGTCAGCCTGGTCCTGGCCGGCCTCGCAGCAGATCGAGCTGGGCCGCAGCCATGACGGCTACTGGAAACGGTACGACGGCGAACTGGACGACTTCCGCATCTACAACCGGGTGCTGACCGGAGCGGAGATTGGCCAGATCTACGCCAGCGATGCCCTTGTTGATGTCAACGCCCTGAAGCTGCGGTTCAACTTCGACAACACCGGCATTGGCAAGAGCGTCGTGTGGCCGTTCGGGACGCTGCAAAGCTCGCCGGTGCTGGGTCCGGCGGCGAACTGGACGCCGGTCCCAGGCGCCACCTCGCCGTATCCGTTCCTGCCGACGCAGCCGAGCCTGTTCTTCCGCGCCGTGCCTTAAAGCCGGGCTGTTACTACACCGCGGCCGGGAAGCAATTCCCGGCCGCTTTCTTTTCGCCGTCAGCCCTCAGCGGTCCGCCGCGGCGGCCCGCGCCAGCAGCACCTTGCGGGTGGGCACGTAGTGCGCGGCGAATTCCCGCCGGTATTCCTCGAAGCAGCCGCGGGCAATTGCCTGGCGGATTTCCTCCATCACCCGCAGATACATCCGCGTGTTGTGCACGCTGAGCATCCGCAGGCCGAGAATCTCGCCCACGTTAAGTAAATGCCGCAGGTACGCCCGGGTAAAGTGCCGGCAGGCGAAGCAGTCACAGTCTTCCTCGATGGGCCGGAAATCGGCTTTGTAGGCGCCGCCTTTGATGCTGATGCTTCCCTTGCGGGTGAAGGCGGTTCCGTTGCGCGCCACGCGCGTGGGCAGCACGCAGTCGAACATGTCCACCCCCCGGGCCACCAGTTCCACAAGCTGGGCCGGCGTCCCCAGCCCCATGGCATAGCGCGGCTGGTTCTCCGGCAGAAACGGCTCGGTCATCTCGACCGCCCGGAACATCTCCGGCTCCGGCTCGCCCACGCTGACGCCCCCGATCGCATAGCCGTCAAACCCCAGCGCGGTCAAGGCCCGGGCGCATTCCTCGCGCAGCGCCTCATTGGCGCCGCCCTGGACAATGCCAAACACCAACTGCCCCGCGGCGCGGGGTTGTTCGCGGCATTCCCGCGCCCAGCGCATCGTGCGCTCGACCGCCGCGCGCAACTCGCGCGGCGTCGCCGTGTGCGGCGGGCAATCGTCAAAGACCATGGCAATGTCCGAGCCCAGCTCGCGCTGGATGGCCATGGCCTCCTTCGGCCCGAGGAACAACAGCGAACCGTCAAGGTGCGAGCGGAACTCGACCCCGTGGGCGTGAATCTTGCGAATGGTGGCCAGGCTGAAGACCTGGAACCCGCCGCTGTCGGTCAGGATCGGCCCCGGCCAGTTCATGAACCGATGCAA
>JARKQH010000269.1 GCA_029974925.1 Verrucomicrobiota bacterium
ACGCGCCTGCCCGCCACCGTGATGCGCATCCCAAACCATTCTCCATCCTTCACCAGCGGCTTGTACACGTTGCGAATGCCATACAAACTCCCGGTCAGCTTGTTTTCGCGGTAGTCTCCCTGGCCCGACCGGGCATTGTGAACCTGGACTTCAAACCCCTGCGAAGGCCAGCCTTCGGCCTGAAATCGGGTGTGAAAATACACGCCGGAATTGGCGCCGGGCGCGCTCTTCGCTTCGACGGACAGCTCGAAATTGTTGAACTCGCTGGCGCCGTCCGGCCCGCTGTAGAACAGGTGGGAACGCGGCCCGGCACAGACGATCGCCCCGTCCTCGACCTTGAACGAGCCGGGCGTCTCGCTGGCTTTCCACCCCTCGAGGGTCCGGCCATCAAAAAGGCTTATCCACTCCTGACCGCGGACCCGGCCTGCGGCGGCCAGCACCATAACGACAAGAATCAACCCAATGCGTTTCACGGCGGAATCATATTCCAGGACGCTCTCAGAGCAAAGCGAACTTGCGTCGCCATCCAAATTTGCGTGGACAGCTTGGCCCCGTTGTTCTAAACAAACCTCAGCTCAGCGAAATCTTTCATCCAAACTTATGCTCCGACTCGTGGTCAACCCCGGTTCGCCGGCAGCTTGGGAGATGCCTCTCAAACCCGGGGCCAACCTGGTGGGGCGCAACAGTGCCAACGATATCACCATTGCGGACCCGAGTGTTTCAGGTTCCCATTGCCGGCTGGACGTTTCGGGGGAGTCCGTTCGCATTACGGACCTTGGCTCGACCAACGGCACGTTCGTGGATGAGCGGCCGGTCAGCGAGAGCGTTCTGCAGCCGGGGCAAGTGCTTCGTCTCGGCGGGGTCAAAGTGGCTGTCCTGCCAGCGGAAGAGGCGCCCGCCGCGGGCGCTCCCCTGCCCGCGCCGCCGCCCCCCATAGCGGCCGCCCGCCCGGTCTCCGCCGCCGGGGGCTCGACCGAGGCGAAGCTGGCGGGACCCCACACCTGCAAACATCATCCAAAGACTCCGGGACGTTTTTTCTGCCGCCAATGCGGGCAGTTCTTTTGCGAATTGTGCGTTTCCACCCGGCAGGCGGGAGGAGTTCAGCACAAGTTCTGCCGGCATTGCGGCGCCGAGTGCGCGCCGGTGCGGGTCCAGGCCCAGCCGGTGGTTGAAAAGGGATTCTTCAGCCGTTTGCCGGGCGCGTTCCTTTACCCGTTTCGCGGCGCGGGGGTATTGATGGTCGTCGCCGGCATGGTCATTCTGGCAATGCTCAAGTTCGGGGCGATGATGATGCAAATGGGCTCCCTGCGCTTTCTGATCTTTGGCCTCATCCTCCAGATTTTCGCCGGGGGTTATCTGTTCAGCTTTCTTCAGAACATCATTCATTCCACCGCCGCAGAAGACCCCGAACTGCCGGATTTGCCCGGCCTGGCCAATTTCATGGATGACATCCTGCTTCCCTTCCTCCGGTTGTTGGGCCTGGTGACGTTCTGTTTCGGGCCCGCCCTTGCCCTGGCGGTGTGGCTGGCCATCAGCGGGAACTCCGCGCTGGGCATCGCCGTGATCGCCGCGATGTTGTTTGGCCTGGCCTATTTCCCTATGGCTTTCCTTGCCGTTGCCATCCTCGACACGGTCACGTCCGCCAACCCACTGGTGGTGGTTCCTTCAATCCTCAAGGTTCCCGCCGAATACTTTGTCACCTTGCTGGTGTTGGGCGGCGTATTCGTTTTCCGCGCGCTGGGGGACTTTCTGGTGGGCATCCTGTTTCCCGAGGGGTTCAGCACTCACTCCATGGGAGCCCTGTTCGGCATGCTGGGAGCCCAGGTGTTCTGGGCATTCATCAGCCTGTACTTGCTGATCGTGGCGACCCACCTGCTCGGCCTGCTCTATGTCACCCGCAAGCATAAACTCGGATGGCTCGAGCACTGACAGATTTGCCCATTGCCAAAGGGCCGTCCTGGCGTAAGTTCCCCTGCAAATTGAAACTGGTATGAATGCGCTGATCTCCCGCCGGAACTTCCTGACCACCTCTTGCGCCAGTGTCGGCCTGGCCGCGGTGGGTTCCTCTTCCAGCCTGGCCGCCACCCCCGGCGAACCGCTGGCCATGCCCCGCCGCCCGCTCGGCCGGACCGGCTGGCTCACCTCCATCGTGGGCTTCGGGGGCGGCTCCCGTTTCCTGGCGCAATCGGACATGGAAGTGGTGGAGCGGATGATCCATCGCGCCATCGAACTGGGCATCAATTACTTTGACACG
>JARKQH010000277.1 GCA_029974925.1 Verrucomicrobiota bacterium
GGCGCGAAACCGGAGGATACCAATTTCTATGTCTGGGACGACACTTCGGAGGTCGCGCGGGTGGATGCAACCCAGGAGAAGCGCCCCAGCCCGGGCACGAAATTCGTCGCCAAGTACGCCACCCCAAACGAAGTGGTTTCACGGGCCGCCGCTTTGGACGGAGTCGCTGGAGCGCTGGTCGCCTTGCCCGATGGCCTCATGGTCGCCAGCCGCCTGGCCCCGGACATGAACGGCGACACGCTCGCCGCGTTCCTCCCGCACATCTTCGGCAAAGTGAGCCAATGCACCAAAGAGCTGCGCATGGGCGAGTTGAACAACCTGAACTTTACCGTTGGCAACGTCCCGTGGAAGATCTTCCGCGTCAACTCGATCTTCTTCGCCGCGTTCGGTCGCGCGGGCCAACCGCTCCCGACGGCCCAACTGGCATCGCTGGCCGCGGAACTCGACCGCAAACCGAAATAAGTCTTATGGCAATCATCAATCAAGCAACCAAAGAGCTGCAGGTCAAAATCGTCTATTACGGACCCGCCATGTGCGGCAAGACGACCAACCTGGTGCAAATCCATGACCACGTCCAGACGGCGGCCGGGAACAAGGGCAAGCTGGTCTCCCTGGCCACCAGCTCGGACCGCACCCTGTTTTTTGACTTCCTGCCCATCGAGGCCATGTCCATCAAGGGCTTCAAAACCAAGTTCCAACTCTACACCGTGCCGGGACAGGTCATTTACAACACCACCCGCCAGCTCGTGCTCCGGGGAGTGGATGGCATTGTTTTTGTCGCGGATTCGCAATACGACAAAATGGCCGAGAACGTCGAGAGCTTCAACAACCTCGAGGAAAACCTCAAGTCGCTGAAGCTGAACCTGGCGGACATCCCGTATGTGCTGCAATACAACAAGCGGGACCTCCCGAACGTCGCCCCGGTGGAATACCTCGAGTTCCTCCTCAACAACCGGGAGGTGCAGGTGCCCTCGTTCTCCTCGGTCGCCCACAAGTGCGAGGGCGTCTTCGAGGCGCTGAACATGATCACCCGCATGCTGCTGCACAAGTTTGTCAGCCGCGGCACCCCGCAATACGCCTGATTTCCCGGCATGGCCACCCTCCCCCAACTGCTCGAGGAGGACATCCAGCAACTCGATGACGGGTTGCGGGTGCTGCTCGAGAAGACCGACGCCACCACGGCGCTGCTCATTGACCAGGGCGGCTTTCTGCTCACCAGCCAGGGGGATTCCCGGCATTTCGACCTCACCACCATCGCCGCGCTGGCCTCGGGCGCCTACATGGCCACCCAAACCATCGCCGGGCTGGTCCACGAAACCAATTTCAACAGCATCTATCAACAGGGCGAGCAATACAGCCTTTACGCCCAGCGCGTGGATGACTACTGCATCCTGGTCGTGATCTTCAAAGCCCAGGTCAGCGTCGGGCTCGTCAAATACTATGCCGCCCCCGCCGTCGAGTTCATCGCCCGCCAGATGACGATTGCCCAGGAGCGGGACCCGGCCGCCACCCTGGACCTTTCGGCCATCAACGTCGCCGACACGCGCGACCTCTTCAAGCGCCGCGACGGTTCCTGATTTCGGCGCGCTGAAGCGTTAATCAAGGGTGCCGCGACACCCCACGCTTCAGCGTTCCAATTTCCCGGCCCTTTGTCCCTCCCTCTCCGTTGCCGGTTCAGCGGTCCCAGCCAGCGCATCGGCTGCCTTTGCATCCCGCCCCGCAAGCGCTCTTTTCGTTGCCCCGGTTCCGGGCTTGCCGCCGGCTGAGTTCCGCCCCATCCTTTGTCCGACCTATGGCATTGATTACCTGCCCGGATTGCGGCAAGCCCGTTTCCGACTCGGCGCGGGCGTGTCCCACCTGTGGCTATCCGGTTGCGGAAAAACTTGCTTCCGGCCAGGCGCCCGAGCCCGCCAGCCCCCCCTCCGCTTCGGGCTCGCAACTGTTGCTCGAGGTGCGCCCCTCCTGGTGGCGCTATTTCTGGCATTTGTTCTTTTTCTGGCTGATCGTTCCCCCCATCCTCGCCTGGGTCAGCCGGCTTTCAACCGTGCTGCGAGTTTACCCTGACCGAATCGCACTCGAGCGCGGCCTTCTGTCCAAGTGTTACCAGGATTACAATCCGCGCGACATCCGTTCGATTGATATTGACCAGAGTTTCCTTGCGCGGCTCGTCGGCATTGGCGACCTGACGCTTTCAACCGCCGCCACGGTGGAAGGCGCCGAGCGGATCAACGGTGTTCCCAATCCTCACGGGGTGCGGGACCTGATTCTGGCCAAAAGAGGCACTCGTTAGGCGCGAGGGCAAACCCCGCAGGAGCGGCCCGTTCCTCCCGACTCGCGCGGCGGGTTAGTGATACTTGACACAGAGGTAATCCATCCCGACAGGCCCCGGTTCCACGCATTCGAAGACCTGCGCGGCGGTTCGGGCCGTCAGTCCCACGGGATTGAAGTTCCCGTTACGCACCCGCGGCGTGTGCGCCGACCGCAACGCAACCGTTTCCGCGGCGTTACGCTACTCCAAACGTTTGCCGTCCAGCAACACGCGCACCGCGGCGCCCTCGGGGCGATGCAC
>JARKQH010000282.1 GCA_029974925.1 Verrucomicrobiota bacterium
ACGGGTCTGGTAGGGACCTGTTTCACCAGGTCCCTGATATTTGAACAAAAGGATATGGGGACGTGGTGGAACGCCTCCCTGCCAAATCAGGGAGAAAGAACGGGGGCGGGGCGGAGTTTGTCCCCATAAAGGCCGATGCGGCTCAAGGGGAGGGGCTCGAAGCCCATCCGCCAGGCGGGGGAATCGGGTTGGGGTTCAAAATCCGCCGCTTGGGGGTCGGTGGACGTCATCACAAACGCGGACAGGGCGTTGGTCAGGTTGTTTTCCAGGCGCAACATCGCGGGTGTGGCGTGCCAATAGACCTTAAGCCATTTGCCATAACAGATGTTGCGGGCGACCTGGTTGCCACCCGGGGGCACGCCCCGGAAGGCGGCGCCTTCCAAGGCCGGCCCGCCGGGGGGGCCGTAGAATTCGTCGAGCGCCTTCAGGGCGGGGTAACGTTCGCGATAGAGCGCCAGCGGGACCTCCGCCAGCCGCTGCCGCATGGTCTTGTCCACCATATTGCGCCAGACGGGCGAGCCGTCCAGGCCGCGGCCGTCCAGTTCCACCGCGTGATCGCATTCGACGAAGATATTATTAATCACCTGGTGGTCCCGCCCGCCGCCCAGGAACGCCGCGCGCTGGACTTTGTAGAACACGTTGCCGTAAATCTCCGTGCCGCTGACGCAGTCATCCATGTAAACCCCCATCGAGCCCATGCCCACGCCGCCGGTGTGATGGATGAAGTTGTGGCGGATGCGGTTGCCGCGGTAGGTGTAATCGCGGCCGGTGTAGATGGCCCCGACATCCCCCGTTTCCAGTGCGATGTGATGAATCTCGTTGAACTCGATGAGGTGGTCGTTGCCGTTGAAGAGGATGGCGCAGTGAGGATGGTCGCGAATCAGGTTGTGGGCGGCCCGGTGGCCCACCCCGCCCATCAGCACCGCCGGCACATAACACTTCGACCACCGTCCCTGCCGCGCGAACAGGCAGTTCTCGACCTCATGGCCGCCTGGCGCCAGCGTTTGCCGGTTGCCGCCCTCCAGCGAGACTCCGCCGTCGCCCGTGTCCACAATGTCGCAGCTCAGCACCGCGTGCCCGGTGCCGCCCTCGACCCGGACACCCCAATTGCCGATGTTCCGGATGACGCAGCCGGCGACGCGGTTGCTGATGCCGCCGCGGATTTGCACCGCGCTGCCGCGGGTGGCTTCGAGGGTCAGACCCTGGACGGCGCAGTGGGACACGCCGTCAAGGCGAATCAGCGGCGCGGCCAGGACCGAAAGCACGGCCTCCTTCGCGCCGGCGGCCTCCAGCGGCTCGGGCGGCCAGAAGTAGAGCATGCCGGTGGCCGGGTCCAGGAACCATTCGCCGGGCTGGTCCAGTTCCTCGAGCAGGTTCAGAAAGTAGAACCGCTGGCCCTTGCGGAATCCATACAGGCCGTAGGGCGGCTGGGTCTTGATCAGGCGGCTTTCCAGGTCAACGGAGGCCACCTGCTCGTAAGAGTTGGCCCAATCCCACGCCCAGTATCCGTGAACCCAAAGACGCGCCGTGTCCTGCCACCGGCGCGGGCGGTCGCCGGCATACCTGAACCCTGCTTCGAGCCGGCCGATTTTGCCGCCGTGATCGTCCCCCGCGGCCGTGGATTCGGGAAACCCCTCGATCTTTTCCCAAGCGCCCTCGTTGGGCCAGCGGGCCAGAGTCATCGGTTTGCCGCCGTAGAACAGCTCGCAGTGGGCGGGCGTGGTGGGGCGGCCGAAGCCGCGCGATTTCATCACCCCAAAGTCCGTGAGGCCGCCGGCGCGCAAATCCACCTGGCGGACCGCCTCCCGCGCGGCGGGGTCCAATCGCTGCCGGACCGCCGGATTCGTCACCGGGCCCCAGCCAGACAACCGCCGCCCGCCCAGGAGGCGGGCCGTCTCGCCCTCGAGGGAGCGCCAGAGCACCGGGGCATTGGGCGTGCCGGAGTCCGCCGCCCTGAGTTCCAGCGCGTTGGTGCGCACGTAATCTCCACCCCGCAGCCAGAGGGTGATGCCGCCGGGGGGTGGTGTGCCCTCGTGGTGAAGCTGGCGCGCCGCGTCGCGCGCGCGTTCAAGAGTGGCAAAGGGCCGACCCCGGGTTCCGGGATTGGCATCGTTCCCATCCGGGGCGATGAAGAACTCCACCGCGCCGGCCGGCGCGGCGGCGAACACGAGACCGGCGGCAACAACCTTCGCGAACCAACGAATTGTCAGGCGCATGACGCGAGCATGGGCCACGGCTCAACGAATCGCAACCTCCCGCTTCAAAGTGGCCGCCGGCAAAACGCGCGCCGCATCCCGGGGCGGGGTGGATGAAGCTTCCCGCCACGGCTTCGAACTTCCATCGAATTGCCTTTCCCCTATTCTTCCCCCGTGCAAATCATCACCTTGACCACCGACTTCGGCGCCCGGGACTGGTTCGTCGGCGTGATGAAGGGCGTCATCCTGGGCATCAATCCGCGCGCGGAGGTGCTGGACCTCACGCATGAAATCGCGCCCGGCGACATCCGCGGCGGCGCGTTCGCGCTTTCCGTCGCCTGCCGGTTTTTCCCGAAGGGAACGCTCCATGTTGCGGTGGTGGACCCGGGGGTGGGCAGCGACCGGCCGGCCCTGGCGGTGCGAACGGCAGATTACGGGTTCGTCGGCCCGGATAACGGCGTCCTGTCGTTCGCGTTGCAGGGCCAAAAGATCCGGGCGATTCACCGGCTGGAGAACACGCAATTCTTTCTGAAACCCGTCAGCCGCACCTTTCACGGCCGCGACATTTTCGCGCCCGTCGCCGGGCACCTCAGCCGGGGCGTGCCAATCCACCGGTTCGGCCCGCGACAAAAGGAGCTGATCCGGCTGAAATGGCCCCAGTCCCGGACCGCCTCCGGCGGGCGGATCGAAGGCGAGGTCGTTTACCTTGACCGCTTCGGCAACGCGATTACCAACGTGGAAAACGCGAGCCTGAAACCCACCGTCCTTTACGAAGTGTTTGCCGGCCGCCGGCGGCTGTGCCCGGTCGGGGCCTTTTACGGCTCGGTGCGCCGGGGCGCAGCGGTTGCCGTGCCCGGCTCGACCGGGTTTCTGGAAATTGCCGTTAACGGTTCCTCGGCGGCCTGTGAACTGGGCCTCGCCGTCGGGAGCAAGGTCTCCGTGACACCCGTTTGAACCCGCAGTTGGGCCAGACCACGCCTTGCCCCCGCTCACGAAGCCGGACCTCCTATGGACAGCGGCGCGGCGCGCCGCTTTCAATTTGCGGGGTCATTCGCCCGCGCTGGGGGTTGGCGGCGACGAGACATCGCCTCCCCAAGAGGGTTTGCTGGTTTCGGGCGCGGGAGGTGTGGAGACGGGACGTCCCGAGCCCCGAGGTGATTGAAGGTCTGGATGGGGGGCTGGGACGTCTGGTCCCAGGCTGGTTTGTGGCCGCGCCGTTGGCGCTGGCCATCGCCGTGCACCTCAGGGCCAAAGGCCCGTGCCATACCAGCATGGGGCATCGCCCCATGTGGGGCACCGCCCCATGTTGCGGCCCAGCAAAATCCCCAAGCGCCAACGGCGCGACCCATCTCATCTGCCAAAACCCGTCAAAAGCCGCTTGCCCGGGCGCGGGGGGGCTACTACCCTCCCCGGCTTTGAACTGAACCGTTGCCCTTGCGCCACGACCATTATTCCTGTTTGAATCGCACGCCAGGCCGGCCGGCCGGTTGGCCGGGCGCCTGGGGCCTGCTTGAAGGCCCTGGCGCCAGAATGCTCACGGGCTTGCCGGTGGGGACAGCGCATTCCTCCGCCGCGGCCGTGCGGCGTCCCCGGCGGTTTTCCGGCTAGATGCTCTTCAGCTCCTGGCAATTCATTTTCGTTTTCCTGCCGGTCGCCCTCGGTGTTTTTCTGGTGCTGCCCGGGCAATGGCGGGTGGCGAAGAAACTGTGGCTGACAGTGGCCTCGTTGTTTTTTTACGCCTATTGGAAGGTCGAATATGTTCCGCTGCTGCTGTTCTCAATCGGGTTCAATTACACGATTGCCGAGCTGCTGCTGCGTTATCGCGACCGGCCCTCGGGGAAGTGGGTCTTGACGGGCGGGGTGGGGGTGAACCTCCTGCTGCTGGGCTACTACAAATACACGAACTTTGTCCTGTCCGCGCTGGGGATGGTGGTGCGGAAAGACCTGGGGCGGTACGACATCATCCTGCCCCTGGCGATTTCCTTTTTCACCTTCACCCAGATCGCGTACCTGGTGGACGTTTACCGCGACCACACGCGCCACTACAAATTCATTGATTACTTCCTGTTCGTGGTGTTTTTCCCGCACCTGATCGCGGGGCCGATCGTGCGGCACTGGGAGATCATCCCGCAATATGTCGAGCGGGACCTGCGGCCTTCGCGGACGGATTTGGGCATGGGGGTGTTGTTGTTCCTGTTGGGGCTGTACAAGAAGCTGCTGCTGGCCGATCCGGTGTCCGAGTATGCCATTGCAGTGTATGGGACGGCCGGGCACGGGGTGATGGTTTCGTGGTTTGACAGTTGGCTGGGGACCCTGGCCTTCGCGATGCAGATTTACTTCGACTTCTCCGGGTATTCCGACATGGCGATCGGGCTGGCGCGGATGTTCGGGATGAGATTTCCGTGCAATTTCGATTCGCCGTACCGGGCGGGGAGCATCATTGACTTCTGGCGGCGGTGGCACATGACGCTGACGCGGTTTTTCCGGGAGTATGTGTATATCATGCTGGGGGGCAACCGGTGTTCGCAATGGCGGCAGGCGTATAACATCATGGTGACGATGCTGCTGAGCGGTCTGTGGCATGGGGCGGGCTGGAACTTTGTGATTTGGGGCGGGTTGCACGGTTTGTTCCTCCTGGTGAACCATCAATGGCGGAACCTGAAGAAAGCGCGGGGCTGGCGTCTCGAACACTGGAGCTATCGCGGCGCGTGTGTGGCGTTCACGTTTCTGCTGGTGCTGGTGACGTGGGTGTTTTTCCGCGCCCCGGACCTTCCGACGGCGGGGCGCCTGCTGGGGAGCATGGCGGGAGCGAACGGTTTTACGGCGCAAAAGGAATTCCAGGGAAGCAGCCGGGAGGCGGAGAAGATCATGGCGTGGCTGGGGGCGAAGGCGGTGGACAACACGGTGCCCCTGACGAGCGCGGATTACCGGACGGCGCTGAAGATTCTCGTCGCCCTGCTGTTCATCGCGTGGTGCCTGCCCAACACGCAGCAACTGCTCTCGGCCTACGAGCCCACGCTCGAGGCGGTGGCCCGGCCGCCGCCGTTCCGGCTCCGGTTGAATGCCTGGACCGGCTTCGCCTGCGGGGTGGCGTTCCTGTTTGTGATTCGCGGCTATTTCACGCTGCCGCAGAGTCCGTTCCTGTACTTCAACTTCTAGGCCATGACCGCCCCGACCAAATTTTATGCCGGTTTCGGGCTGGGCCTGCTCAGCGCGTTTTCGGTGTTCTACGGCCTCTTTTTCGCTCAACTCGGCGCGCCGACCCTGTCGTCCCAATGGTGCTGGGACCTGAATTCGCGGAAACAGGAGCTGGCGCGGGCGGCGGGCACGCCCAAGCTGTTGCTGGTGGGCGGGTCGTCGGTCCTGTTTGGACTGAGCGCGCGGGACATCCAACAGCAAACCGGGTTCCCGACGGTGAACCTGGGCACGCACGCGGCGTTGGGGGCGGAGTACATTCTGCGACTGGCCCGGCGCAGCGCCCAGCCGGGTGACATCGTCCTGCTGGCCTTCGAGTATGAGGCCTACCAGCATGGCGCGCCCGGAAAGCCCGTCCCCTGGACCGACCCGTTATACTTCGACTACCTCTTTGCCCGGGATGCGGCCTACTTCCGGTCCTGGCCGCTGACCGAACAGCTCCGCGCGGCGATGTGGATTTCCACGCGGCGGCTCAAGGAAGGCTGGCGGAATCGCGGGCGCGGCGAGCTCGAGGCGCACGCGGGGATTTACTCGGTCAAGATGCTCAACCCATACGGCGACCAAACCGGCGCGCGGAAGGACAACCGCAGCCCGGGCCAGCCGTGGCTGGCGCTGCGCAGCGAAAACCTCGCTCGCGGCCTGCCCGCCGAGCCCAACGGGTTCCCCGTGTTCCGGGAATTCATCGAGTGGGCGCGGCAGAACCAGGTGCGGGTGCTGGCCACCTACCCCACGATCTGCCATCGCCCCGAATACGAGGCCGAACCCGCCCAGCGCACCGCGGCCGCCATCCGCGAGTTCTTTGAGAGCCAGGGAGTCCCGGTTTTGGGCGAGGCCAGGGAGGGGATGCTCGACCCGGACCTGTTTTTTGACACGCTGTATCATCCCATCGAGGAAGGCGCCCGCGAGCGGACGCGACGGTTGCTGACACACCTGGCGCCGCTGTTGCAGCGCGAGGGGCGGACGGCTTCCGCCGGGACGGCGGGGACAGCGAAGTAAGGCGCGGGCACCATGGCATCCGAGCCGCAGCGCGACGGGCAAGGGAGGGCAAACCCTCGCTGCGAGTCATCGCCGCTGCCCCTCGGGGTGGTGTTGCCCACGCGGAATGCCGCCGCGCTGTTGCCGGCGCATTTGGAGGCGATGCAGGCCTGGCTGCCCCACGTGCAGGAGCTGGTGGTGGTGGACAGCGAATCGCGGGATGGGACGCGGGATTTGCTGCGCGCGGTGCTGGACCATCCGCGCCTTCGCTGGTTTGACCATCCCCCCGGTCTTTACCAATCCTGGAACTTCGGCATCCGCCAGGTGGAAGCCGAGTTTTGTTACATTTCGACCGTCGGCGAAACCATCACGCTCGAGGGGCTGCGGCATTTGTGCGAGGTGATGCGCGACCT
Organism: Verrucomicrobiota bacterium; assembly: GCA_029974925.1. GTDB lineage: Bacteria > Verrucomicrobiota > Verrucomicrobiia > Limisphaerales > UBA8199 > JARKQH01. The sequence continues at coordinate 6,779 of JARKQH010000282.1, forward strand.
GGCGTGTGACGTGGTGGTGAGCCGGCCGGAGTTTATCAGTCAGGAGGGGCGGCCCATGTCCCCCCCGCGCTGGCCGGTGCATGACATGGTTGAAACGCTGGGGTTGACGCAGCCGGTGGCGCTAGGGAGGGAGGAGCTGTTCGTTTTCACCTTGATCAATTTTCGGGACGCCATTCTGGGCAGTTCGGCGAGCAATCTCTACCGGACCGCCACGCTTCAGGAACACCCGTTTCCGACTGACTACGGCACCGTCGGGGACGGAGGCTGGGGTCTGCAGAATTGCCTGCGAATCACCCTCGGGGTCACTCCCCGGATTTTCTCGACGTTTCGGGATCATCCCAAGTCGTATGGGAAGGCGGAGTATGCCGTGGACCGGTTGCGGCAGAAGATGCTGGAGGAAATCCGGCGGACCTACGTGACCCAAGCCGCCCGCGACCCGGCCTTTGAGGCCGCGGCCCGCCGCCTGGAGGTGGGCCGCATGTTCGAACTACTGGCGGAGCATTTGGAAGCTCAGGAAAAACTGGAGGCCGCCCGGGCCTCGAGCTGGCCCTGGATTCTTCAGCCGGCCGCCTGGGCAGCGCGGCGCCGGCGCAGCCAGTTGGAGTGGGAGCTCGAGGGACTAAAACGGAGGGCCCTTGCCCTCATTGCGAGCGGCCAAATTTCTTCTCCAACTCGCGGTAATTCATTTCGATAAGCGTGGGACGGCCGTGGGGGCAGGTGTAAGGCATGGCGCAGCGGCGCAAAGCCTCGACCAGATTCTCGAGCTCCTTGCCCGCCAGCGGGTCGTTGGCTTTCACCGCATGGCGGCAGACGGTCTTCGCCACGACCTGCTCCCCCAGCCGCAGAGTGTTCACTCCCTGACCCGCCGCCTTGAGTTCGTCCACCAATTCGAGGACGAACTGGCGGGGGTCGGGCGCTTTGACAAACGGTGGCAAGGCATCGAGGAGAAAAGTCCTCTCGCCAAACTCGCTGAGTCCCACGCCCAGCCGGGCCAGGACGGGCAACTGTTGCCGCAGGAAACTGGCGTCGCGGGCGGACAGCTCGACGGTCGCGGGCAGGAGCAGTTTTTGGGAGGGTGCCTGGTCCTGCCGTTCGAGCCGGTCCAGCATTTGCTCGAAGAGGATGCGTTCATGGGCGGCGTGCTGGTCGAGCAGCACCAGTCCGCGGTCCGACTCGAGCACCACATACAACTTTCCGACGACGCCGACCAGCCGCAGCGGCACCTGGAGGAGCGGCACGGCTGGGCCGGCGGGGACCGGCGCAGGCGCCGGGGACGCGGCCGGAAGGGGGGGCGGGGGAGCGGGCGGAGCCGGCGGGGACATCGCACCCGGTGAACGGAACCCCAGCCGCAGCGGAGGCTGGAGCGGCGCGCGAGGGGATGGTTCAGTTGGGACTGGCTCGAGGTCGGGCGGCAAATTCGGCAGAGCGGGCTGCCGGGCGGGGGCAGCGGCGGGCGCCGTCGTTCGGGTTGGCGCCGGCGGAGGGGGAGACAGGGAAGAGGTATCAGGCGGCGCGGGGGGGCTGTGGAATTTCAGGAGAGCTTCGCGGACCGCCTGGGCGACCAGCCGGCGGACCTCGGCTTCCCGATGGAATTTCACCTCACGCTTGGCCGGATGGATGTTGACGTCCACTTCGGCGGGGTCCAGCTCGAGGAACAGACAGCAGACCGGGTAACGGCCCTTCATCAGGGCCGTGTGATAACCTTCGAGCAGAGCGAAATTGAGGCCGCGATTCTCGACGGGGCGGCGGTTGACGAAAAGGTGCTGGTCTTCGCGGGTGGCGCGGGAAACCCCCGGCGCGCCGATGAAGCCCCAAAGATGGAACCGCGCGGCGTTTGGACCGCCGGCCGCCAGCTCCTCGTCCGCTTCGGATTCCGGTCCGGACCCGGCACGCGGCAGTTGGGCGGAGAAGTTGACCGGCAGCAGTTTTTGGTCGTCCCCGTATAAAGCACGCAAGCGGTCCCGGAGGGCGGCGAGGCGGGCGGGGGTGTCCAGACCGCTTCGGATGGCGGGCAGTTGCCAGACCAGCCGCCCCTCCTTTTGGAAGACAAAGGCGACCTCGGGGAACGCCAGGGCGGCAAGCGTCAGGTAATGTTGAATGTGCGCCGCCTCCGTCTCCTCGGTGCGCAAGAATTTGCGTCGTGCCGGCAAATTGAAAAAGAGCTGGCGGACTTCCACGCGGGTGCCGGGGGCGGCGCCGGCGGCTTTGACTTCGACAATCTTGCCGCCGCTGATGGTGATTTGCGTCCCTTCGGGGGAGGCTTCATCGCGTTCGCGGGTGGTGAGCGTGAAGCGGCTGACGCTGGCGATGCTGGGCAGGGCCTCTCCGCGAAAGCCCATGGTGGCGATGGCGGCAAGGTCCTCGGCCCGGCGGATTTTGCTGGTGGCATGGCGCTCGAGGCACAGCAGGGCGTCGTCGCGGCTCATCCCCACGCCGTCGTCGAGCACGCGGATGAGGCTGCGCCCGCCCGCCTGGATTTCGACGGAGATGCGGGAGGCCTGCGCGTCGAGAGAATTCTCGACCAGTTCCTTGACGACGCTCGCGGGGCGCTCGATGACCTCGCCGGCCGCGATCTGATTGGCGACCTGCTCGGGCAGGAGCCGGATGCGGTTCATCGTCCGGCCTCCGGCTGGGACCGCGGCAAGCCGAACGAAAAGACCGCGCCGCGGTCCGGCAGGTTGCGGGCGGCGATCCAGCCGCCATGTTCTTCGATCACGCGCCGGCAGATGGACAGGCCCAGACCGGTGCCTTCCGCCTTGCCGTGGGTGACGAAGGGCTCGAAGAGTTGACCGAGAATCTCAGGCGGAATGCCCGGCCCGGTGTCCTCCACCTCGGTGACCACCTCGGTGGGTTTGAGCTGGAGACGAACCCGGATGACGCCGCCCCCCTGCATGGCGTCGGTGGCATTGTGCACCAGGTTGTGAAACACGCGGCGCAGGCGCTTGGGATGCAACCGAACGGGGACGGCAGCCGGGGTGGCGTCGAATTGAAGCGAAACGCGTTTAAGTTCGGCATCGGGACGCAGTTCCTCCAGCACCTCGCGGGCAAACTGGACATAATCCGTGGCGGCGAGGACCAGCGCGGGCTGGGCCCCCTGGGTAAACTCAATGATCTCGCCGATCATGTCGCTAATCCGCTCGATCTGGGCGCGGATATTGCCCACCGCCCGCTGGCGGGCCTCCACCGAAGCGTTTGGCAGATTCACCATCTCGGCGGCCAGACCGATGATGGCCAGGGGGTTTTTCAGGTCGTGAATGATGGATCGGGCGAACCGGCCCACAATCGCCAGCCGTTCCGCCTGCAGCACTTCGCGGAGGTATTGCCGGTCGAAGTCACGGAGCCGGGCGCTGATTTCGCGCAAGAGGGAGAGAGCCAGGGCCGGCGAGCGTTCCACCGCTCCCAGCAAGGCCGGCCGGGGAATGAAATCCACAACGCTTGGCTCCAGCGCGAGGGCCGTCGCGGAGCGCGGCGCGTCTTCGATCACCGCCATTTCACCAAAGACCTCGCCGGGGCCGAGACGGGAGAGGATTTGCCGGCGGGCGCCGCTCAACAGGCCGGAGATTTCGACGGCGCCGGTTTTCAGCAGATACAGGCCATCCCCGGGGTCGCCCTCCCGGAAAATGACCTGGCCGGAAGCGTAATGGCGCTCCTGGGAATCCTGGCGCAAGCGGCGCCGTTCCTCGGCGGGGAGCGCGGCAAAGAGCCTGCTGTTTTCAATACCGACCATGACCGCCACTTTATCGGGCGGGACTGGACGAGGTAAAGCCCGGATGCAGCCGTGGGGCATGCGCGTCTGCATCCAACGCCGCCCCGCCAAGCCGCCCCATCACCAAGGGGCGAGTCATCCCCAGCGCCGGCCCGGGTTCGCATCCACGCGGGACGCATGCCAGCCGTCGCGGCGGGATATCGCGGCCGGTCGCGGGAAGGCTTGCGCCGGAGGGCGGCGGCCGGGTAAACCTGAGACGGCCTGACCAATCGTATGAATGCTGAAGCGAACAGGAACCTGGATTTTATTTTCGGACGGCGGAGCATCCGCGCTTACACGGCGGAGGCCGTGAGCGAGGAGGCGGTGCAAAAGCTGCTCGAGGCGGCGATGGCGGCGCCGTCGGCCGCGGCCAAAGACCCCTGGCGTTTTGTCGTGGTGCGAAACCGGGAGCTGCTCAGCCGGGTCGCGGAGGCGCTGCCGCATGGGAGAATGCTGGCCACGGCGGCGGTGGGCGTGGCGATTTGCGGGGACTTGGAGGCGGCGCATGACCGGCAGCTCAGTTACCTGTTGCAGGATTGCGCGGCGGCCTGCGAGAACCTGTTGCTGGCCGCGCACGTGCTGGGCCTGGGCGCCTGCTGGCTGGGCGTGCATCCGCGGGAAGAGCGCATCAAGCAAGTGCGGGAGATTCTGCGGCTGGCGGCTTCGTGGGTGCCGGTTGCCGTGGTTGCCATCGGCCACCCGGCGGAGACGAAGGAGCCGCGCACGCGGTTCAATCCGGCTTACGTGCGCCGGGAGGATTGACCGGCTTCGCCCGGGAGGACCGGCATGCTTACCGCGCTGGCTTCCGGAGTGTTGCTCGGTCTTTCAGCCGGGCTGGCGCCCGGCCCGTTGCTGGCGCTGGTGCTGGCGCAAACGCTGCGGCATGGCCCGCGCGAGGGCTGCAAGATCGCGTTGTCCCCCCTGGTCACCGATGCGCCCATCATCCTGGTGGCCCTGGGGGTGGCGGCGAAATTGAACGAGCTTCAGCCGTTGCTTGGCGTGGTGTCACTCGCGGGAGGCACTTTCGTGCTTTATCTTGCGTGGGACAGTTTTCGCACGGTGAATCCCGAGGCGGGCGCTTCAGCGGAACGACCCGGTTCCTGGTTCAAGGGCATCCTAACCAACCTGTTGAGTCCTCACCCGTGGCTCTTTTGGTTGACGGTGGGCGCGGCGCTGCTGGCCAAGGCGCTGGGGCAAAGCGGGCTGGCGGCCGCGGCCTTCCTGGCGGGTTTTTACCTCCTGCTGGTGGGGTCAAAAGTCGCAGTGGCTTTGCTGGCGGCGCGCTGGCGCAACCTGCTGGCCGGCCGAACCTACCGGTGGGTGATGCGCGGACTGGGCGCGGTGCTGGCGCTGTTCTCGCTGCTGCTCTTTCGAGAAGGCTTAAAGCATCTGGGCGCGATTTGAACGAAGAGGGCTACCGTTTGGCCACCGGCCCAATGTAGCGCCGCGCGATGACAACGTTGTCGAAGCAAACCACGTTGGTCGGATTCCGGGTCCAACGATCGGTAATATAACTTTCCAGCGTCAAGGCATTGGCGTTGAGATCAAGGGTCTTCCGCCAATTAAAGCCGGTCCAGTGCCCCTGCAGTGTGCCATCAATCCAGAAGGCTTGCTCGCCGTCGGCCTGGCCGGGGGTGTTGTGTTTGAGCATGAACTCGACGCAAATCCAACGGTCCCGCGGGATGAGCGGCGCCGTGGGAACGCCAAACGAGTTGCCCCAGTATTTGCCGTCCCGGGATCGTTCCATCTCATGCCAGTAACTGTAAAAGTTCCAGCGCCCCGGCGGGGCCCACCGGCCCCAATTGCCCCACGGTTCAATCGCCGTCGAAAAACGTTCGCTGCCCTCCGGCTTGAGTCCCGCCCCGCCAAACCCGCTCCACTTGTCGGCCCCTCGCAGTCCCTTGTTCGCCCGGAGCGTGACAAAATGGTGGACATAGTCGCAGCCTGGGTCGAACCGGGTATAAAACCGGATGAAGACCGTGTCCGCCGGCTGGAACCACTTGGTCAAGCCGCCGCCCGTATCCCGAGCCAGGTGCGCTTCGACGCGCAGGCAGCGTTTGCCCAGGCCTTCACTCGCTTCGACGGGGGCAAACTGCAGCACGTTGCCCTGCGGATTGCGGATTTCGTCCCAGCCCGCGCCGAGAGCGCCCGATTCGAAATCATCAGCGAAGATGACGTCGGGGTGGTCTTTCAAGCCTTGGTCGGCGGGGCAAGCCGCGGCCAGGCCTTTGCCCGAAGGCAGTTCGCTGCGGTCGGCAAGGTTGTTGCGGCCCTCGGGGTCGCCGCCAGTCACCGCCCCGCAGACCGTCAGCACCCCCAACCAACCGCATAACAAGGTGGCCAATGGAACGCAGAACACCCCTCGCGCGGGGCCTGGGACTCGCGTCAAACCTGATGGCAGTTTCAAAGCTGATGGCAGTTTCATGGTTATCCTTAAATTAAGGCTTCCAACTTGATGCGTGAGGCGGCGCGGCCAGCGCGGCACAGCGGCCGTTCAGGCCGCCATCAAGGGCCGGAAATAATAAACCCAAATGGCCGCCACTTCACGGGCCATGTTAAAAGGCATGTTCACGGGCAGTGCTATTCAGGCACCAAGGGCTGAACCCAGGCGGTTTCGTAATCGCCGACCGCAAACGGGTTGCTCTTCAGTTTTGAGGACACCACGGTGGCGCGCACATAGATTTCGTCGCCCTTGAGCTGGTAACGGGGTGTGGCGCCGCGAACCTCCGCCAGAACCGTCCCAATTTCCGGGCTGTAGCGGCGGGTGGTCACCACGGGGCGGCCGTCGGCAAGGACCGGCTCGCTGGCCGGGTTGTAGCCCTTGCGCGTGCCGATGAACCGCGTCAGGTAGGTCACTCCTGGCTCGGCCTTGATTTCGAGGCCAAGCTCCCGCGGTCCGCGCCGCACTTCGGTCAGTTCCACACCGGTCGAAGCGTAGAAATCGCCACGCTCCATGGCGGCAATCAGCGCGGCGGCGGACAGCTCGGGCGCGCGAACCATGATCCAGCCGCGGCCGGGATTGGAGGCTTTTGGATTGAAGGAATGATAGGCGTGGGCGTCGTCCACGGCGGTGCCCCAGATGGGGTCCAGGCGCAGCTCGGCCAGGCGGCGGGTCAGGAGGATGTCCCAGATGCGTTCGGTCCCGGCATGCGTGGCGTCGCCGTAATTCCGGACGCCGGGGTGGCCGTTGTACACCTCGAAAAAACGCTCGCCCTTCAGTTCCACCATGTCCTCGGCGGTCAGCGCCCAGCCGAAGTTGGGATGGTTGATGTGCGGGATCATCGGCTGGCCGGTGCGCCGGCGCTGATCCAGCACGGCGTTGATGTTGTTCTGGAGCACTTCGGCGGCGGTCTTTCCGCCCTGGGGCGGGATCAGGTCGCGCAGGTTGGTCGCGTTCAGATGAAGGGGCCGTTTTTCGAAGTGGTCGGAAATCTCCTCGCCCTGGATCAGGAGAAACCGGCCCGGTTCCTCGAACAAGGCGCGGAACTCGGCGAGGGTTTTGAGCCGGACCTGGGGCTGGTCCTGGTGGGTGCGGCGCTCAACCCACTGGGTGCCGTGCCGGGCCAGGTATCGTTCGAGGGCGGCCGGGCCGCCGCGATTGTTGGTGGCGTTAATCCAGTACTCCCCCTCCTGGAGGCGGTTGTGGTCGGAAAGGGAGAGGAAATGGTAACCGTGGTCTTTATACCAGCCGACGACCATTTCGGGATAGTCGTCGCCGTCACTCCAGAGCGTGTGGGTGTGCAGGTTGCCTTTCCACCAGCGCGACTCGGCGGCCGGGAGCGCGAAGGTGGATGCCGCCAGTGCCAGGGTGAGGGCGAGGCGGACGCGTCGTTTGATGTCGGGGATTGAGGTGTTCATAAAGTGAGGGGTTCCAGCGGCTGAAGTTTGCAGGCGCGCAACGCCTCGCGCTGGCGCAGCAGCTCGAGTCGTTGGGCCTCGTCAACCTCGGGCTGACTGGCGCGGTGGATCAGGATGGCCAACTGGCGGTCGAGGTCCTGATTGCGCAGGCGGCAGGCCAGGTCCGCCAGTTGTTGCGCCGGATTGGGCAGGGGCCGTTCCTCGGCCACGGCCCGCGTGACCAGGGCGCGGGCGTCCGCTTCTTCCAGGCAGTCCAGGAACGCGGGAAGGCTGGTCCAAGTCCTCCCCTGGTGCGCTTGAAAACGCCGGGCGAGGACCTGGCGGACGAGCCGATGTTGCAACCACTCGAGCCGCAGGTTCCTGGCCGCCCAGTCAATGAGCTCCTCATGCAGCAGGAGGAGTTTCAAAAGCCAATACTCGGCGGGAGGGGGCTCCGTATTGGGGGCGGGCTCCGGAAGAGGCTCGGCGGCTTCGGCCGGCGCGGCCCGCCGGGCCCGCGAGAGTTTGCGAAACTCCGCGCGGACGGCGTCCGGGGTGACACCCAGGCGCAGGCCGGTCTTTTGAGCGTATTTGTCCACCAGCACCTGGTTGCCGGTTTTCAGGACGGCCTCGGCCATGCCGCGCAGGACGGCGAGCCGGCCTTTGTCCGTGGCGACTGGATGCAAAGCGCAAAGGCGGTCGAGGTAATAATCGAAAAAGCCGGGGGCATGTTCGATTAATTGTTTGAAGGCGGTTCCGCCGGAAGCCTTGATGAAGCTGTCGGGGTCGTGGGGCGAGGGCACCCGCGCCACCCGGATGGCCAGGCCGGAGCTGAGGAGGCTGTCGAGCGACCGCGCCGCGGCATTCTGCCCCGCTTCGTCCGAGTCGAAACAGAGCACCACCTCGCTCGCGTAACGGCTCAGGATGCGGGCGTGGTCGGCGGTGAAGGCGGTTCCCTGGGGGGCCACCACGTTCTGCAGGCCCGCCATGAAACACGCAATCAGGTCGAGCTGGCCCTCGCAAACGATGGCAAAGCCCGCCTCGATAATCGCGCGTTTGGATTTGTCCAGCCCGTAGAAGACGCGGCTCTTGACGAAAATGGGGGTCTCGGGCGAGTTGACGTACTTGGCGGTTTTTTCGTCCCCCGCCAGGACCCGTCCGCTGAATCCGATGACCCGCCCTTGCTCGTCGCAAATGGGGAAAATCAGGCGGCCGCGAAACCGGTCATAAAAACGGTCGGTGCCTTCCTTGCGCAGGACCAGCCCGGCCTTTTCCATGTCCTCGAGGTCAAAACCCTTGCTGCGCGCCCAGTTGACTGTGTCGTCCCAGGCGTCCGGGGCGGCGCCGAGCCGGAACAGTTTGACCGCTTCGGCCGGGACGCCACGCCGTTCGAGGTAATCGCGAGCGGCGGCGCCGGCGGCTTCATTGCCCAGAACGCCCTGCCAGCGCTGCGTGATTTGCTCGTGGATGTGCAGCAGTTTTTCCTTGAGCGACCGGGACTGGCGCTGGTCGGGAGAGCTCTCGTACTCGAGGGGAATCCGCGCCCGCTCGGCGAGGCGCCGGACGGCCTCGGGAAAATCCAGGTTTTCGTACTCCCTGACAAAGGCGAACACATCCCCCCCTTTGTGGCAGCCGAAGCAGTGGAAAATCTGGCGGTGCGGGTTGACGTGGAAGCTGGGAGTCTTCTCCTTGTGAAAAGGGCACAACGCGACGAAATTGGCGCCCGCTCGCTTCAACGGCAGGTAGGAGCCAATGACGTCCACAATGTCGCTCGCCGCGCGGACTTGCTCGAGGGTCGCGGATGAAAACAGCCCCGCCATCGTTCTGTCACTTGTTCAAATACTGCCAGAGCCTTCGTCATCCGCAAACGCCGGATGACAACGGCATCATGCCTTCGATTCCAGCGCCCGTCACGCGTTTATGCGGGGAATCGAAGCGGGCGGCGGCGCCGGCGGACGTTTGATTCCCATCTTCTTCATGCGCGAAATGAGGGTTGTCGGCTTGACGCCGAGCAACTTGGCCGCGCCGCCCGGCCCATGCACCTTCCACCCGCAGCGCTCCAAAGCGGCCCGAGTATTTTCGCGCTCGAGCTGCCGCAGCTCGTCCTCCGAGAGCAGGCGATTTCCCAAGGCGGCCCCGCCTGACCCCGCCGCGCCCCCTTCCGCGCCGGCCGGCGGGGGTCTCAAGCCCTCGTTTCCCGGCGGAACCGGCCAGTTGGACAGAGCCGCCGGCGGCTCCACCAAGGGCAGGTTGTAACGAAGCAGGCCGTTCTGGGCAAGGATGAGAGCCCGCTCCGTGGCGTTCTGAAGCTCCCGGACGTTGCCCGGCCAATCGTAGCGTTTGAGCAACTCCGCCTGGGCTTCGGTGAATCGCGGCAGGGGCAGACGCAGGCGGCGCGCCGCCTGGGCCAGGAAATGCGCCGCCAGCAGCGGAATATCCTCCTTCCGCTCGCGCAGCGGCGGCACCTCGATGGGGAACACGTTCAAACGGTAGTAGAGGTCTTCGCGGAACGCCCCGTCGGCCACCGCCTGTTTCAGGTTCCGGTTGGTTGCTGCAATAATCCGCACATCCACCGTCCGGGTTTTGTCCTCGCCCACCCGCTCGTACTGCTTCTCCTGCAAGACGCGCAGGAACTTGCTTTGGAGCGCCAGGGGAATTTCGCCCACTTCATCCAGGAACAGGGTCCCGCCATCCGCCGCCTCGAAGCGTCCGGCCCGGTCCCGAATGGCGCCCGTGAAGGCCCCTTTAACGTGGCCAAAGAACTCGCTTTCATAAAGGTCCCGCGGCACCGAAGCGCAGTTAACCCGGATCAGGGGGCGGTCGCTGCGCCGGCTTTGACGGTACAGCTCGCGCGCCACCAACTCTTTGCCGGTGCCGGACTCACCGAGGATCAGGACGGTGGCATCGGTTGGCGCCACCATCTGGATTTGGCGCAGCAACCGTTGCATCGAAGGGTGCTGCCCAATGATGTCCCCGAGAGCCTTGGCCTCGCGCACTTCCTCCTGCAGGTAAAGATTCTGCAGCTCGAGCTGCGCCCGCAGCCGCTCGATCTCCTCGAACGCCCGCGCGTTGACAATCGCGCCGGCGATTTCATCGGCAAAAATCCGCAGCCACGCCGGCCCTTCGTCGGGCGTGGGAATGCTGGTAAACACGGCGATCACCCCGAGGATTTCATCGCCGAACTTGATCGGCTGAACGTTCAAGCCCCGAATCTGCTGGTGCGCCGCCCACCGATAACGCACCAGAAAGGCCGGGTCCCCGGCAAAATCCTTCACCACGATGGCTTCCCCGGTTGCCCCCACCCGCCCCACTTTCCCCACCCCCAACGGGATGCGCGAATAATCCCCATCCACCCGCGACCAATCCGGCCGGCCCTCCGTTCGCCTTAAACCGGCGCTGGCCACCAACTGAAGACAGGCATCCCGCGCCGAACACCGCGGCGCCATATCGCACGTCGCGCAGTGGTCGCCGGGCCGGACCAGCCATATTCTCGCCAAACTCACGTGTGGCCGCTCCGCCAGCAGACTCACCACCCGCTCCAGCAAACGGCCCACCTGGCGAATCTGCGCCAGCTCAATCAGCCGGTCCTTGAACGAGTCGAACTCCGGCTTGTAATCGCTCATCAGAAACATGGCGGTTTACATTAGCAGGATTCTGGCTCAAGCAATAACGAAATTTCGCAAGATATACGACAATTATTCGTTATCTGCGAAATATCACCCTCGAAACCGCAAATTGGACTAAAACGTAAGTTGTTTTCCTAAAACGACTAATGATGTAAACCATCTCTGGCATAAACCCTGCATCGTTCAGGGCGACTTTTTGTCCAACGCAGCTTGGGTATGCCGTTTCCGTGCTTCCCGAGGCAGGCAAGGGTATGCCTCGAGCAGGCCATTCCCCCAATAAGACCGCCCGGCCCGGCGCGTTGGATTAACAAACGATTTTAGATGGACTTGGAACACATCACGAGCCTTGCCACGGCTTTGATTCTCGGCCCGATAGCCGCCGGGGCGGTCCTGGCAGTTGTCAGATCGGACCGCGTGCGGGGGCCGCTCGTGGCTTTATTCGTGGCGCTGGTGGCCCTGGGGACGGTGGCAATTGCGACTGTGCCCAGCCCCGGTGCGCTGGCAGGGTTTCCTTTCAACCACAAGGCTGGTCATTTGGCGATGATGGCGGGAGAGGTTTTGATGGCCTTGTACATCCTTTGGGTGGGGGTGCGGTCGAGATATTATCTTGTTGTGGGCCTGATGCTCGCTCAAGGAGCGGTTATGGGGACGCTGGAGGCTGCCTCGGCAGGCAGCTTGGAAGTCACCCACGCGCTGTTCATAGACAAGTTGGCGGTCATCATGGCCCTGCTCAACGGGTTGGTGGGCGGTGGCATCTGCCTATACGCGGTGGGTTACATGCGGGGCTACCATTCGGAAACGCACCGCGAGGTGCCGGACCGGCGGCCGATGTTTTTCGCAACGCTGTTCGTGTTCGTGGGAGCGATGTTCGGGATCATTTTTGCGAACAGCCTCACCTGGCTGTTTTTCTTCTGGGAAATCACCACGCTCTGCTCTTTTCTGCTGATTGGTTACCCCCAAACGGAGGAGGCGCGGCGGAACGCGCTCAAGGCGCTGGTGATGAATCTGGCGGGGGGCTTCGCGTTCGCCCTGGGGATCGGCTGGTCGGCGACCCGAACGGGCACGGTTGAATTGCAGACCTTGATCACGTCGAAGAGCGCGCTGGCGCTGCTGCCGGCCGCGCTATTCTGTTTCGCGGGCATCACCAAGTCGGCGCAACTGCCCTTTTCGGGCTGGTTGCTGGGGGCCATGGTGGCGCCAACGCCGGTTTCCGCCCTGTTGCACTCCAGCACGATGGTCAAGGCGGGGGTTTACCTGGTCCTGCGCATGGCGCCGGTGATCGTCGGGACGACGGTGGGGCTGATGGTGGCGCTGGTGGGTGCTTTGACGTTCCTGGTCGGGTCCCTGGCGGCCATCACCACCAGCGACGCCAAAAAGGTCCTGGCTTACTCGACGGTGGCCAACCTGGGCCTGATCGTTCTCTGCGGGGGAATTGGCACTTATGAGGCGGTGTGGGCGGGGGTGCTCCTGATCGTCTTCCACGCCATCGCCAAATGCCTGCTGTTCCTCTGCGTGGGGGTGGTTGAACACCGCCTCCACAGCCGCGACATCGAATCCATGTCCGGCCTGATCCTCAACATGCCGCGGGTGGCGATCATGATGCTGATCGGCATGGCGGGCATGTTCCTGGCGCCGTTCGGCATGCTCATCAGCAAGTGGGCGGTGCTCAAGGCGGT
>JARKQH010000303.1 GCA_029974925.1 Verrucomicrobiota bacterium
AGCGGCAAGACCACGCTGCTGCGCCTCATTGCCGGGCTCGAGATGCCGGATGCCGGGGAGATCCATATCAACGGCTCGCCGGCAAGCAGGCCGGGATGGGCGCTCCCTCCCCACCGGCGGAATATCGGGTTCGTGTTCCAGACCCCGGCGCTCTGGCCCCACATGACCGTGGCGGGGAACATCACCTTCGGGATGAACGGGTTGTCAAAAGATGAGGTTCATTCCCGGCTTGCGGAACTGCTGGAGGATTTCAACCTGCACGGGCTCGGCGGACGCTATCCGGATGAGCTGTCGGGAGGCGAGGCCCGGCGTGTGGCCATTGCGCGCTGCCTGGCGCCCGAACCGCGGTATCTGCTGATGGATGAGCCCCTTACCAACCTGGACAGGGAACTGAAGCGGAAAGCCCTTGCCCGGATAGCCTTGGCGGTCCGGGAAACGCGGGCGTTCCTGGTGTACGTGACACACGACCCGGACGAGGCAGGGATGTTGTCCCGCAGGGTGATCTTCCTGGATGCGGGCCGGATTGTGGAAACGGAGCCGAAAGGGGGGGCTCTCTGTCATGACAGATGAACATCCGACACCATCCGGCGCAAGGAAGTCCAGGTTGATACTCCTGGTCTGGTCGGTCATCATTGCCGGGGCGATTATCTGGCAGGTCCTGCCTGAGCGGGCCACACCCCCTCCTCCGGGCTGGGGCGCCTGGAAGGGGATCGGCTCGATCCTGGGTATCGCGGTTACCGGGAAAGGCGTCTTTGCGGGCGGTTCCAAAGGGCTCTTCCTCATCGAACCGGGCGGATCCGCGCGGCAGGTCGCGATTCCGGGAATGGACGGCCGGGGAGTGGTATACTCTGTAGTAGCGACCCGCGACGGCGCCGTGTGGGTGGGGCATGAAAAGGGCCTGTCAGTGATGCGTGGGTCCACGTGGACAACCCTCACCCGTGATGACGGGCTTCCCCGGGGAGCGGTGCGGGCCATCGCCCCGACCCGGGACGGGAATATCTGGATCGGCGCCGACAACGGGGCGGCCCGGCTGCCTGCATCGGGGCCGTGGGACCGCTCTTCGATAAC
>JARKQH010000186.1 GCA_029974925.1 Verrucomicrobiota bacterium
CTGGTCACCAATTACCAGGTCACCGCCGAGACCGTCACCCGGGCCGTGGTGCGGGTGGACGGCTTGCCGAACCAGCCGCGGGTGTCGGTGGAGTCGTACAATCAGTTGGCGCCGGATTAGGCGGGGGCGAGGGTTATATTACTTGACGAAGTTTCAGCCGGTTCACTAATTTGAGTTTATGCGCTTCCGTTCGTTGCTTTGGTTCCTGGCAAGTCTCCTCTGCTTCGCGGCCGCGGTTGTCTTCTGGCGGATGGGCAACCGCTGGGCCGCCGAAGGAAACGCGGGCGCGGCAGGCCGTGCCGCGGCCGCCCCGCAGGCTGCGGCGGTCCCTTCCGGCAAGGGGGACACCCAGGCCCGGAAAGAGGGGGTTTTCCGCCTGGTAAGCGAGGCGGGCAATCTCAACCGGCCGGAGCCCAAAACACGAGTTACCAAGGCGAGTACGGAGGAGCTGGCGCGCACGGCATACCGGCTGAGCAACACCCCCGAGCCGGTGAATACGCTGGCGCGGCGGCCCAGCGCGATTCTCCTCGAGAACGCCCTGTTCGACACGAGCGTGCCGCGGGAGTTGGCGGTGCCTCCGCATCTGCGGGCTCAGGGCGATCCCGGAGCCTACATCGTCCAGTCGCGCACCGCCCTGAACGCCTTGTTTCGCGAGGAAATCCGCCGCGCGGGAGCCGAAATCGTGGCCTACATCCCGAATCAGGCCTACCTGGTTCGCGCCACGGCCGCCGCCGCCCGGCAGCTTGCCGCCGCGCCGGACACCCAGGCGGTTTTGCCTTACGAACCGTATTACAAGATTAAATCCTCCCTTTTGCGTCTGGCGGTGGAAGGCAAGCCGTTGCCGAAAGACACCGCGCTGAACCTCCTGCTCTTCAACGACGCGCGCGAAACGACGATTGAACAGTTGGAGCAACTGGGCGCCGAAGTGGTGGCCCACGACCGTTCGCCCTTCGGCCCGGTCGTCCGGGTGCGGCCGCCGGTGGACAGTCTGCCCGCCCTCGCCGCGCTGGCCGGAGTGCAGCAGATCGAAGTGGCCCGGCCGCGGATTCCCGCGAACGACCTGAGCCGGGCCACGATTCGGGTGGCGGAGAATGCGACCACCAACGTCAACTACCTCGGGTTGACCGGCACGAATGTGCTGGTCAACGTCAATGACACCGGCGTGGACGCCACGCACCCGGTTTTTGCCGCGAACCGCGTTTCGGGCGACAGCGTCAACAGTCTGGTGGACGCGGCGGGGCACGGCACGCATGTCGCGGGAATTATCGCGGGCAACGGGGCCGAGTCGCTGACCGTCACGAACGCCAAGGGCTCGGAGCTGCCGCCGGTGGAGGGCCAGTTTCGGGGCAAAGCGCCGGGCGCGCGCGTGTTTTCGATGCTGTTTTCCGAGCCGGACTGGTACCTCCAGGAAACCGCCGGCCGGACCAACGCCCTCATTTCGAACAATAGCTGGTACCTTCGCTCCCCGGAATATGATCTGGCGGCTGCCAGTTACGACGCCGCTGTCCGCGATTCCGTGCCGGATGTCCCGGGCTCCCAGCCCGTGCTCTATGTGTTTCCTGCCGGCAACGCGGGGGCGCTGAGCCGGGCGGCGGGGTTTGCCAACCAGGATGGCCTCGGGGGGACGGCGGACACCATCCAGTCGCCGGGGACCGCCAAGAATGTGATTACCGTCGGAGCCGTCGAACAGTTCCGGGACCTCACCAATGAAACCTGGAAGTGCACCAGCTTCGACGGCTCGACCAGTTGCGAAACCAACAAGCCCTGGCAGCGGTCCAGCGACAGCAGCGAGCAGGTCGCCGGCTTCTCCAGCCGCGGCAATGTCGGCATCGGATTCGAGGGGGAATACGGCCGGTTCAAGCCGGACCTGGTGGCCCCGGGGACGTTTGTGGTGTCGGCCCGCTCGACGCAGTGGGATGAAGCCGCCTACTACAACCCGACCAACTATGCCACGGATTTCATGCCGGACCTGGAAGTGCGCACCAACGAGTTTTACTCCAGCGGCGTGTTCATCCCGGACAACGCGGTGCAGTTGATCATTCGGGCCGAGGCGACGCGCCCGCTCGGAGCCGACCTGCCCATTCTGATCGGCGGGACCGTGATCGGCACCAACGAAGTTTTCCTTCCTCCGGACGCGCCGCTGGCGCCGATCAACGATTTTCTGGATTACCAGATCGGCAATGGGACCAATGACACGGTCGTGTTCAACCTCACCACCATTCTTATCACGACGAATGAGTATGGAAACTATTTCGAGGTGCTGAGCAACCTCAACAATCAGTTGGGGCCGTTTTACCGGTACGAATCCGGCAGCAGCATGGCGGCGGCCTCCGTCTCGGGAACGCTGGCGCTGATGCATGAGTTTTTCACGCAACGCCTGGGGCGAACCAACAGTCCGGCCCTGATGAAGGCCTTGCTCATCAACGGGGCCCGGTCGGTGAGCGACCTTTACGATTTCCAGGTCAACAACAACATCAATTTTCAGGGCTGGGGATTGGTTAACCTGCCCAACAGCCTGCCGGGCGCGCTCTCCAACCTCGTGGGCAACGCGTCGTCTTCGCCGATTTTTGCCTTCGACCAGAGTCCCACCAACGCCCTGGCCAGCGGCCAGCGCGAGACCCATTACCTGAGTCTTTCCGAGGCCGCCCGGAACCAGCCGTTGCGCGCCACTTTGGTTTGGACGGACCCGCCCGGCAATCCGGTGGCGGGCATCAAGCTGGTCAATGATCTGGACCTGGTGGTGACCAACCTCGACACCGGCGAGGTTTATTTCGGCAATGACATCAGGGCTGACAACGACTTTAACCTGGCATGGAGCACCAACGACCCGCCCGCCTGGGACTTTGTCAACAACGTCGAAAACGTGTTCCTGAAGGAGCCGCTGTCCACCAATTATTCCGTCACGGTCTTTGCCCGCCACGTGAATGTCAATGCGGTCACGGCGCACACGAATGATGTGGTGCAGGATTTCGCCCTGGTTATTTCCAGCGGCAACGGCGACCTGACCAACGCCATCACCCTCGAACGCCGCGAAACCGTGGCCTTGACCCTTCCGTGGGTCACCGTGGTGACGAACAACCTGCCGGACAATCCGGAGGCGCGCGCCACCGGGGGTCTCCTCACGGGCCAGCATGTCGGGGCCAACACGCCGCTGCTGGGCACCAACACCATCCCGCTCGAGGCGGGCGCCGTCCTTACCGCCGGCATGACCAACCAGTGGCACTTTTATGTGCTGTCCAATGACCTGAACTTCACCAACGCTGCTTTCGTCACGTTCCTCCCGCCCACCCTGGCCATCCCCCGCATGGGCGTGAACGAGGACGATCCGGACAACGCCACCCGGCTGGAGGCCGACATAGACCTCTACGTCTCGCTCTCACCGGGCCTCACCAACCTCGACCCGGTGGCGATTGAGAACGCCTATAAATCCCAGGGCCGGGGCGGCACGGAGGTCATCGCCCTGAGCAACGTGGCGCCTGCCGCCGTTTATTACGTGGGCGTCAAATCCGAGGACCAGCAGGCGGCGGAGTACAATTTCCTGGGCATCTTCAGCGAACTGCCGTTTGGTTTGACCGACAGCGAGGGAAATCAATACCTGTTGGGGTTGCCCGTGCCGGCCGTTATCCCGCCCGGCACGCCGCAAAAGCCCGAGGGGGCCCGGGTTCTGGCGCTCTCCATCCAGCCCATTACGGTGCGGCGGGTGGTCGTGACCAATACCCTTACCCACACTTTCCCGGGCGCTTTGGTTGGGACGTTGGGCCATAATCGCAAGTTTGCCGTGCTCAACAACAAGACCTGCGCCACCGACCCGGGCACCGGCAACTGCATCACCAACACCTACGATTACATCTACGAAGACAACGGGGAGGGGGACGTTCCGTTCTCCCGTCCGTCGGACGGCCCCGGCAACCTCAAGGATTTCATCGGCGAAGAAGGACTGGGAGTCTGGTTATTCAACATGGCGAACAACTTCCCGGCGGGAACGGGAGTGGTCAACCGGCTGTTCCTCAAGCTCGAGCCGCAGAACATCGCTCCAGGCAGGGCGCGGGAACGGGACCTGCAGCCCAACAGTTGGACCTACGACTCGATTGACGTGCCGCCGCAGGCCACCAACCTGGTGGTTTGCGTCTCCGGCAACACCGACCCGATCGAGCTGTACGTCGCCCGGGATTATGTCCCGACGCGCACGGCTTATGATTACAAACTCGATGTCCTGCCCCCGGGGGACTGTCTTTCGATTACGCCCTTCTCCCTGCCGCCGCTGACGGCCGGACGCTATTTCATTGGCGTGTATAATCCGACCCTCCGGGTTCAGCGCATTCGTCTCACCGCCGAGGTTTTCCTCAATCCGTTTGCGGTGGCGGCTTCCATTCCCAGCGTCTTTGGCGGCGTCCCCATCCGGGACGATGCGGTGACGTACTCCACCATCTTCGTGACCAACCGGCTGAGCGTTTCGGACCTGGATGTGGGCCTGCTCATCCGGCACGAGCGAATTTCAGACCTGGCGGTCACGCTGATTAGCCCGAATGGGACGCGCATCCTCTTGTTTGAAAACCGCGGGGCGGCCTCGACCAACGGATTGGGCAGTTTCGGTGTGGCGACCAACAGCGCCGGCGTGCCGGTGTTTGCCAGCACGAACATCGTCCCCTTTTACACCAACGACTTCGAAGCGGCGGCGATCGGCCGATACGCGCCCGGCGTGACGTTCCAAGGGTGGAGTGTGCTCAGCAACTTCGCCACCGTGTTGCCGGATTTCAGCCTGCCGTGGTTGAGCAACCGGTTGCTGGTCCTCAACGATGCCGTCATTTCCAACACCCTGCCGACCACCAACTCGAGTCTGTATCGTCTGGAATTCAAAACCACCCACGCGCCGTACCTGGTGGGGACCGTTGCCTGGTGGCCCTTCGATGGGGACGCCAGCGATATTTTCGGCGGCTGGAACGGCCTGTTGTTCGGCGGCGGGGATGAAGTGGGCCCCGACACCAACAATTATCACATGTTCAACACCGGGCTGGTGGGCCGGGCGTTCTACGGCGACGGTGTGCGCGCCGCGGTCCTCGTGCCCGAGGCGCCGGAACTGAACCTGGCGGCCAAACGAGGCTTTAGCATTGAAGGCTGGATCAA
>JARKQH010000314.1 GCA_029974925.1 Verrucomicrobiota bacterium
TGGCTTTTCCAAAAAGCGGAGTGATAATCGTATGCATCGTTCTGTTCCTATCCGGTCGCAGTGGTTCTTGAACCAAACCTATTCTGCTTCAGGACCTTGGAACAGAACGACCTTTTTCTAACTCAGCTTTTCGGGTTCAAAATTCAGCAAAGCCGGACCGGCGCGCCCCTCACCGGCATCAGTCTTTTTTGGATTGATAATATCATCCTACACGCCCGGACGGCGACGGTTCCGCCGCCGAGCCTGTCCCTGCAACCGGTGAAGACCCCGCCGGGGTTGATGATCGTGGCGCCGGGGGGCGGGAACAACTACCGGCGCGGGATGATCCGCACGCTGGACCCGGTGAGCGGTTATCCCTATTACTCGTGGCTGGGGCAGGGCGACACGCCCGTGACCTACTCCCTCACCATCGCCAGTTATCCCGCCGGTTACTATTACTTCCAGTCGCAGATTTTCCTGGTGCCCAACGGCGGCAACGACTCCTCCGTGGACTACAATGCCGCGACGGTGCTCGCCCTCGACATTCGCAATCTGCCCGACGGCACCGCCACCGCCGCCTTCCGCTACAAAACCAATCATCCCTACGCGAATGCCGCCGACTACGTGCCGGCGGTGCTGGTGTGTTCGAATGGGGTGCTGGGCACCTGGAGCATGACCTTCCGCAACGACACCAACGTGACCGTCACCGCCCCCAACGCGGCGTCCACGAACTTCTCGCTGCCGTGGGCCGCCGCCATGGAGTTCTACAATCCGTTGAGCGTCTATTTTGGCAATCAGCAAAACGGCGCCGCCAACGCCGGCCAGGCCGCGACGTACTCGCGCGTAAAAATCACCGGCGTGACCCTCTCGCCCGAAATTGACGAAACCTTTCCGGGCCCGGATTTGAACCCGGACCCGCTCAACGCGAAATGGCGGGTGGTGGGCGAGGTGCCCAGTTGCGTTTTCATTGTTCGCCCCGACCACAAATACTGGGTGAACTGGACGTTGCCGGCGACGGGGTTCCGGCTCGAGGGCAGTTCTGCGCTCGCGGGCGCCGCCTGGACCACGGACCCCCAGTGGACCAACATTGTCACCACCACCCTCGGCCAGCGGATGCTGATCCCGGAGAGCACCCTGCCCTCGGCTCCCATGAGCTTCTTCCGCCTGGTCAAGCCGGGTTCATGACCGTGACGTCGGGATGGCTGCTGCGCGGCACACCCCCGGCCGTGCGGACGCCATCACGCGACAATTGAATGTTGCCCCGCGGCAGCCTATTGTCAGTTGTGCTGAATGGCCGTTTTACCACCCAAAGGGTCGTCTGGCTTGCGACGCTGATGGCGGGGGCGCTCGCCAGCCCGGCGCTGTCCGCGCTGGAAGTCATCCCGCTCAACAGCCCCTCGCCCTGGCGGCGGCTCGAGTTCCGAATCGCCGGAGTTCCCGCGGCGGCCAATCCGTTTGACCCGGCATCCATCCGGGTTGAAGGGACCTTCACCCTCCCCTCCGGCCAAACGATGGCGGTTCCCGGCTTTTGGTACCAGGCCTGGAACCGCGAACTGTCCTCCGGAGCCGAAAGGTTGAGCAGTGCCGGCGCGCCGGAATGGCGCCTGCGATTTGCCCCGCCGGCGGCCGGCGATTACTCGGTGAGTGTGACGGTCTTCACCAACAACCAGCCCTGCGAATTGCCCGCCACGACGAATTTCACCGTGGCGGGCGAGCCACCGCCCCGCTGCGGCTATGTGCGCATCGGGTCCGGCGGACAGTATTTTGAAACGGGGGACGGCCAGCCCTTGCGGCTGATTGGCGCCAACGTCTGCTGGCACGGCGCCCGCGGCACTTATGATTACGACGATTGGTTTGCCGCCCTGCAGGCCGCGGGCGCCAATTACGCCCGGCTTTGGATGTGTCCCTGGGCTTTCGGAATCGAGACGGAGCCCAACTCGCTCAATCAATACCGGCTCGACCCGGCCTGGCGGCTGGATTACGTGCTGCAACTGGCCGAACAGCGCGGCCTCTACCTCGAGTTGTGTCTGGACTATCACGGCATGTTCGCCGTCCAGCCGGATTACTGGGGAGGCAACAATTACTGGCCCAAGAACCCGTATAACGCCGCCAATGGCGGGCCGTGCGAGGCGCCCAACGCCTTCTTCACCAACACCACCGCCCGGACCACCTATCAAAAACGCCTCCGCTACCTGGTGGCCCGCTATGGCTACAGCCCCAACCTCCTGGCCTGGCAGTTCTTCAACGAGATTGACAATGTCTATTCCCTCCTGCGAGCGACCGACGTGGCCGCCTGGCATGCCGAGATGGGCAACTGGATGCGCGCCAACGACCCCTTCGGCCATTTGCTGACCACCAGCTTCACCTATGCGGACTCGCGCCCCGAAATCTGGGCCTTGCCGCAAATGGACTACGTGTGCGCGCATGCCTACGGACCCGCCCGGCCGGCGGCAGCTCTGAGCGTCAACACTCAACAATTACGTCAGCGCTTCGGCAAGCCCGTGTTGGTGGACGAATACGGCACCAGTTGGCAGGGCTGGAATCGGGCCGCGGACCCTTGGCTGCGGGGCTTTCGCCAGGGGCTCTGGGGCGGGGCGCTCGGGGGGTCGGTGGGCACCGCCATGTCCTGGTGGTGGGAGAACATCCACAGCGAAAATGCCTACCCGGCGCTTGCAGCCCTGGGGAACATCCTGAACCGAACCGGCTGGGGGCGCGGCAACTGGACGAACCTGGCTTTCAGCGCGTCCTTGACACCCCCGCCCACCGTGGGCGAGCCGCTTCCCGGCGGCCAGCCATTCACTGTCACCCTGCCCCTGTCCCCCGGTTGGGGAACGATGCTGCCGGGCGAGCTGGCGGTGCCTGGCGCCGGCGCCGCCAGTTACGCCCCCGCCGCGCTCAACAGTTTCGTTCATGGCACCTCGCATGCCGATTTGCGCATTCCGTTCCGCCTCAGCGCCTGGCTGACCAACAACGCCCGGCTGGTTATGCATCTCAACTCGGTTTCGTGGAACCCCGTGCTGGTCGTGCGGGCCAATGGGGTCCAGCTTTACCGCACCAATCTCCCCAACCTCGATGGCGGCTACTCGGTTACGAACGAATACAACCTGGACCTGGCCGTCAATCTGCCCGCCGGAAAATGCCTCATCGAGATTCTCAATGCCGGCGCCGATTGGTTCTACCTCGACTGGGTTCGCCTCGAGCAGGTTCTCCCCGCCGCCTACGCCGACGATTGGCAGCCCCCCTGCGAGCCGATTGGCCTGGCTGGCGCCCGCGAGGCCCTGCTGTATGTCGTGGCCCCTGGCGCGGCGTTTCCCGGCGGCGCCACCAACGCCACCCTCCCCCTGCAGCAGGGCCAGACCATCACGCTCAGCAACTGGCCCCCAGGCGATTTCCACGCCGAGTGGTTTGACCCGGCCACAGCCAGCCGCGTGGGATACACCCGCGCCTCGACCACCAATGCCTTGCTGCGGCTGCCCTTGCCCGATTTCGAGGCCGACCTGGCCGGCATCCTCTACCCCCCGCCCCGGCTGACCTCGCCCGCCTATGACTCCACCCTGGGGTGTTCCTTTGCCTTGCAGTCCGAAACCGGCGGCCACTATGCCATCGAAGCTTCCACTGACCTCCTGCAGTGGCACCCCCTCTTCCGGCTGACCAACACCCCAGGCACGGGACGCTGGACCGATACGAGCGCGGTCGGGGTCCCCTGCAGATTTTACCGCGCCAAACAGGAACCTGCCGGCAACTGAGCAGCATCCCTGACCAAACCCTGAGCTGGCCAACCTGGTGCGCCGGGGATTGAAGGGGTTGCTTTTCCTGGGTCGGGTCAAAGGGCGCTGCGCGCGCGGCAGGCTCCAGCTCGAACGGACCCCGCCCGCCTTGTGGTTCCGCCAGCTCCATTCAGCAGTCCGGTTTTTGCGCTTCATCGCGGCGCCGCTTTGGCACACAATGGGATCATGAAATCGCTTACGGAATACCTGTGGTTTGAGGTGCCCAGCCGGCGGGGTTTTGTGAACATCACGCACACGGTCGAGAACCTGGTCCGCCGGAGTGGCGTGCAGGAAGGGCTGTGCCTGGTCAACGCCATGCACATCACAGCCTCGGTGTACATCAACGACGCGGAAGACGGGTTGCTGCACGATTACGAGGTGTGGCTGGAAAAGCTGGCGCCGCACGAACCCATTTCCCAATACCATCACAACCGTACGGGCGAGGACAATGCCGACGCCCACCTGAAGCGGCAGATTATGGGCCGGGAAGTCGTGGTCGCCATCACCAAAGGCAAGCTCGACCTCGGCCCATGGGAACAGATTTACTATGGCGAGTTCGACGGGCGCCGGCGCAAACGGGTCCTGGTGAAAATCATTGGGGAGTGACACGCTCCCGGCGGGCGAAGCAAATGCCGGGGCGCCGGTTTCGCCCGGGAGTCATTGGCCATGTCTGACACTGGAGAACGTCCGCCGCCGCTGGAACCGCATTATACGGAGCCGCCGGGGACCGAGCCGAGCCTGGGCCGGAAACTCAAGAAGCTGCTGACCCCGTTGGGTGTGGCGCTGGTGCTGCTGCTGAAGTTCGGGGCCAAGCTGAAGTTCCTGGTCGTGCCGGTGTTGAAATTCTTCCCGCTTCTGCTGAAGACCGGCGGGACGATGTTCTTGTCCATCGGGGCGTATGCGATGGCGTGGGGCTGGAGGTTCGCGGCGGGTTTCGTGTTGCTGCTGTTCGTCCACGAGTGCGGACACCTCGTCGCGGCGCGGCGGTTTGGGCTCAAGGTGGGGGCGCCGGTTTTCATTCCCTTCATGGGGGCGCTGATCGCGCTGAAGGAGGCCCCCAAGGATGCGTGGATGGAGGCGTGGGTCGGAATCGGCGGGCCGTTGCTGGGGACCGCCGGCGCGGCGCTGTGCGAACTCGTTTACCTGGCGACGGGTCAGGAATTGTTCCGGGCATTGGCTTACACCGGCTTCTTCCTGAACCTGTTCAACCTGGCGCCCATCGGATTTCTGGATGGCGGACGGATCGTCACCGCGCTCTCACCCTGGCTGTGGGTGGTCGGCGCGGTCGTCATGGGCGCAATGATGGTGTTTCATCCCAATTTCATCGTCGCCCTGATTCTGCTCCTGTCGCTGCCGCGGCTGTGGTTCCTGTTCCGGCCCAAAACGGACCAGGAACTGCGTTACTTCGAGGTTTCACCCGGGCGCCGGCTGGCGATGGCGGCGCTGTATTTTGGCCTGATCCTGTTCCTGTTGCTGGGGATGGCCTCCACCCACATTCCCCCCGGTGCGAGGCGCTGAGGGAGAGGATTTCGGGCCGGGCGCGGCCGGCGCGTGCATTAGAGACTCGCATGGAGCGGCGGAAGGGGCCATAGTAACTGCAGCTATGCCCAACGAGAAGCTGGATACCCGCCAGAAAGCGCGGCAAATCAACCAGGACGCGAAGCGGTACGGAACCTTTGCGGAGATTGGCGCCGGCCAGGAGGTGGCGCGCTGGTTCTTCCGGGTCGGCGGCGCCGCCCGAACCGTGGCCAAGACGATCTCGGCCTATGACATGGCGGTCAGCGACGCCATCTACGGTCCGACCGAGCGTTACGTCAGCCGCGCGCGGCTCAAGGCGATGCTGGATTACGAGTACGATTTGCTGCTGGAGAGGTTGGAGAGCAAGTTGGGCGATAAGACGGCGTTCTTCGTGTTCGCCAATACCGTGGCCACGCGGAAGGAGCGCGGCGACGGGTGGATGGGCATCCGGTTTCAAGACCAGCCGGGAGCCGACCCCTCGGAGCTGTATCTGCATGTCCGGATGCTTGACAAGGAAAATGTCCGGCAACAGGAAGCCTTGGGCATTCTGGGCGTGAACCTCCTCTACGGCGCCTGCTACCTGCACCGGGACCCGCCGGCGTTGATCCGTTCCCTGCTCGACGACCTGACCTGGGAGCGCATTGAGGTGGACATGATTCACTTCGCGGGACCGGGCTTTGCCGGCGTGGACAACCGGCTGATGGCGCTGCAACTGGTGCGGGGGGATTTGACCGAGGCGGCCATGTTCACCGCGCACGGGGAGGCGGTGCAGTGGGCGGAAGTGCTTTACAACAAGCCGGTGATGGTGTTGCGCGGCAGTTTCCGCCCGGTGACCAAAGCCACGCTCGACGTCCTGGAGCGCGGTCTGGAGCAGTTTGTGCGGGAGCCGGATTTGCAGGGCGAATCGCCGGTGGTGTTGATGGAAATGACCCTCCGCCACCTGACCACCGCCGGGGGGGTGGACGAGACGGATTTTCTGCACCGGGCGGACACGCTTCAGGCGTTGGGGCAAACAGTCCTGGTCTCGAATTTCCGCCGGTTCCATCGGCTGGCCGCCTACCTCTCGCGGTACACCAAGCGGCCCCTGGGCATCGCCTTGGGCGCCTCCAACCTTCAGGAGATTCTCGATGAGAGCTTTTACAACGAAAGCGAGGGCGGATTGCTGGGCGGCTTGGGCCAGCTTTTCAAGAACCCCGCCCGATTGTATGTTTATCCTCACCTCGACCTGGAGTCAGGCCTCCTGATGACCGTGGAAAACTACCCGGTGCCGCCCCGGCTGAAACATCTGTACGCCCACCTGGTCGAGAACCGCTACATCCAGGCAATCTCCAACTACCGCAGTGAACTGCTGCCACTCCGCCGGCGCGACGTCCTGGCACGCATTCAGGCGGGTGACCCCGCCTGGGAAGAACAGGTCCCCCCGCCGTTGGTGGAGCTCATCAAGCGCCGTCACCTCTTTGGCTGGCAGGGCAACCCGCAGGCTGGCACAGCCTCTCCGCCCAGCCCTTCACGGCTTGAGGTTCAGGAGCCCAACCGATGAGCCGCCGCGGCCAACCCCCAACCTCGCCCTCCGGGCTGCCGCCAGGCGGCCCCTCTGCGGACAATTCCATAGTGGACATGGAGAAATTTCTCTGCTCCTTCGACGGGACAGCAGAGGATTTGGCAGAACTGGCCGATCTCTACATCCGCGAGACGGAGAAATCCCTGGGCGAGATCGCTCGCGCGCTCGCGGCGGGCGATTGCGAGGCCCTTCGCACCCAGGCCCATGCGGGCTATGGCGGGAGCGCCCAAGTGGGGCTGCGGGGGGTCGCTCGCGTGTTTCGCCAAATGCAACAGGCGGGAACCGAGGGCGCGTTGGAACGAGGCGAAGCCCTGCTGGCGCAGGCCCGTGCCGAGCTGGAGAAAGCGCGCGAGTTCCTCGCCAGTTATCTGGCCCGGCTGAGGTCGGAAGAGACGCGTTGAAAACCGCGCGCCGGCCGGCGGGGCGCTCTCAATCAGGGTTTTCCTGGAGCCACTGCTGGACGCGCGTCTGCCAGCGAGCCCAATCTTTGCCAAAGTCCTCTTCGAGAAAGAGCTGCAGAATCTCCAGCGCCTCGCCGGCTTTGGGATGGGACTCGGTCCGGGCCACCTCCAGAAGCAGCGGCAGCTTGACGCTGTTGGGCCGATTGAGCAAATCCGCAATCAGCACGTCGAGCACCGGCTCGGCCAGGGCGGCGTTGGTGAGATAATTGCCCAGGGGGGCGTAATCCGGGTCCGTCAGCAGATTGGACAAGTGCTGCGCGGCCTCGACTTGTCCCTCGGTGGGCAGACTCGGAAACAGCTCGAGCATCTGGCGGGCTTTAACGGATTCCTCGCCCTCGCCGCCCAGGATGGCATCAATGCGTTCCTCCCAATTGGATTGCGGGACGGCACCCGCGCCGCCGGTCATGGCGTCGGGGACAGCGCCGGCGACGGGCGGCGGGGGTGCCGGGACTGAAACTCCGCCGCCGGTGGCGCCACCCGGCTGAGCGGCCGGACTCGTTGCCTCGGACGCCATGGGCGCGGGGGCCGGTGCGGGGGGATTCGGCTTGCGGCCGCCCCACAGCCCCACGACCACCCCGATGACAATCACCGCCGCGATGATCGCGGCAACCTTCGAGATTTTTCCCAGACCATTCATTCAATCAGATCATTCAAACCCCGGCCTTCCGCTCGTTTGCCCACACCCTCGGCCCAACGGCCATCCCGGCCGGGCGCGATATCCCAAGCGGCAGGCCAGCGCAGCCCGCCGCTGCTCTCCCTCGTCTCAGAACGGTGTGGGCGGGCCTTCGACACGCCCCGGCACGAGACACACCATCCCCTCCGCCTCTTGCCGGGTAAAACACCGGCGGGCCCGAATGGTTGCGCCCCGTTTGGCTCACGCTGCGACGGCATCATGCTGCAGGTGATAGAGCTTCTGGTAAACTCCGCCCCGGGCAATCAATTCCGCATGGGTGCCCGTTTCCACAATCCGCCCGCTGTCCAGCACCACGATCAGGTCCGCTTTTTGGATCGTGGACAAACGGTGGGCGATGCAAATCGTGGTCCGGTCTTTCATCAATTCCTCCAAGGCGGCCTGCACGGCCCGCTCGGACTCCGAGTCCAGCGAGCTGGTGGCTTCATCCAGGATCAAAATCGGCGCGTTCTTGAGCACGGCCCGGGCGATGGCAATGCGCTGACGCTGGCCCCCGGACAGGTTGATGCCTTTTTCCCCCACAACCGTGTCATAGCCCTTGGGCTTTTCCAGGATGAAACCGTGGGCATGCGCGTGACGCGCCGCCTCTTCAATTTCCGCGTCCGTGGCATCCGGGCGGCCCATGGCGATATTGCGACGGATGGTGGTGTTGAAGAGGATGTTTTCCTGGGCAACCACGGCGATGTTGGCGCGCAAATCGGCGGAACGGACCTCGCGGATGTCCGTATCGCCAATGCGCACCGACCCCGATTGAGGGTCGTAAAAACGCAGGAGGAGGTTGGCGATGGTGGTTTTGCCCGAGCCGGTGCGGCCCACCAACGCGACAAGCTGGCCGGGTTTGATGGTGAGATTGATGTCGTGCAAAACCTGTTTCTCCCCGTAGGAGAAGGAGACGTTGACGAAGTGAATGGTGGCGCCGCGCGCGTTCAGGGGCTTGGGATTGGCCGGCTCGGGGACCGTCGTGGTTTCGGCCAGCAGTTGGTAGGCGGGGTCCACCGTGACGCGCGCCAGGGCAAGCTGGCCTTGAAGCCGGCTCAGGTTTTTCAGGGGCGCGTAAAGGCCGAAGACCGCCACAAAAAAGTAGAGGAGGCTGCCAATGTCCCCAGCGGGCGTATGGGCCCGCGCGAAAGCGTAATACGCGAAAATGAGCGCCACCCCCACCGCCCCGATGAACTCGATCACCGGCCCCGGCACTTCGCTGGCCCGAACCGACCGCATGAAGAAACTAATCACGGCCCGCGTAGCGTCCTGGAACTGCTGCACCACGGTTTTTTCCAGGTTGTAGCTCTTGACCACCCGCACGCCGGTGAAGGATTCATGCATCACCGCCGCCACATTGGCAAACTTGGCGTGGATTCCCGAATGCGACTTCCGCAGCTTGCGGCCGTAGATGATGACGGGAACGAGGCAGACCGGAAACACCAGAAGGGTGAACAGGCTTAGGAGCGGCTGGAGGGCCACCAGGGTGATGACCAGGACCACAATCGAAATCGGCTCGCGAATGATGGTGCCAAAGGAACCGTTGATCGTCGTGTTGACCGCCATCGCCCCCTCGATGCGGGCCATGCACTCCCCTGTCCCGGTCCGGCTGAAAAAGCTCATGGGCATGTTGATCAGGTGCGCAAAAAGCCTCACCCGCAAATCGTTGGCCGCGCGGATGCCCACCCAGGACAGCATGTAGATGTTGAGGTAGCCCAGCAGGCCGCGCACCAGCATCGCCGCCGGAATCAGGGCAATCGCAATCGCCTTTTGCGTCATGGATGGGTTGTCGGTGGGCCAGAACCGGTCGAGCGTCGCCTGGAGCGGCGCCGGAATGCGCCCGCGCGTGTCCATCTTCGCCGGGGCGGCTGCGGCAGCGGAACCGCCCGCACCGGCGGTTGCGGCTTCCCCGGCCGCCGGGTCGGCCGCCCGGCTGGCAAAGACCGTGTCCACCGCAAGCTTGACCGAGAGGGGCAGGGTGAAGGCCAGCATCCCGGAAAGAAAGCCGCAGAGCAGGCCCAGCCCGAACCGAAACCGGTAGGGCTTCACCAACTGCAGCACGTTCTTCAAGTAATTGCGCATCCGTGGCGGTAATTATGGCCGACGGCCCATGGCTGGCGAGACTTTCCTGCGTCCGAATCGTCCCCCGCCGTGCCCGGAGAAAGCCGGAGGGGGCAGCGCCACGCGGGCGGGCAACGGCGCGTCAGGGGTGGCAGCAAGCCCCGCCGG
>JARKQH010000318.1 GCA_029974925.1 Verrucomicrobiota bacterium
TCCATCAGGTCAAGGTCAATGGTCAGACTGCCTTCATAATCCACATTGGCCCCGGTTACCGCGGCACGGTGGATTTTCGATTTGAGTAAATGCACTAACATACTGGGGTCGGGCGTCCAGACGTCCTGAATCGCAACGCCAATATAGGCCCCTTGCCCCCCGATGCAAGGCTGCTTTCCACATCGCTTTGCGGGGGCAACGTCCCCACGCCGTCAGGCCGGGGCCAAAGCGGGTTTCTCCGGGGGTAAGGGGGGCGAACCCCCTGGCCTGCGCGCTCTCCAGTGTGCCGGGAGGGCGCAATTCCTTTTGTTTTGATGAACGCGGGGCCGCGCCCTACTCTCGGGGTGTGAAACACAGTTGGTTCAAGAGCTGGCAGGCCAATTTTTGGGCCGGGCTGGTGATTATTTTTCCGGCGGTCATTTCGATTGCGGTGGTGGTTTGGCTGTTCGGCACCGTGGCCAATATTACCGACACGTTGCTGTTTTTCCTGCCGCGGAAACTGACCCACAAAGGCCAGGGCGACGGCCCGATGTACTGGTACTGGAGCCTGGTCGCTCTGGCGCTGGCTGTGTTCCTGGTGGCTCTGGTGGGCCGGGCGGCGCGTAATTACTTCGGGAAAAAGATTATTGAATGGGTGGATGCGACCTTGCTGCGGGTGCCACTCCTCAGCAAGCTTTACGGTGCCATCAAACAGGTCAACGAGGCGCTGTCTCTGAGCAACAAAACCGCCTTTCGGACGGTGGTTTTGGTGCCATTCCCGCATCCGGAGTGTTACTCGATCGGATTCATCACCAATGAACAGCTCGACGAGTTCCGCGCGCGGACGGAGCGGAGGGTGGTCTGCGTTTTCGTCCCCACCACGCCCAATCCCACCTCCGGCTTTCTGGTGCTGGTGCCCGAGGAAAACGTCATCCGCTTGTCGTTGCCCGTGGCCGACGCCGTCAAGTACATCATCAGCCTCGGGTCCATCACGCCCGAGTACGCGCCGGCCTCCCCTCTGACCCAAGGTCAAACGCCTGCTCCCGTGCCAACTCCCGGACCATGATTGAGCGAACGACGGGGGTGATTCTGCGCTGCCGGCCGTTGACCGAAACGAGCCTCATCGTCGAGTGGCTCACGCCCGACCTCGGCCGCCTCTCCACGGTGGCCAAAGGCGCGCGCCGGCCCAAATCGCCGTTTGCCGGGAAGCTGGACCTGTTTTACCTGGCCGACTTCAGTTTTCAGCGCAGTCGCCGCTCCCAACTGCATGCGCTGCGGGAGGTCAACCTGCGAGAGCCGCACCCCGTCGTGCGCCGCGACCTGGCGTGTCTCCAGCAGGCTTCCTACTGCGCCGCCCTGGTGGAGGCCGCCACCGAGCCGGAATCTCCTCTGCCCGGGGTCTATCGGCTCATTTGCGACCTGCTCGAAACCTTCGGCCAAAGGCCGGTTCAATGCCACACCATCTTCGCGTTCGAGCTAAGGCTGCTCGACGAACTGGGCCTGGGGCCTGACTTGGAAACGACGGGTCTCTCGGCGGGGGCACGCCAGATTCTCCGCATGGCCCGGCAACTGGATTGGTCCGCTCTGCCGCAGCTTCACCCCAGCCCGCAGCAGATCGCCGAAATCAACCGGTTTCTCCGCCAGTTTCTGGCCTTTCACCTGGGCCGGGTGCCCGCCAGCCGGGAGGCTGCCGTGCAAAGCTGACCGCGGCCTTATTCCGCCAGCCGATCCCCAACCGCCTGTCCCTCGGGTTCCCTCCACTTCCCGTGTTCCTTGATCAGGTCAACCAATCGGTCCACCGCCTCGGCTTCGGGGATGTTGAATTTGATCGGCGTCTTCCCGACGTAAAGGTTGATTTTGCCCGGCGCGCCGCCCACGTAACCAAAATCGGCATCGGCCATTTCTCCAGGGCCGTTTACGATACAACCCATGATGGCAATCTTGACTCCCTTGAGATGTTGGGTCCGGGCTTTAATCCGGGCGGTGACGGTTTGCAGGTTGAACAGCGTGCGGCCGCAGGAGGGGCACGCCACGTAATCGGTCTTGAATGACCGGCAGCCGACCGCCTGCAGGATGTTGTAGGCCAGACGCAAGGACTGTCCCGGGCCGCTTTCGCCCCGCACCAGGACGGCGTCCCCGATGCCATCCGCCAGCAGCGCGCCGAGCACAATCGAAGCTCGCAGCAGCGCGATCCGGGGCTCGAGCGGCTGGGCGGGAACCGCCAGCGTGTCCTTCAACAGGATGGGGTTGCGCCGGCCCAACTTCTTCAGACGGGCCGCCAGCAGCCGAAACGCGGTGATGGCTGGCAACCCGACACCGTCCTTGACCGTGATCAGGGTTTCTTCAGAGCCGGGGTCAAAATCCTCCTGCGGGTCCACCTCGAGCCGGTTCAGGTCCTCGTAAACCGCCTCGGGCCGGACATCCGCCTTGGGGCTGATTTTGGGCGCCACTTTGTCCCAAGTGGCGCGGGTGACCACCACCCGGACAGGCTGGTCTCCTCCGCATCGAACCGACGGCGTCATTGCGATTTCCCGGGAGCCGCGCCGGCCGTAACTGTAAGGATCGAATGATAACTCCGGCCCTGCGCCCTCGAGTCCCACGCCCGGCCCGGTCAGAAACGGAATCTGGGCCAGCAAATCGCGGCACACCTCGATTTCCCTCGGGGAATCCTCCGTCAGCGAAACCCGAATCGTATCGCCCAGGCCGTCGCAGAGGAGCGATCCAATGCCCACCGCGCTTTTGATGCGCCCGTCCTCGCCTTCGCCGGCCTCAGTCACGCCGAGGTGAATGGGGTAATTCCAATCCGGCCCTTCTTCCTGCAATCGTTTGACCAGCAACCGGTAACATTCAATCATCACCTTGGGATTGCTGGACTTCATGGAGAACTTGAAGTTATGGAAGTCGTGCTTCCGGGCAATCCGGGCAAACTCGAGGGCGCTTTCGACCATCCCCAACGGGGTGTCGCCAAAGCGATTCATGATGCGGTCGCTCAGCGAACCGTGGTTGGTGCCGATGCGCATCGCCCGCCCCAGCTCCTTGCACAGCTTGACCAGCGGCGTGAATTTTTCCTCGATGCGCGCGAGCTCCGCCGCGTACTGCTCGTGGGTGTATTCCTTGATGGCAAATTTCTTGGAATCCGCGTAGTTGCCCGGGTTCACGCGGACCACTTCCACCCAGCGGGCGGCTTCGAGGGCCGCTTCCGGCTTGAAGTGAATGTCCGCCACGATGGGCACCCGGCACCCTCGCCGCCGAAGCTCGGCCACGATGTTTTTCAGATTCGCGGCGTCTTTGACCGTCGGCGCGGTGATGCGAACCAACTGGCAGCCCACCGCCACCAGGTCCAGCGTCTGGCGCACGCATTCCGCCGTGTCCATCGTGTCGCAGGTGATCATGGACTGCATGACCACCGGATGGTCCCCGCCGATAATCACCCCTCCGGCGGCGGGGTCGCCAATCACCACTTCGCGGGTGCGATGTCGGCGGTACGCATACGGAGAGTGGCAGTAACCGGCCATTTCAGAATCCTCCAAGCTTCGAAAAACGGCATTGAATCGTGGACATTTCTGTCCGGCGGCGGTTTGTTGAGACAACCGCAGCGCACGGACATTTCCGCCCGCTGCAATCCCTCGTTGCGAGCTGCCAGCGGCTCATGGGTGGTCAAGGAGCGGTTGGGGGTTTGGGGGCGAACTTGAGCTCCGGGAGCTTTTCTTTGGAGCGTTTCCAAGGCAACTCCTGGACGTCGTAGAACGCCAAATACACCATGAAGCCGATGAGTAAGACGGCGCAGGTGGTTTGGATGGCATTGATCAGGCGCATGCTGATCGGCCGGCGGCGAATCCCCTCGATAATGGCCAGCAGAATATGCCCGCCATCCAGGACTGGAATCGGCAACAGATTCAACAGGGCCAGGTTGACGTTCATGAGGACACTGAACCAGATGGCCAGCCGCCACCCTTGTTCGCTGTCAAACAGCCGGTAATAGACGTCCATGATCTTCACCGCCCCGCCCAGATGCTGGGGCTTGATGTCGGATTTCGAGGCAAACAACGCCTCGAAGGTGTCCACCATGACCATGACACTGGCGCGAACCTGCTCGACGGCGCCGGGGTAGGCCAGCCGGGTATCGCCGCTGGCATTCCAGATAATCCCAAGCCGCGGCTTTTCGTCGGGCGGAGAAATAGGCTTTTCCGGTCGCACCGAGACGGAAAAGCGTGCGCTGCCACGTTGAACCTCGAGCGTCAGCGCTTCGTTGGCATGCTGCTCCACGTACTCGCCCAGGGCGGCAAAATGAAACAACGGCTGGCCGTTCACGCTCAGGATGCGGTCGCCCGGCCGGAGCCCCGCCACCGCCGCGGGGCTGTTGGTAATGACCACCGCAACAATCGAAGACATGGCCGGCAGGATGCGAATCTGCCTCAGGCTTTGGCGCTGCCAGATTTTGGTCGGTTCCCGCGCCGGCTCGGGCTGGAATTCCAGCACCTGGCCATCGCGCTCGACCTTGACCGAAATCCGCGCCCCTTCGCTGCGAACCACCCGCCAGGTCACGCTGTCGCCCATGCCGCCGAACTTCGACACCGGCTGCCCGTCCACCGCCAGGATTCGATCCCCCGGTCGCAAGCCCGCCTTTTCAGCCGGGCCATCCTTTTCCACATAACCGATAACCGTTGTGGTTTCGGATTCGCTGACCGGCCGCCCCACGAGCATCACCACGACGGCGAAAGCCAGCGCCAGCAGAAAACTGAACAGCGGGCCGGCGAACGCGACGAGGATCTTGTCCCACGCCGAAACGGGCGGCAGAGTCTCTGCCGCCGTGTCGGCTTTGCCTTCGATGGCTTCCATGGTGGCCATCTGCGGAAGCGAGACGTAACCGCCCGCGGGAATGCAGCCCAGAACGTACTCAACACCGTTGATGTTCTTCTTCCAGAGGGGTTTCCCGAACCAGATCGCGAACCGGTCCACCTTGAGTCCCCGCCAGCGGGCGGCCAGAAAATGACCCAGTTCATGAACAAAAATCAGAAGGTTGAAGAGCAACAGCACTTCAAGCAGGATGAAGACAAACTTCAATAGCGACATAATCAGCGCGACACACCCCGAAACCGGGCAGGGCAGAATATAGCAGCGATCAGGCCATAAGCAATGCCGCCGAAAGGCGCGGGTGCCTCGAGCCAGGGCAGGGGAGTAGGGGAGCGGAGTGGCATCTACCGGTAGCGGATGCTGGCCAGGTATCCCCACGCCAGGCCGATCAACAGTCCTGCCGCGTGCGCAGTGTTGGCGATTGAACCCAACAAGCCGGTCAGGCCCGCCACAAACCAAATGACCATAAAGGTGACCGTTGTGGGGTGAACAAACAGTCCCGAGCCCGGATCGAACTTGCCGCGAAGCCAGACGTAGCCGAGCAATCCATAGACAACGCCCGACATGCCGCCGAACAGGGGGCCCGAAACAAAAAACTGCGCAAGATTCGAGCCCGCCGCCAGCACCAACACCAGCACCCCTAAATACCACGTGCTTTGGCGTCCCTCGACCATGCTTCCGAGGTCCGCCAGCCACATCATGTTGAAAAGGATGTGCAGGATGTTGAAGTGAACCAGGATGGGCGTGAACAACCGCCAAATTTCGCCGTGGCGGATTTCCGTCAGACCCGCCACCCAGCGCACGTAGTTGCCGCTCGCCTCAAAATCGGTGATAAACAGAAAGCGAACCGCCTCCTTGTTGGTGCCGAACTTCGACAGCAGAAACACCGCCACGCTGGCGACAATCAGCGTTAAGGTGAGCGGTCCAAACCTGTAGCCTCGCAGCGGCCGGAACAGATGCCGGCGGTCCTTCAGCTTTCTTCGATAGGCCTCCTCGGTTTTTTCCTTTTCGGCGCGCAGAATGGCGGCCGATTTGCCTTCGGTACGAAACCGGGGGTCTGCCGGGTTGCGCTGGAATTCCTCCAGCAGCGTTTTGGCCGTCTCGAGCTTGTCCTCCTCGACAATCCAGATCGTCCAACCGTCGGCCGAATCATGTTCAACCTGGTTCTCAATCCCTTGGACGTAGAGGTAATCGCCAAAGACTTTGGCCATTTCCTCGCTGGGGAGATGGGCGATGGCTCGCATGCGCGACCTGGGTTAACGGCGGGGCAAACAGGAACGACCGGCCACCGCCTTACGCGCGCCAGGCCAGGTCCAGGACCTGCCCGTTGGCGGGGTGAGCCGGGTCAATGGCATGGAATTCGAGCCGCATCCCGTTTCGTTCGAAAGTGGCCAGCACCCAGCCGGAGGGGTCGCCTTCGCGGAACACATAAGCCACGGGCGGCAGGTTCACCAAGTGAATCCCGCTGGCATCCCGCTCGACGCTCCAGCGATGAGTGTGGCCGTAAATCAACGCCTTGACCTGCTTTCGCGGGCGAATCACCTCGAACAACGACTCCGTGTCCTTCAAGCCGCTGATGTTGACCGCCACGCCCGGATTATGATGAACCAGGATGACCGCCGGTTTCGAGCGGTTGGCATCCAACGCCCCCGCCAGCCATTCAAGCTGCGGCTGGCCCAGCAGGCCCGGCGTCGAGTTCGTCGCCTCCAGCGAATCCAGCACCAGCCAGGTCACCCGGGAGGAGCGAACCAGGGCGGTTTGACGGTCGGCATGCGGCCGTTTTCTCCTTTTCTCCCCGGCCATTCCCTCCCAGAAACGTTCCCGGTGGTCA
Source organism: Verrucomicrobiota bacterium (assembly GCA_029974925.1). Taxonomy (GTDB): domain Bacteria; phylum Verrucomicrobiota; class Verrucomicrobiia; order Limisphaerales; family UBA8199; genus JARKQH01. Next base: position 6,665 of record JARKQH010000318.1, read on the forward strand.
TGGTTGCCAAGGGCGAGGTGGATGGGGAGGCCGCTCTTTCGGATGGGCTCGAGCAACTGTCCCAACGTCGCATAGTCGCCTGCCTGCCCCGTATTGTGCGCCAAATCACCGGCGATCAACACCCCTGCCGGCGGCCGGGCCAATCCCAGAAGTTGTTCGGTGGCCGTTGCAAAGTGCCGCGCCATGTTGATCCCGCGACTGACGAGCGTTCGGTCTGCCGGAATGTGGGTGTCGGCCAGCAACGCCCACGAATGCGGATCCGGCCGGCGGCCGGCCGCGAGCAATCGGGGGGCGGCCGCCAACACCGAGCCCAGCACCAGCGATCGCGTCAAAAACTGGCGGCGGGACAATGGCGATAAATGAATCGGCATGAATTGTATGTAAGAGCGGGCTGAAGCAGACACAAGCAGAAAACCACCGCCGGGCCGCCAATCTTGAAAATGAGGAACAAGAGCGCCAGTTGCGGGTTGGTCCGGAACGCGCTACAGAATGGCAGGCCGATGCCCGGTTCAAGCGTCGGCGTCCGCGCAGAGACGCGGCGCAAGCGAATCTGTGCTTGTCTTGGCGTGGCACGGCGGGAAACTTGATCCGGCATGGTTTGAGCGATGAAAGATGGGCCCAACAGCAACGCGCGAGCGTCGTCGGTGACCTGGTTCCGGACGATTCTCATCGGCCGCAATCCGCGGTTTACCGCTGTCCGGATTGTGGTGTTGGTGGCCGTCTCGCTGGTGGTTTTCAACTTCCTGTTGCTGCCCATCCGGGTGCAGGGGATCAGCATGCTGCCGACCTACCGGACCAACCGGATCAATTTTGTCAATCGCCTCGCCTATGTGTTTCATGAGCCCCGCCGCGGCGACGTCGTGGCGATCCGCTACGCCGGCAAGCACGTGATGCTCATGAAACGAATCATCGGCCTGCCGGGCGAAACCATCTCGTTCCACGGTGGCCGGGCGCACATCAATGGCCGGCCGCTGGACGAGCCTTACGTCAAATTCCCCTGCAACTGGGAAATCCCCCCTCGCCAGATCGGCCCCAACGAGTATTTTGTGGTCGGGGACAACCGTTCCATGCCCGAAGCGGCCCATGACAAGGGCAAAGCGGAGCGCCGGCGAATTGTGGGCAAGGTGCTTTTATGAAACGCTGGACAGGCAGACTGATCTTGCTGGGGGTGCTGGGGATCGCGGCATTTTACCTCTGGCGCTGGTGGTTCCCCGATCCGGAACTGGAGATCCGCCGGCGGTTGCAGGAGGTGGCGCAACTGGCCTCGTTTGGCAATAACGAGGGTCCCCTGGCCAAAGCGTCCAACGCCCACAAGCTCACCACTTACTTCAGCTCCGATGCGACGATCCTGGTGGAAGGCTCCGGCCATCCGCAAATGCGGATCAGCGGCCAACAGGAATTGCTTCAAACGGCCATGGCTGCGCGGCAGAATCTGGCCAGCCTCAAAGTCGAGTTCCTCGATGTGACGGTGGCGCTGGCCAGCGGCAAACAGGCCGCGCAGGTCAACCTGACAGCCCGGGCGCGTGTTCCTGGCGAGCGCGACGAACTGATCGCGGAATTGAACTTCTTCTTCAAGAAAATCGAGGGAGACTGGCTGATTACGCGTGTCGAGACGGTCCGGACGCTTTCCGCGGGGGCGGCGCCAGGCGGAAGTCCACCTGGCGTTTGAAGGTATCCACCTTCGCCACCTGCACCTCGGTTTTGTCCCCCAACTTGAACACGCGCCGGGTCCGGCGTCCGATCAACTGGGATCGGCGGGGATCGAAATCGTAAAAGTCGTCGCTCAGTCCCGAGAGCGGCACCAGCCCGGTCATGGCCAAATCCGGAACGTCCACAAAGAAGCCGAAGTTTCGCACGTCGGTCACCAGGGCCGCGTAGCGTTTCGGGTGATGCGACCGGAGCTGCTCGTTCAGGAACGCAAACAACTTCACGTCCTTGCTGTCCCGCTCGGCATCATCCGAGTTGCGCTCGGTTTCGGAGAGATGGTCCGCCAGCCTGGTCAGGGCGGCCCCCGCCAGACCGGCGCCGTCCCTCCCGAACAGCGCCCGGTGAACCATCAGGTCGGCGTAGCGGCGGATGGGAGAGGTGAAATGCGTGTATTTCTTCTTGGCCAGGCCGTAATGACCCAGGGGTTCGACCGCATAACGTGCCCGCATCAGAGACTTGAGAAACCCAATCTTCAGGGCGGCGCCAATGGGCAGGCGGTTGAGCTTCTCCAGCAGCTTTTGCACCTCGTGACGGCTTGAAAGATGCCCGCACTGGATGTGGTGGCTGAGCACCTCCTGGCGGAATTCCTCGAGGCGTTTTGGATCGGGAGGTTCGTGGACACGGTAGAGGGCGGGTCGTCGCAGCGCCATGAGACGCGCGGCCACAGCCTCATTGGCCAGCAGCATGAACTCCTCGATCAATTGGTGGGAGAGGTCGTTTTCGAGCCGCTCCAGGCGCAGGATGCGTCCCTGCTCATCCAGCCGGATCTTCGACTCCGGAAAATCCAGGTCGAGCGAGCCGGCTTTGAACCGGGCGCGCCGGATGCTTTGGGCCAAGGCGCTGGCTTGGTGCAGCATCCGCTCGAGGTCGTCGCGGGGTTCCCGTTGCAGGATGGCGAGAACCTCGCCGTAATGATAGCGCCGCCGGGAATGAATCACCGCGGGGTAAAACTGCGTTCTCAAAACCCGCCCCTGCGGATCGAGAAGGAACTCGACGCATTTGGTCAGGCGATCCACCCCGGGCTTTAGCGAGCAAAGCTCGTTGCTCAACATCTCGGGGAGCATCGGGACCACCCGGTCCACCAGGTAGGTCGAGTTGCCGCGGCGGGCGGCTTCCTCGTCCAGGGCGGTGCCCGGCTTGACGTAATGCGACACATCGGCAATGTGCACCCAGAGCTTCCAATCGCCCCCCGGCGTTCGTTCCAGGCAAAAGGCGTCGTCAAAATCCTGCGCGTCCTCCGGGTCAATCGTCACCACGGCATCGGTACGGCAGTCCAGGCGCCCTGCCAGGTCGCTCGGCCTCACCTCGGTTCCCAGCGCCCGGGCTTCCTGCAGCACTTTCCGGGCAAAATGAAGGGGAAGTTGGTACTGCCGGATGACCGACAGCATGTCCACCCCCTCGGCGTCCGGCGGGCCCAAAACCTCAATGACTTCGCCTTCCGGGTTGGTGTGGCGTGTTTGCCACTCCCGCAACTCGACCACGACCTTGTCGCCCACCCGCGCCGGGCGTCCGACATCCTTCGGTGGCGGCACGTAAATATCGTGCGTGATGCGGGGGTCGTCAGGAATGACGTAAAGAAACTGGCGGCTGCGCTGCAGGGTGCCCACCAGCCGGGTGCGCGCCCGGTCCAGCACCCGGATGACCCGGCCGGTCTGCTCGGGCGGCATTCCGCGGCCTCCCCGCCGCGGCACCGCATCCCGTCTCACCAGCACGCGGTCGCCATGGAAGGCGGTGGCGGTGGCGTCGGGCGGAATTCTCAACACCGGCAGCTTGGGATCGTCCGGTTGGAGAAAGCCGGCGCCCTGGCGGTTCATGCGGATGCGGCCGGGGATCAAGTCGGCCTCCAGCGGCAGCCCGTAGCGTTTTCCCTCCTTGAGCCGCGCCACCCGTCCCTCGCGTTCCAACCGCTCCAGGATGCGCCGCACCTCGTGGACACGGTTCGAGGGAAGCCTCAGTTTGGCGGTCAGTTCTCCCACGGTCAGCGGGGTGTAACCCGGCCGGCCCAGCAAATTCAGAATTCGATTTTCCATCATCAACCGCAGCTTGAGCTGACCCGAAGAATGCCGCGCGGGCGGTCCGGGTTCGCTTCATACACCGGGTACATGGCGCATTCCTGCATCACAAACAACCGGCGAGGACCGCGGGAGGCATAGCGGCGTGAGCCAAAACTGAATCCGGGGGTTCTGTCTGCCCCGTCCGCGGCCCTGGCCGGGCCCGGTTTGCCTTGGTTGCTCGCGCTCTCACTCATGCGTCTCGCGGATTGGACGATTTCGATTACCAGAAATTCATTACGCTCACAAAACAAAAAAACAGCCCCATGGTGGGGCGCGTTGCCTCAAATTAAATGACACCGAAGGTGGTTCGGGAACTGGGGAAGAGACCATTCGTTGCCTCACGGGAAAAAGACACCGAAAAGAAAGGCATGTACATGCAACGAACGATCGAACGAACCGACGAATTGGAACGGCTGCGCCGGCGCTACGCCGGGCGGGGCCAGACCGGCAAGGGACGGCTGCTCGACGAGTTTTGCGAGCACCACGGCTACGACCGCAAGTACGCCATCAAGCTGCTGCATGCCGGGCCGCCCCCGCCCGGCCTCCCCGCTTCGCCCACTGGAAGCCCAGAAAGAACCAAACCCCGCGTGACAGCCAAGCGACAAACCGATAGTGTCCTTTTGCCGTGAGGCAACGTATCCGTCACGCCGCCGCCCCCACGGTGTCATTTAATTTGAGGCAACAGGCTAGCGCTGGTTTCTTTCATCCGCCGGCAATTCATCCGGCGGGAGTTGAGGGCGGCGCTTTGGCTTGCAGGCCGGGGCTGCCTCACGTACACCTCAGCCGATGCTTGGAACAGTGAAATCGTTGTGGCAGCGAGGTTTCCTCGCGACAGGGGTCATTTTCTTCCTGGCCGTCGGCCTGGTCTTCAGTATTGGCTGTGCGTCGAAGTCGGCGCGACCCCCAGGCCGGGCCTCCTTCCGGGTCATGACCTATAATATCCATCATGGCGAAGGGCTTGATGGTGAAGTGGATTTGAAACGAATCGCCGGCGTGATCCGAAAGGAGAAACCGGACTTGGTGGCGTTGCAGGAAGTGGACAAGGGGACGGAACGGACCTGGCGCCGTGACTTTCCCGCCGAGCTGGCGGCGCTCACCGGTATGACTTGCGTTTTCAGCAACAATTACAGTTTTCAAGGCGGCGAATACGGCAACGCCATCCTCTCCCGCTTTCCGGTCAAGTCCGTGGCCAATCATCATTACCGCATGCTGCGCATTGGGGAGCAACGCGGGTTGTTGCAGGTGGTAGTGGACGTCAAAGGCCAGGAACTGGTCTTGCTCAACACTCATCTGGATCATCGCCCGGATGATTCGGAACGGCTCGCCAGTGCCGCAGAACTTCACCGCGTCGTGGAACAGTACGAAGGCCGCCCCATCATCCTTTGCGGGGATTTTAACGACGTGCCCGGCAGTCGCACCTGGCAGAAAATCGCTGAATTGTTCGAAGACGCCTGGCTGGCGGCCGGGGAAGGCAATGGATTCACCAGCCCCGCCTCCCGCCCGGCCCGGCGGATTGACTACCTCTGGGTCACGGGCATGCGCCTGACTCCCCTCCGCCTCTGGGTGCCTGTCTCGGACGCCTCAGATCACCTTCCGGTCGTGGGCGACTTCAAATTCCGCTCCCCGCTTGGCCAATAACAGGCCCTCCCCGACCCTCCGCAGTCCTCCGCTGCCGGCCCGAACCAACGACATTCGCCCCTCGGCGCAGTTCCGGCTTTTCTAGGCCCCGGCTTTGCCTATGCTGGCGGTGGTATGTTCGCTCAGATTCGTTCCGTTCATTTTGTCGGGATTTGCGGCACCGCCATGGCTTCGACCGCGGCCGCGCTGCAGGAAAAAGGGCTCGAGGTAACGGGCTCGGACCAAAATGTTTATCCGCCCATGTCCACCTTCCTTGCGGACCGCGGCATTGCGGTCATGTCCGGCTACGCGGAGAAGAACCTGGCGCACAAGCCCGACCTGGTGGTCATCGGTAATGCCATCTCCCGCGGCAATCCCGAGGCGGAACACGTGCTGGACCATAAGCTGCCTTATTGCTCGCTGCCGGAGCTGCTCAAACACTTTTTCATTCGCGGCAAACGATCGCTGGTGGTCGCGGGAACTCATGGCAAGACCACCACCACCTCGCTGCTGGCCTGGGTGTTTGAGCACAACGGCCTGAACCCGAGCTTCCTGATCGGCGGCATCCCCAACAACCTCGGCCAGGGCGCCCGCTTCACCGACAGCCCCTGGTTCATCATCGAAGGCGACGAATACGACACCGCCTTCTTCGACAAACGCAGCAAGTTCATTCATTACCTTCCCGAGGTCGCCATTATCAACAACCTCGAGTTCGACCATGCCGACATCTTTCCCGACCTCGCCGCCGTCCAAACCTCCTTCAAACATTTCATCCGGCTTGTGCCTCGCAATGGACTGTTGTTGGGCAACGGCGACGACCGCAACCTTGCGCCCTTGCTGGAGGTGACCCATTGCCCCGTCAAGCGCTTCGGTTTGGGCGAAACCAACGCGGTCCAGGCCTTCAACCTCCGTTTCGGCCCCACCGCCACCGAGTTCGAAATTCCCAGCTTCAAGTTCCATCTCAACCTCGTGGGTGAATTGAACGTGCGCAACGCCCTGGCCGTCGTGGCCTGCGCCAAACATTGCGGCCTCAAAAACCACCAAATCCAATCCGCCTTCGACACCTTCACCGGTATCCGACGCCGCATGGAGGTTCGCGGCATCGCGGGGGGCGTTTCCGTGATTGACGACTTCGGGCACCACCCGACCGCCATCCGCGAGACCCTCCGTGCCCTGCGCATCCGCTATCCGCACCAGAAGCTCTGGGCCATTTTCGAACCGCGGACCAACACCACGCGCCGCAACGTGTTCCAAGCCGAGCTGGCAGCCGCCTTCGCCGACGCCGACGCCGTCGTCGTGGCCCAGGTGGCGCGGCTGGAATTGCTCGCGCCGCAAGAGCGGTTGGATCCGCAGAAGCTCATCCAGGACTTGGTGGGGGCCGGCAAAAGCGCCGTGTACTTGCCGGACGTGGAGAGCATCGTCGGGCATGTGGCCGCCGCGGCCCGGGGTGGCGATGTGGTTTGCGTGTTCAGCAACGGCGGCTTTGGCGGCATCCACGGGAAGCTGCTCGAACGGCTGGGACGCCCGTGAACCGCTGCGCAGCATAGGTCCTATGTCGCAACCCTTTGAACTGCTGCTGAACGCCACCATTCAGCATCTTGAGAACCTCAAACGCGAAGGGGTGGGTTATGTGGCGGTTTCGCCCGAATTGCTGGCGGCATTGGTGTCATCGCCGCCGCACCGGCCCGCCATCCCCCCGCGCCCGTGCCCTCCGCCTCCCGCCGCTCCGCCTCCAGTCCCACCGGTTCGCCCCGCTCCATCTGTGCCGCAGCGCCCAAGTCCAACGTTGCAACCCGCCTTGGCGGGCGTTTTGCCCGAGCCCGGGACCGAGACCTGCGCCCCTGCGGGCGGCCTGACTCCGGAAGCCAGGGCGGCTGCCTTTGCCGACCTCCGGCGCCGCGCGCTGGCTTGTGTAAAATGCCCGCATTTGGTTGCCGCTCGCAGGAATGTCGTTTTCGGCGTGGGCAGTCCCGACGCCGAACTCATGTTCGTTGGCGAGGCGCCCGGCGCGGATGAAGACGAGCAGGGGGAGCCATTCGTCGGCAAGGCCGGGCAATTGCTGACCCGGATTATCCAAGCCATGGGCCTCAGCCGCGACACGGTTTACATCGGCAACATCCTCAAGTGTCGCCCTGATACGCCCGGCCAGCTCTCCGGCAACCGCAAGCCAACCCCCGAGGAGATGCAAACCTGCCTTCCCTTCCTCCAGGAGCAAATTGACCTCATTCGGCCCAAGGTGCTGGTGGCCCTCGGCGCCACGGCCGTCGAGGGGCTGCTCGGAAAGACCGCCGGCATCACCCGTCTCCGGGGCCATTGGCAGACCTATCGCGGCATCCCGCTCATGCCGACCTATCACCCCGCCTACCTGTTGCGCAACCAATCCAACAGCGAAAAACGCAAGGTGTGGGAGGATATGCTCCAGGTCATGGAAAAACTCGGCCTGCCCATCAGCGAAAAGCAGCGGAATTACTTCCTGAAAGCCTGAGTGGGCCTCCCCACCGCCAATGAACGGTGGCGGGAGAAAAAGTGTCATCTTCACTGGACTTTTTGGTCCTGCTGGCGCATATACTGATAGCGCAGGCCACGGCCCAGGCCGTGAGTCGCGCGAGGAGTCGGCGTGCGACATCGGTGCAGGATGTTAAAGCCCCGGGTTGGAGTGGTTCCGAATTCGCCCTGCGAAGGGCGCAATTCAGATGCCGTCGGGGCGGAGTGATCGGTGCTCGTGTAATGATTTCCAGGGCCACGATGGTGCCCAACTATTACGACAAATATACTACAGAAAGGTATTTATGATGAAGACGACCAAGAAAACAAAACGTGCGGCAAAGACCTCATCCCCGAAAACCGCAACGGCGAGTGTGGCGGCCAGCCCGGCCCCGCCAACTCAGCCTGCGGCGGCTCAGGAAACCCCGCCGGTTTCCGCCGCGGCCGCCCCGGTCGAGCCAAAGGTTGAAACGCCCAAGTGTGGACAGGTGACCTTGGAGTTGGTCAAGCCTGATGCCAAGTCCGTCTGTGTGGCGGGCACCTTCAACCAATGGCGGCCGGAGCAAACTCCGCTGCGGCCCGCGGGCAACGGGCGGTGGGTGGGGGATCTGCGCATCACTCCCGGTCGTTACGAGTATCTTTTCGTCGTGGACGGCCAGTGGGTGCCGGACCCCAACGCTCGCGAAACGGTGCGGAATCCCTTCGGCGGGCAGAACTGCGTCCTGACGGTTTCGGCCTAGTCCCGACCGCTCATGGACCAGGTCTTGACGCTGGGCCACTCGCCCGATCCGGACGACGCCTTTATGTTTTATGCCCTGGCGCGGAACTTGATTCCCACCGGCGGGCTGAGGTTCGAGCATATCCTGCAGGATATCCAGACGCTCAACGAGCGCGCGACACGCGGCGAGCTGGATATTTCGGCCGTAAGCATTCACGCGTACGCCTACGTTAGCGGGCAATATGCTCTGCTGCCCAGCGGCGCCAGCATGGGCGACGGCTACGGCCCGATGCTCGTGGCGCGGCGGAAATTCGAGCGGGACCGCATCGCGCGATTGCGGATTGCAGTGCCGGGAACGATGACCAGCGCGTTCCTGGCGCTGCAGTTGTGGCTGGATCTCCCGGCCGCCCGGTTCCAGTATCAGGTGGTGCCCTTCGATCAGATTTTTCGCGCCGTAACGTCGGGCGAGGCGGACGTGGGGCTGATCATTCACGAGGGGCAGCTCACCTACCAAAATGAAGGGCTGGAGGTGTGCGCCGACCTGGGCGCCTGGTGGGCCGCTGAAAACGACGGGCTGCCCTTGCCACTGGGGGGGAACGTCGTCCACAAACGCTTTCCGCCCGCCGTGCGCCGGCAGATTTCCGATGTCCTGACGCGCAGCATCCAGTACAGCCTGGACCACCGCGCCGAGGCGGTCGAGCACGCGCTGCAATACGCCCGCGACATGGGCCGCGAGCTGGCGGACCGGTTCGTGGGCATGTATGTCAATCATTGGACGCTGGACTATGGCGAAAAAGGCCGTGAATCCATCCGCCGCTTTCTCGGCAAAGCCTTCGAACGCGGCCTGATCCCCCATCGCCAGGAACTCGAGTTTGTCGAGTAGCCGGCCTCCGGGAGCAGCCGCCGACGGCCGGCCCCTTCAAATCCCATCCTGAAAAACCACACTCCAGTCTCCCTCGCCAACCCGGTTCATCCTTCCGGCTTTCTCAGGGCTCCATTACCCGGCGGCAAGGCACGAGCCGCGCTGGCGCTATTGCTGCTGGTGCCCTTCCCAAGTTTGGGCGTGGCGGCCTCGATGTTTTGGTGGCCGGGGTCGGTGCTGGGTCAGGCGCTGTTTGTTTTGGGCAAGGTCTGGGTGGTGTTGTTGCCGTTGGCGTGGCTGTTCTGGGTCGAGCAGGGCAGGGTGGGTTGGTCTCCTCCCCGGCTGGGAGGCTTCGGCACGGCGGTTTTGCTCGGCTTGGTCCTGGCGGCGTTCATTTTGCTGGCTTACGGCGTGGTACACCGGCTTGGCTGGATTGACCCCGGCCAGGTGGCGGACCGGGCCCGGCAAACGGGCTTGGGCCGCTTCGGTGTGTATTTGGGCGGGGCGGTGTACTGGATCACCCTGAACTCCCTGATGGAGGAATATGTCTGGCGCTGGTTCTGTTTCCGCCAATGCGAGGTCTTGTTCGGCGGGATCGGCGGGGTCTTTGCCGCCGCCGCCGGCTTCACGTTGCATCACGTGATCGCCCTGGCCGCCCAGTTCTCCTGGCCCCTCACCCTGGCGGCTTCCTTCGGTGTCTTTTGCGCCGGCGCGATTTGGAGCTGGCTCTACCTGCGTTACCGGTCAATCTGGCCGTGTTACGTCAGTCATGCGATTGCGGACGTGCCGATCTTTGTCGTCGGTTATTGGTTGATCTTCGGTGCCGCCTGATTCCGCGCCGGGACCCCGCCTCCCTCCCCGGCGTCAGTTCCAAGCAGGTGCGCCAGCAAGCGGCCGGTGTAGGTGCGCGAGCGTTCCACCGTGTTTGGGTCCTCGGACGGCATGGCGCGCAAGATGGGGTAGAGGGGGCGGGCCTTCTCCCCCAGTGCCTCAATGGCTGCCAGAGCTTCCAGCGAGACAAACGCGCCGTTCTTGTCGGGCGGCGCGAGCTGTTCCAGCGCCCGCAGGGCCGCTCCCAAATCCTCCCCGGTTCCGTAAAGCCCCAACGCCTGCGCCGCGGCGACCCGCACGCTCGGCGAGGAATCCTCGAGCCGGGGCCGCAGGTCCCTGACCGCGGCGGCGACGGTGTTGGACCCGCGAATCAGCAGGCCCATTACCGCCCAGTAGCGCACTCCGCTGTCGGAATCGCCCAACGCTTCCCGAAGCCGGGGCACGCCCGCCTGTTCAAATGAGGCCGCCAGCTCCGCCGTGGCCAGAATGCGTTCCAGCGGATAATCTCCTGGCCGTGCGGCCAGCTCGTACGCCGTCCTTCCCTGGAGTCGCCGATGCCGCTCCGCCTCGGTCAGGAAGCCCGTGTCGCGTATGTCCAGCAAATGCTCGCGCAGGGCCCCACGCAGCTCCCGCAACACGCCCTCATGCGCCGGCGAGTCCGCCAGGTTCCGCACCTCATCCGGATCGGCCTGGAGATCGTACAATTCCTCCGGGGGCTTGGTTTGCCAGAAACAGGTCTGCGGCGGCTGCAATTTCCCCTCATCAAAAAGCTGTTTCCATACCCGCGTCGTGGGGGTCTGAAACATGTAATCAATGTGCTGCCCATAGACCAGGTGGGGCAGATAATTTCGAATATAGACAAAGCGCTCGTTGCGCGCGCTCCGCACCAAATCGCAGCGTTCATCCATGCGGCCGCGAAATCCGAACAGGTATTTGGGCGCCGGTGCGGGGAACCTTCCCATAAACGCCTGCCCTTGCATCCATTCCGGCGGCTTGACTCCCACCAGGCTCAACAGGGTCGGCGCGAAATCCACAAAGCCAACCAGCCGGCCGCTGGCCGCTCCCGGCTGGTATTCTGGCGGAGCCAGGTGCCTGAATCTGGCCGGCACGCGCACAATCAACGGGACATTCAGGCCCGAGTTGTAGGGCCAGCGCTTGCTTCGCGGCATGCCGCTGCCATTGTCGCCATAGAAGAAGACCACGGTGTCCTCCGCCAGGCCGGCCGCCTCCAGTTCCTCCAGCCGCTGCGCCACGAGCCGGTCCATCTCAGTCAGGTTATCATAGTATTGCGCCCAATCGTGCCGAACCTCGGCGGTGTCGGGGTGGTAGGCCGGGACCCGGACCTTGGCGGGGTCGTGCTCCAAGCGATGCGGGCGCCGCCGAATCTGGCTTTCATGCGTGGCGTTGAAGTTGAACACGGCGAAAAAAGGCTGACCTGGCTTTCGGTTCCGCCAATGCGCCCGGTTGGAGGACTCGTCCCAAACCTTGCCGGCGCTCTGGACGTTGTAATCCTCCTTGTTGTTGTTCGAGCAGTAGTATCCGGCCTCGCGCAGCAGTTCAGGATAGAGCCGAATAAACGAAGGGATGCGAACCAGGCTGCGCATGTGCTCGGCGCCCAGGCGGGTCGGATAAACCCCCGTGATCAACGCGGTGCGAGCCGGGGCGCAGACGGGCGCCGTGGACCAGCAGTTCTTGTAGCGCAGGCTCCCGGCAGCGAACCGGTCCAGGTTGGGCGTCACCGCGTTGGTATCGCCATAACACCCCAGGTGCGGGTTGATGTCTTCCGCAACCAGCCACAGGATGTTTGGCCGGGAATCCTCAGCCGCAACCGGGACGGCGGAAAGCAACAGGCTCGGCAGTAGCCCACCCAAAGCCAGCCTGAACAGCAAATGCCTCATAACGTGGCTTCAGTGTGGACCGGCGCGGGGCGTGTGACAACGGCTTTCGAGTCCCGGCGGACCGGGCCGCTCCAAACAAGCTGCTGATTTGTAATCACGCGGTGCCTCGACCTGCGCTACGGTGCCCTTTGTTATGAATACCCATGAAGGCAGTTCAGCTTCTCACGCAGGCCTTGGCCTGTCACCGTCCGGCGCCGCCGCGCCACCGCTGCTGGCCCCTCCCCACTTCCTGCATCTGGTCTCCCGCCTCGAATTGGAGGATTTGCGGCGAACGCTCACCTTCAATCACGGCGAGCTCCCGCCCGACTTCGAGGCGAAACTGGCCAGGTTGGCGGCCCAAGGGCTGGGCAGTCAGATTCTGGAGCACCACTGCCGCTGGTTTGCCGCGCTCTGGATCGCTGCCCGCCAGGGCGAATTCCGCGAGCCAAGCCCCGCGCAAACCGAAAAACTCCTCCGCGTGCTGGCCTACGTCCGCAAGGACGACGATGCCGTTCCGGATTCCCTCCCGGGCGGATTCAAGGATGACCAGTACGAAGTCCAGACGGCGGCAGCCGAGTTTCAGGCGTTGTTGAGAGCTTTCAAACACTGGCGTCTTCGTCACCAGGTGCCGGCGATGTGGAAAAGCTAATCCGTTTGCGCGTCTATCGTCGGCGGCCGGCGCTCACCGCCGGTCTCGCATCCTGCAAGCGGCTGTCGTCATCCGCAGGTTCGGCTTCATAGCCGTGCGGTTTGGCGGTCCACGCCAGCGCGAACATCAACATGCTTAACGCCGCCGCAATGACCAGCCCCCCCAGCGCGGCGCTCCAGCCATGATGTTGAACCAGCCAGCCCAGACCCCAGCCCGAAACCAGCGTGCTGGCATAGGAAAAAATGCTTGTGAATCCGATGGCGGTGGCAGCGACCCGCTTGGTCGCCAGGTTGGTGACGATCACGCCGACCAGCGCCTGGGGACCATAGATGAAAAAGCCGGTCAGGCAAAGCAACAGGGTGCTTAAGCCGACGGACGAGTCGGGCAGTTTCCAAAACAGGAGGACGGACAGTCCGGCCAGCGCCATCGAGATCACGCAAAGCCGCGCGCCGCGTCCCCCGAACACCCGATCCGTGAGCCACCCGCTCAAGAGCATGCCCGCCACTCCCGCAACCTCAAAACCGGCCACCATCCAGCTTGAGTGCGTCAGCTTCAAGTGCTTGGTCTCCGTCAGCAACGTGGGGCCCCAATCCAGGACCGCATAGCGGACGACATAAACAAAGAAGCTCGCCAAGGCCAGCAGCCACACATACGGGTTGGCGAACACCTGGCGCAGCAACAGGGACGAAAAGTCTTTCGCCACTGGCGCCCGGACCGTGCCCTCCACCTCGGGCAATCCCAGCGAAGGCGGGGTGTCGCGAAGGGACACCAGCAGAAACACGGCGCAGAGCATCGCCAGGGCGGCCGGGACGAAAAAACACCAGCGCCAGCCATAAACCGCGAGGTAACCGCACACCACCACCACCAGCCCGGCGCCAATCGAATGTGAGGTGTTCCAGATGGAATAGTGGGTCGCCAGTTGCTTGGGGGGAAACCAGTGCGCCATCAGCCGTGCGCACGGCGGGAACCCCATCCCTTGCACCCAGCCGTTGAGCATCCATAGCACCCCCAGCGCCAGGACCGTTGAACTCAGGCCAAAAAACAGATTGATCACCGCCGACAGCAACAACCCGGCGGCCATGAACGTTCGCGCATTGCTGCGATCCGCCAGAAATCCGTTGGCAAATTTCGACACCCCATACAGCAGCCCGTGGAGCGTGAGGAAGAGCCCCAGGTCAACCTTGCTGATGCCGAGGTCCTGCCCCAGACCCGGCATGGCCACGCTCAGGTTCTTCCGCACGAAATAAAACGTGGCGTAGCCGATGATCGTGGAAATGAGGATGCGCCGTTGCCAGTAGCGATACCGCGCCTTCACCTCGGCGGCATCCTCGATCAGCACCTCGGCGGGCGGCGCCGGAGCAAACAGGTGAACCAGAGCGCGCCCAAGGCGGGGCCCTCGAAATGGGGAAGGGGAGGGGCCGGCCATGCGAGCAAACCTATCCTGACCGCAACCAGCCGGCTCGACACCACGGTTTCATCACGCTCGAAGCCTGCGCAATCCTCGCTCCCGGGTCAAGCGGGTGAGGTGGGTGGTGCTTCTGCCTTCTCTTGCCTCAGCAAGGGTTTTTGTTATAAGACCACGCATGAGAAGAACTTGTTGGCGGACCGGCTTGGCCGCGGTTGGGGTGGTCGCCGGGCTGGGGGTGGCGTGGGCGGCGGAACCAGCTTGGAATGTGCGGCGGATTCCGCTGGAGCGGGTTTCCGTCGTGGCGCATCGCGGCGCCGGCAACCTGGCGCCGGAAAACACCATGGAGGCGCTGGAATTGTCCTGGAGCATGGGCTGCATCCCCGAAGTGGACGTCCGAACGACCAAAGACGGCCATTTGATGATGTTTCACGACAAGAACTTTGCCCGAATCCTGCCCAACGCGCCCGAGGAGATGAAAAAGAAACGGCTGGAGGACCTGACCCTCGAGGAAGCCAAAAAACTCGACATCGGGTCGTTTCGCGGACCCCAATTTGCCGGACAGCGAATTGTGAGCCTGGCGGACATCTGCGCGGCGCTCAAGCAGGACTCGAAACGGTCGGTTTATATTGATGTGAAGAACGTGGATTTGGCGCAACTGGCTCGCGAAACCGAAGGCTTGCACGACCAGATTGTGCTGGCCACCGGCTCCGAAGCCGACCTGGCGCGCTGGAAGGCCGTCGCCCCGCACAGCGACGGTTTCCTGTGGGTCGGCACCTGGGGGGACAAGGACGACACCAATGTCGAAAAACGATTCGCCTCCCTCCGCCAGTCCGGATTCACGAACATTAACCGCCTCCAGGTTCACTGCCACTTCGACGACAAAGGGGGCATGGTGCCCAGCGAGGACTTCATCCGGCGCGCGGGAGCGGAGGTGCGCAAGCACGGCATCGAGTTCCAGACCATGCCCTGGAATGTCCCCGACAAGATCGAGGTTTACCATCGCCTGTTGGACCTGGGCACCGCCGGGTTCGGAACCGACCGTCCGGATGTGGCCAAAGAGGCCCTGCGAGCGTATTACCAGAACGTGTCCAGGGCCTGGAACGTCCGCGATCATATCCCCTTGGGTGAATTCATGATTCAGGCCCACCGCGGCGCCGGCGAGCTCGCCCCGGAAGGCACCCTCCAGGCTTTCGAACTGGCCTGGAGCCTCGGCTGCATCCCCGAGGCGGATTTGCGCATCACCAAGGACGGCGTCATCGTCTCCTTCCACGACAACAATCTTGCCCGCATCCTGCCCGACGCGCCGCCGGAGATGAAAAAGAAAGGGATCGCCGACCTGACGTACGAAGAGGTGCAGCAGCTCGATGTGGGCAAGTTTCGCGGTCCTCAGTTCGCCGGCCAAAAAGTCATCAGCCTGGCCGGGATGGTCAAAGTCCTGAAAGCACACCCGGAGCGCATGCTCTACATTGATATCAAGAAGGTGGACTTCCACCAACTGGCGGCGGAAACCCTTGGCGTGCATCCGCAATTGATCCTGGCCAGCACGCGCTATCCGGAAATCAAGCTCTGGCGCCAAGTGGCCCCCAAATCCAAAACGCTGCACTGGATGGGCGGCACCGAAGAAGAACTCGCCAAACGGTTCGCGGAGTTGCGCGCAGCCCAATTCGCTGGCATTGACCAGCTTCAAATCCACGTCCGGACCGGCAGCGACGGGGTTCTGACTCCCAGCGAGCAGTTCCTGCGGGAAGCCGGGCACGAGCTGCGGACGCATGGCATTCTGTTCCAGACCCTTGCCTGGGGCCGAAAGGACCCGGAAATACACCAGCGCCTCCTCGACCTCGGCTGCGCCAGTTTTGCCACCGATTATCCCGACCTCGTCATGCAGGCGGTTCGGGAGTATTATTCACGCCGTTGAGACCACGCGGGCAACCGCCCGCCCCCCTGCTATCGAACCGGAGCAAGGCCAATCATCCCTCCCGGGCGATACGCTTCAATCAAGGCCAAAATCCGGGCCGAAAACCCGGCCCGAAAAGTCCGGAAAACCACTCGGGACCCGGTTTGACAACCCCTCCAAGGTCGCCGATGTTGAGTCAAAGATTCAGGAGAGCAACTTTATGCTGCGGTTACTGACGCTTTTCATGATGCTCTCGGTTGCGGGGGCGGCGGCTCAAACGACCAATGCTCCGCCGGCGGCCCAGGAAGAGGCCCTTGAGGCGGACATCGTGGTCCGCGCGCGCGAAACGCCGCTGGCCCTGCCCGAGGACAAACCAAATCAAATCCAAGGTGGGAAGGCATCCTACAGCGGCATTCCAATCTTCGTCCTCAAAACCCGCAAGCCGCTGCAATTAATTAATCCCGCCGCGCCAGCCCGCTACGGCGAAGCCGAGGACAACGTGGTTCGTGATCCGGTTACGCGGCGCGTTTCCGGTCTCAAGTTCTTCTGCATCAAATTCTGACTCCGCCCCCTTCCCGGTTGGGCCGCGCCCTTCCGCTCTGATTTCCACCCGCCATCTGCCTGGCCGAAGCTCGAAGCGAAGCCGGCAGTGCCGGGCCCGGTGACCCCGCCGCAACAATTCAATGCCCTTCAACCGGCCGCTTTCGAGTTTCCAACCGCGCGAAGCTGATTTACACTAGCGGCCAGTCATGCTGCTGGTCATAGACAACTACGACTCGTTTACCTATAACCTCGTCCAGTATCTGGGCGAGATGCAGGTCGAAATGCGGATTTTCCGAAACGACCAGATCACGCTTGAACAACTGGAGGCCTTGAAGCCCGAGCGCATCCTCATCTCCCCCGGTCCCTGCTCGCCCCGCGAAAGCGGACTGTCCAACGAGATCATTCGGCGCTTCGGCCCCAGCGTTCCAACATTTGGAGTTTGTCTTGGCCACCAATGCATTGGCCACGTCTTCGGCGCGAACGTCATCGTCAACTACCGAATGATGCACGGCAAGACCTCGCTGATCCGCCACAACGGCCGGGACTTGTTTGAGGGCATGCCCAACCCTTTCGCCGCCACCCGCTATCACTCGCTCGTCATCGAACGCGCCACCGTGCCGGAGTGCCTCGAAATCACGGCCGAAACGGAAGAGGGCGAGATCATGGGTGTCCGCCACAAACACTATCCGATCTGGGGCGTCCAGTTCCATCCCGAGAGCATCCTCACCGAAAACGGCCGGCTGATCCTCAAGAATTTCCTGAAACTGCCCCGTGCTTAAGCCCTTGTGCCGGACCGGCATCCCCGCGCCCTGGCCTCCTCCAAACCCGCCGCCTCCCATGCCCCCGGCCCGGTTGTTCGCGCCACAAACACCATCGTCGTTTTTTGCGGAAAAATTAGCATTTTTTGCCCATCCGGGCGTGTGACGCTCGTAAAACCGGCCATTTACGCCGGCTTTACCCACCTTTCAGCCGCCGCGCCGCCAAGGCCGGTTGACACCGCGTTGGACTTTGTTAGAGTCTGCGGACCGTTTCTGAGGATTGATCCGGCGAAACCATTGATTATTGAAAAGTGTTATATGGCAAAAGCAGCAAAATACGTTTACCTGTTTGGAAATAAGAAGGCCGACGGCGACGGCTCGATGAAGCCGTTGCTCGGTGGCAAAGGCGCCAACCTGGCGGAGATGAGCCGCATCGGCTTGCCGGTGCCCCCCGGCTTCACCATCACCACTGAGGTCTGCACCTACTACTACCAGAACAAGAAGACCTATCCCAAGACCCTCGATCCCCAAGTCAAAAATGGCGTGGCATTCATCGAGAAAATCATGGGGACGAAATTCGGCGATAAATCCGCCATGCCGTTGCTGGTTTCCGTCCGCTCCGGCGCCCGGGACTCGATGCCCGGCATGATGGACACGATTCTTAACCTCGGGCTCAACGATGACACTGTCCTGGCCCTGGTCAAGGCCACCAACAACGAGCGCTTTGCCTGGGACTGCTACCGCCGCTTCGTCCAGATGTATGGCGACGTTGTCATGGGCGTCCAAAAGCGGCCCAATGAGGACCATGAACCGTTCGAAACGGTGATCCACGCCCTCAAACACGAGCGTTACCACCAGGATATCGAAGACACCAAACTCACGGTGGACGACCTCAAGGAGCTGGTCTCGCGCTTCAAAGGCCTGATCAAGGAACGCACCGGCAAGGAATTCCCGCAAGACCCCTGGAAACAACTCTGGGGCGCCATCGGCGCCGTGTTTGGTTCCTGGATGAACGACCGCGCGATTGTCTATCGTCGCAAATACAACATCCCCTCCGAATGGGGCACCGCCGTCAACGTGCAGGCCATGGTCTATGGCAACACCGGCGACCGCTCCGGGTCGGGTGTCGCCTTTACGCGCAACCCCGCCAACGGCGAAAAAGAATTCTACGGTGAATTCCTGATCAACGCCCAGGGCGAGGACGTCGTCGCGGGCATCCGCACGCCCGAACCCGTGGCGGAATTGCAAAAGCACCTGCCCGAGGCCTTCGCCGAACTCGAAAACATCCGCAAGACCCTCGAAAAGCATTTCAAAGACGTCCAGGACTTCGAGTTTACAATTCAGGACGGCAAAGTCTTCATGCTCCAGACCCGCAATGGCAAGCGCACCGCCATGGCGGCGCTGAAGTTCTCCATGGACATGGTGAACGAGAAGCTCATTGACTGGCAGACTGCCATCCGCCGCAACCCGGCCGACCAGTTGGACCAGTTGCTGGCCCCGATCTTTGACGCCAAGGCCGAAAAGGCCGCCAAGTGCATTGCCAAGGGCCTGCCGGCCGGTCCCGGCGCCGCCTCCGGCAAACTCTATCTCAACGCCGATCGCGCCGCGGCTGCGGCCGCGAAAGGCGAAAAAGTGCTCCTGGTGCGGAATGAAACGACGCCGGAGGACCTGCGCGGCATGATCGCCGCCGAGGGCATCCTCACCGCCAAGGGCGGTGTCAGCTCTCACGCGGCGCTGGTCGCCCGCCAGATGGGCAAGGTCTGCGTCTGCGGGGCCGGGGCCCTCCAGATTGATTACGCCAGCAAGACCCTCACCGTGGACGGCGTGGTTTACAAGGAGGGCGACTACCTCTCCATCAACGGCACGCTGGGCAATGTCTATCCCGGCCAGCTCCCCACCGCCGCCTCCGAGATCGTCCAGGTGCTGATCGAAAAGAGCCTCGATCCCAAGAAGAGTGTCACCTATCAGATGTTCGCCAAGCTCATGGGCTGGTGCTCCAAGGTCTCGCGGCTCCAGGTCCGCACCAACGCGGACACCCCCGAGCAGACCGAAAATGCCATCGCCTTCGGCGCCACCGGCATCGGCCTGTGCCGCACCGAACACATGTTCTTCGAGGGCGACCGCATTGACGCCATGCGCGAGATGATCCTCGCGGACAAGATCGAAGACCGCAAGGCGGCCCTGGCCAAGCTCCTGCCCTATCAAAAGAGCGACTTCGTGGGCATCTTCAAGGCCCTCAAGGGTCTCCCGGCCACCATCCGGTTCCTCGACCCGCCGCTCCATGAGTTCCTGCCGCACGACCATGCGTCGCAGAACCAGTTGGCGAACAAAATGGGCATCAGCGTTGACAAAATCGCCCAGCGCGTCAAAGAACTCCACGAGTTCAACCCCATGCTCGGCTTCCGCGGCTGCCGCCTCGGCCTGGTCTATCCGGAAATCTCCGAAATGCAGGCCCGCGCCGTTTTCGAAGCGGCTGCCGAGGTCCAGAAGCAGGGCATCAAGGTCAAACCCGAAATCATGATCCCGCTGGTCGGCTTCAAGAGAGAGCTCGACCTGCAGGTCGAACTGGTTCACCGCGTGGCCCGCGAAGTCATGGCCGAGCAGAAGGTCAAGCTCAACTACCTGGTCGGCACCATGATCGAAGTCCCGCGCGGCGCCTTGACGGCTGATGAAATCGCGCAAACCGCCGAGTTCTTCAGCTTCGGCACCAATGACCTGACCCAAACCTGCCTCGGCATGAGCCGCGACGACTCCGGCTCCTTCCTGCCGCCGTACACCGAGATGGAAATCGTCAAGAAGAACCCCTTCGCTTCGATTGACCAGGTCGGGGTCGGCCAGTTGATGAAGATCGCGGTCGAAAAAGGCCGCAGCACCCGCCCCGACATCAAGCTCGGCATTTGCGGCGAGCACGGCGGCGACCCGGACAGTGTCAAGTTCTGCCACCGCCTGGGTCTGACCTACGTGAGCTGCTCTCCGTTCCGCGTGCCCGTGGCCCGGCTGGCTGCCGCCCAGGCTGCGCTCGAGGAAGAAGCTGCCCGGAAAGCGTCCAAGTCCGCGGCCAAACGCCGCTAACTCTTAACCCCGTCCCCGCACGAGCCGTCCCGCATCCCGGGACGGCTC
>JARKQH010000320.1 GCA_029974925.1 Verrucomicrobiota bacterium
CCGAGGAGCGCGTGACGGAGGACTTCCTCCGGTTCCTCGACGCGCAGCGGCGCTCGCTCGGTTCCTCTGCGGAGACTGATGGGCGCGTCGCGGCGGCGCCGGTGCTCGAACCCGCGCCGGCGGCTGCGGCGCCGCGGGAAGCCTGTCCCCCGGGCATGACGCTTGTTCCCGGCGCCGCGGTCACCATGCACCTTACGCACCGGCGTCGCGAGTGCGGCTGCTATCCCGACCCTGACGTTCCGCCTGAAAAATGGGCCGAGTTTTTGTGGGGGAGCCCGCACGACGGAACGGTGGAGCATCACGCCGGGCCCTTCGCGGTCCGGACCTTTTATATTGACGAGGCCGCGGTCTCCAATCGCGACTTCGAGCGCTTCCTGCGGGCGAGCGGCTACCGGCCGAAGCACCCCGAGAACTTCCTCGCCCACTGGACGGGAGGGCGCCTGCCCGAGGAACTCGCCGACCACCCCGTCGTGTACGTGGACCTGGACGATGCCAGGGCGTATGCGGCCCATTACGGGAAACGGTTGCCGACCGAGGAAGAATGGCAGTACGCGGCCCAGGGACGGGACGGGCGGAAGTACCCCTGGGGCGACCAATTTGAGCCCGGCCGATGCAACGACGGCCGCACGGGCGGCCCCACGCCCGTCAAGGCCTTCCCCGCCGGGCGGTCCCCCTTCGGCTGTTATGATTTGTGCGGCAAAGTGTGGCAGTGGACCGAAAGCGAGCGCACCGACGGCCACACCCGCTTCTGCATTCTCCGCGGCGGCGCCTGGTTTTCCGCCCCCGGCTCAAACTGGTATGCCGACGGCGGGCCCCGCCCCGCCGACTTCGCCGCCAAGTTCCTCAGAATCTGGCCCGGCCTCGACCGCTGCGCCACCATCGGGTTTCGCTGCGTGGCCCCCCTGGACGCCTGAGCGCGGCGGCAGCGGCACCCGTCAGCTTTTCTTGGAAGTCGTCACAAAGAAGGGTTCGATCAACTGCTTCACACTCTCACTCTTGCATTTGGGGCATTGCACCTTCTTCTTGTCATGGTCGCCGATTGACATTGTCACACTGAATTTGCGGCCGCACTTTCTGCACTCGTATTCGTAGTGTGGCATAAAACTGAATCCTTTCCGTCAAACGAATGTCACTGCCATTTCCTATAACCCAGGTCTGTTCCCTTGACAAGCGTCCGGCCAGGTCCCACCCATCGCGGCCTGTTTTCACCCCCGTGACGGATGCCAGCCTCATGGGCAGCGGCCGGTCGCGGGGGCGGCCTGGGCATCCGGCGCTTGGAGCGGGGCGATCGCGCGGCTCTTGGGAAACCTACGCCGGCCGCCCCTCCTGGCCCGCCCTACCTTGTTGCCACGCGCTTCCACTTTCCCACAGGAACCAAGGCCAGGTCCCGCATCTTGCCGTTCCTGAACTCATGGCCCCACGCCTCCCCGTCGCCTTCCCGGCTGTGGAGGATGACCTGTCCTTCGGCCCCATGCGCGCACAGCCACCTGGCCAGCTCCTCCGACTCCTCCCAGCCGCCCCACACCGACAGCACCAGCCCCTCATCGTCCGGCACCTCATCCGACCAGAGGCCGCGACGTTTATTGGGGCGAAACTGAAGTGAGCCGTCGCTGCCGAAGGCGATATGACGCAGAAGAAAATTCAGCTCGGAGTCAGGATCGGTCACCCCTTTGCGCGCCTGTTCCTGCTCGAGGGCGTTGGCCAGTTTGCGATGCTTTCCCCGGGCCGGCGCAGCCAGAAGAAAAAGGGTCGTTTCGTAGCTCATGTTTGTCTGTTAGTCTTGGAATTTGGGGTTAAAAAGTAACTTGAGGTTCCCGGTTCGGAGTCCGGCTGATGAACTCTCTCATCCAGGGGCGCCGTGCGGCGGCCGCCCCGCCCCGCCGCTTTTTCAGAGCTTGTAGCCGATCTGACGCAGGAACTTCTTGCGCCATTCGATGTCCGCCTCCCCTTCAATGCCCCTGGGCGCCGAGCCGTCCACCACGCCCAGGATGCCGCGCCCCTGGCTGGTCTCGGCAATCACGACTTGCACCGGGTTGGCGGTGGCGCAGAACACCCGGCAGACTTCGGGAACGGCTTTGACGGCGTTGAGCACATTAACCGGGAAGTAACCCTCGGCCAGAAAGAGAATGAAACTGTGACCGGCGCCGATGGCCAGGGCATTCTTCCGCGCCAAGTCAACCATGGCCGGGTCGGTTCCGGTCCAACGGACCAGGCACTTGCCGGAGGATTCGCAAAACGCCAGTCCGAATTTGATGCCGGGCACGGCGGTGACCAGCGCTTCGTGAAGGTCCTCGACGGTCTTGATGAAATGCGACTGGCCAAGAATGAAATTGATGGATTCGGGTTTTTCGATTTGAACCAGGGTGATTTTCGTGTCCATAACTCCCGCAGATTCGCGCCTCGCCCAAGGGCCCGTCAAGCCCACAACCGCAGTGCGGGCCCGGACAACCCCCGTCCTGGTGATCTTCTGCAGCCGGGCAAGAAATCCCGCTGTCCCTTCGCCCCCTCAGGGGGCAGGAGTTCGGCGTGCGGGCTTGCCGGCGCGATTGGCCTGGCGATAGGCGGCGGGGGAGAGGCCGGTGTAGCGGCGGAAAACGGTGCAGAAATACTGGCCGGAGCTGAAGCCAGTCTCCAGCGCAATGGCGGTGATGGAACGCCGGGTGGCGCGAAGCAGTTCGCGCGCTTTTTCAATCCGGAGCCGTTGCAGATAGTCGTTGGGGGTCAGGCCGGTCTGGGATTTGAACAGCTCGAACGTGCGGGCGCGGCTGAACCCGAGATGCCGGACCAGGTCGGGGATGTGGATGGGTTCGTCCAGATGCTGGCGAAAGAAATCAATCGCCGCCGCAACGGAGGCCTGGGGCGCCCGGGGCGGGGACAGCATTTGGACCATGGACTCCAGCAAGACCCCGCAGATCAGCGTCCGAAGGGTGGCGGCCGTGGTGGGCGATTCGGCGGAGGCGGGAAAACCGGCAAGGGCGTCCATCAGCCGGCGCACCAGCCACCGCAGCGAGGGATTGAACGGGTGCACGGTCCGGCTGGAACTTTCCAACGCCGAGCGAATCCGTTGCACGTCCGCAGGGGTGAACGTGGTGTGTTTCCAGGCCCCCGCGGCGGCGGCGCTCAAGGCCAGACCGCAAATGGTGCAGGGCGAGCGCACATTATGCTGACCCCGATGCACCACGCCGGGGGGAATGACCAGAAAATGGCCGCCGGCAAGCTGCAGCACCTGGCGGTCCGCGAACTCGTAAGCGGTGGCGCCCTCCAGCAAAAAAAGCAGTTCAAAACCCTCGTGCGAATGCCAACTGATCCGCCGGGCAGTATGACTGCGCACGCGGCTGACATGAATCACCATGGGCAGGCCGATTTGGCGGCCCGGAATTTCAATGGATTCAGTGGTCATGCCGGCCTCGGAAACCGAATTTCAAAATCGTCCAATGGATTTAATCAAAAGACGATTCTGAAGAACTCTGTCACTGTGGCCCCGCAAAGACAAGAACAACACGTTCATGACTGGCAGACTCACCAGACCCTTGCAGGGCATCATTCCGCCTCTGATAACCCCCCTGGCGGGGCCGGATCAACTCGATGTGCCCGGCCTCGAGCGGTTGATCGAGCATGTCATCGCCGGGGGTGTCCACGGTTTGTTTGTGCTCGGCACCACGGGCGAGGGACCGAACCTGGGCTACCGGCTTCGGCGCGAGCTGGTGCAGCGCGTTGGCCGGCAGGTGGGCGGGCGGCTGCCGGTCCTGGTCGGCATCACGGATACCTCCCTGGTCGAGGCGCTGGCGATGGCCCGCCACGCCGCGGCTTCGGGAGCCTGCGCGGTGGTCACGTCCGCCCCTTATTATTATCCGTCGAGTCAATCGGAGCTCTGCCGGTTTGTGGAACGGCTGGTTTTGGAGCTGCCGCTGCCGCTGTTCCTTTACAACATGCCAGCGATGACCAAGACCTGGTTCGCGCCCGACACCTTGCGCCGGCTCGCTCAAATCGAAGGCATTGCCGGCATCAAGGACAGCTCGGGCGACCTCGCCTACTTCCGGAAGGTGCTCGAGGTGGCCCGGGAGCGGCCGGACTGGCGGGTGTTCATGGGGCCGGAGCATCTGCTGGTGGAGGCCCTGCGGCTGGGCGCGCATGGCGGGGTCAACGGCGGCGCCCTCGTCGAGCCCGGGCTGCTGGTGGGCTTGTATGAAGCGGCGCTCCGTCGCGACGAGGCCCGGACGGCGGCCCTCCAAAGCCGCCTTCTCCGGCTGGGCGCCATCTTTGAAGTGGACCCCCACCCATCGGCGGTCGTCAAAGGCCTCAAGTGCGCCCTGTCACTCCTGGGCCTTTGCAGCGACCTTCCGGCCGAGCCCCTGACGCCGTTTGGCGGTGCCGAGCGGGAAAAGGTCCGCGCCACTCTGAGCGATCTCGGTCTGCTGAAACCGGGCGCGGCCATGGCAAGCCCGGCGCGGTAAGTCCGGCGGGCGGACCGTCTTCATGCCGTAGTTGCCCGCAAGCCGCCAATGCGGTATGGCTTTGGCGTTCGCCGGCCCCGTTCCGGGCGGGATGGACGTCATGGATCAATGTCGGACATGCAGACAAAACTGGATTCCGGCCAGGTTTTCCGCGTGCGGGGCCTGACCAAAGTGTATGGGACGGGCGCCGCCGAGGTTCGGGCGCTTTGGGGTGTGGACCTGGACCTGTATGCAGGGGAGCTGGTGGTTTTGTTGGGGCCCTCGGGCAGCGGCAAGACCACGCTGCTGAACAACCTCGGCGGCCTGGATACCCCGACCGCCGGCGAATTGTATTATCGCGGGATGAACCTGGCGGCGGCGGATGAAAACGCCTTGACCGCCTACCGCCGGGATACGGTCGGCTTCGTGTTCCAGTTCTACAATCTCATCCCCAGCCTGACGGCGCGCGAGAATGTGGCGTTGATCACCGAAATCGCCCGGGACCCGCTGCCGGCGGAGGCGGCCCTCGAGTTGGTGCAATTGGGAGGGAGGCTGGACCATTTTCCCGCCCAACTTTCCGGCGGGGAGCAGCAGCGGGTGGCCATTGCCCGGGCCATCGCCAAGCGGCCGGAGGTGCTGCTTTGTGACGAGCCCACGGGCGCCCTGGATGTGCGGACGGGGATCGTGGTGCTGGAGGCGATTCAACGGGTCAACCAGGAGCTGGGGGCGCTGACCGTCATCATCACTCACAACGCGGTCATGGCCGACATGGCGGACCGCGTGATCCACTTCTCCGACGGCCATGTGCACCATATCATCACCAACGCGCGCCGCGCCCCCGCCAGCAGCCTGAATTGGTGAGCGTGGCGGCGCGAACCCGAATGTCATGATTTCGAACCTGGACCGCAAACTGTGGCGCGACCTGCGCCGGCTCAAGGGCCAGGCGATCGCCGTGGCCCTCGTCATGGCGTGCGGTCTGGCCATGATGATCATGGCGCGCAGCCTGATTTACTCCCTGGAATCCACGCGCCGGGAGTATTATCAGGCCAACCATTTCGCCGACGTGTTTGTTCACCTCAAGCGGGCGCCCAACTCAGTCGCCGCGCGCATCGCCGAGCTGCCGGGCGTGGCAACGGTTCAGCCGGCCATCTCGGTCCAGGTGACGCTCGATCTGGCCGCTCTGGATGAGCCGGCCAGCGGCATGGTCCGTTCCGTGCCGGACTTTGGCCTGCCCGAGCTAAACCGCCTTTTCCTGCGGTCCGGGCGCTGGCTCAATCCGGCGAACCGCCGTGAAGTGCTGGTGGGGGAGGCGTTCGCCCAAGCCAACCAGCTCGAACCGGGTGACCGCATCACGATGTTGCTGAACGGCCGCCGCCAGGATTTCCAGATCGCCGGCATTGTCCTGTCTCCCGAGTTCATCTTCGAGTCGCGTCCCGGCGCCGCGCTGCCGGACAACCGCACTTACGGCATCTTTTGGATGCCCTACACCGAACTGGCCCGGGCTTTTGATCTCGATGGAGCTTTCAATTACCTTTCCCTGACTCTGGCCCCGGATGCCGCGCAGCGCCCGGTCCTCGAAGCCGTTGACCGGTTGCTCACGCCTTACGGGGGACGAACCGCCTACGGACGGGAGGATCACCCCTCCCACATTCGCGTTTCGGATGAAATCCGGGTTTTGCAAACCATCTCCATCGGGTTCCCCATTGTGTTTCTGAGTGTCGCGGCATTCATGACCAACGCGGTTCTCTCCCGGCTGCTGGCATTGCAGCGCGAGCAAATCGCCATTCTGAAAGCCTTTGGCTTCAGCAACCGGCAGATCGTGGTACACTACCTTAAGTTTGCCCTGGTGATGGTCGTTGCCGGGACCCTTCTCGGAGCCATCGGCGGCATTCTGTTGGGCCATCGTCTCGTGCTCCTTTACCACAAGTTCTTCCGCTTTCCCGAGCTCGAATTCCGGCTGGACCAGACGGCGTTCCCGCTGGCGGTGGCGGTCAGCGCAGCGGCAGCCATTGCGGGGGTCATTGGCGCGGTGCGGCGCGCCGCGCGCCTGCCGCCGGCGGAGGCCATGCGGCCCGAGCCGCCGGCCAATTACCGGCCGGCCCTGGTTGAGCGAACCGGCATCGGCCGGTTCCTGTCGCATACCTTTCGCATTGCCGTGCGAAACATAGAACGCCGGCCCGTGCAGGCGTGCTTCACCGTCATGGGCCTGGCTCTGGCCACGGGCATTTTGATTGTCCCGAATTGTTTTCGCGATGGCGTGGCTGAAGTGCTGGATTTTCAGTGGGATGTGGTCCAGCGGCAGGACCTTGGCATCGGGCTGGTTGAACCGGCGCATTATCGCGTCAAGCACCTCCTCAGGCAGCTTCCCGGCGTCGTCACCGTCGAACCGTTCCGCCATGCCTTTGTCCGCATCAGCTTCGGGCATCAACGCCGCCAGCTTGGGCTCCAGGGCATCCCGGCGGATGGCCTGCACAACCGGGTGCTCGACGAGAACTCCCGCCGGATCCTTCTCCCGCCGGATGGCATTGTCGTTTCGGCCAAGCTGGCGGAAATCCTCGGCGCCCGGGTGGGCGATCTTCTCACTCTCGAGTTTCTCGAAGGCAAGCGGCCGGTGCGCACCGTTCCCCTGGTGGGTCTGGCCGAGGATTTCGCCGGCACGGCGGCCTACATGGAGCTGCGGTCGGTCAACCGCCTGCTGGGGGAAGGGGACCTGATCACCGGCGCCAATTTCCGGGTGGATAGCGCCCGCCAGCCGGAGTTTCTCCGCGCCTTGAAGGAGATTCCGCGTGTGAGCTGGGTGGCGATCAAGAACTCCCTGCGCGAGAATTTCCGGCAGACCACGGCTGCCAGCATCGGGTTGATTCAAATGATTTACCTGGGGTTTGCCACGGTGGTCGCGTTCGGCGTGGTTTATAACAATGCCCGCATCTCACTGGCTGAACGGGCGCGCGAGCTGGCGACGCTGCGGGTGATTGGATTTTCCCGCCGCGAGGTCGGCGCCGTCCTGATCACCGAACTGGTCATTCTCGCCCTGATTGCGGTTCCTTTGGGGCTGCTGATCGGGACCGGCTTCGCCAAGGTCATCCTCGGCGCCGTCAACACCGAAACGGTCCGGCTGCCCCTGGTGCTGACCTCGAGCAATTATGCTTTCGCTGTGCTCGTGGTCACCGTAGCTTCCTCGCTTTCGGCGCTAGCCGTGCTGCGAAAACTCGGGCAACTGGACCTGGTCGGGGTCCTGAAAGCGCCTGAATAGCGCGGCAACCGCCATGATATGACAGGTCAGGCGCCCCAGGTTGCGACATTGATGACGCGACGCGAACCCGAGCGCCACCGGGTGCGCCGGTGGCTGCCTTGGGCCGGCCTCCTTCTATTGGCCGGCCTGATTGCCTTGGGGCTTTGGCCCAAACCGATTCCGGTTGAAATCGCGCCCGCCACCCGCGGTCCCTTGCGTGTCACGGTTAACGAGGAGGGCAAGACGCGCATCCGGCATCGGTATGTTGTCTCCGCCCCCGTTTCCGGTTTGCTGCGCCGCATACCCTTCAAGGCCGGGGCCGAGGTGGTGTCCAACCAAACGGTGGTGGCGGTGATTGATCCGGTGCCACCCAACCTCCTCGATGCGCGGACGCGCTCCCTCGCCCAAGCCAGCCGCGCCGCCGCCGCCGCCAGCCTGGAAAAGGCCCGCGTGGCCCTGACTTACGCCCGAAGCGAATTGCGGCGCGCCGAAAACCTTTTCGCGGCCCAGACCCTCTCGGCGCAGGACCTGGAAGCCGCGCAGTTGCGCGAGGCGGCTGCCGTCAAGGATCTGGCTGCCGCTGAGGCCGCTTTGCAGGAGGCCGAGGCACGGCTCGCGGATTTTGCCCCGGATTCAGCCGGCGCCACCTCGCGTCCTCCCGTCGTGGTGGTCGCGCCGGCGGGAACCCGCATTCTTCGGGTGTTCGAGGAGAGCTCGCGCGTGGTTTCGATGGGCACGCCGCTGGTGGAAATCGGGGACCCGTCCGACCTCGAGGTCATTGTGGAAGTTCTGTCCCGGGATGGCGCGGTCATTCCCCCCGGCGCGCGCGTCGAGTTCGAGCAGTGGGGCGGACCGCAGCCGTTGATTGGCCGCGTCCGGTTGGTGGAGCCGGCGGGTTTTACGAAAATCTCCGCCCTCGGCGTCGAGGAACAACGAGTCAACGTCGTGGCCGATTTGGTCACCCCGCCCGAGGAACGCGCAACCGTGGGGGATAACTTCAGGGTGGAGGCGCGCATCATCGTCTGGGAAGAGGAGCAGGTGCTCAAGGTGCCCGTCGGCGCCCTGTTTCGCCGCGGCGAGGGCTGGGCGGCATTTGTGCTGGAGAACGGCCGGGCGCGCCTGCGGGCCGTGAAAGTCGGCAGGTCCAGCGGCATCGAGACCCAGGTCCTGGACGGCCTCCAGGAAGGTGAGCCCGTTATTCTGTATCCTGGCAACCGGGTCCGCGACGGCCAGCGCGTCCGGCCGATCTCAGTGTAAATCCAACATCCGCTGAATGGGGAGCCGGGCGCGGTCGAGGATGTCACGGGGCAGCTCGATCCGGGGCGCGAGGTTCTTCATGCAGTCCCGGACTTTTTCGAGCGTGTTGAGCTTCATGTACTTGCACTCGCTGCAGCGGCAGGGGTCCGTCGGCGCGCGCAGCGCATCGTAAACCGGCGCGCAAAGGAACTCTTTGCCGGGGCATTCCTTTTGCAGCCGGTGCAGGATGCCGGATTCCGTAACGATGATGAACTGCCGGGCCGGATCGGCCTTGCAGTAGTGAATCATCTTCTCGGTCGAGCAAACCAGATCAGCCAGATCGCGCACCTCCCGCAGGCTCTCGGGGTGAACGACGACTTTTGCCGCGGGATATTCTTCCTTCAGCTTGAGGAGGCTCTCCCGGCGAAATTCCACGTGGGCGTAGCAATTGCCTTTCCACAGCGTCATCGGCCGGCCGGTTTGCTCCATGACCCACGCGCCCAGGTTTTCGTCCGGCACAAAAAGCAGGTCACGATCCGGGGGGGCCGCTTGCACGATTTTAACCGCGTTGCCGCTGGTGCAGATGATGTCGCTCAACGCCTTCACAGCCGCGCTGCAGTTGATGTAGGAGATCGTCCAAAACCGGGGATTGGTTTTCTGAAACTCAGCCAGTTGCGGCGCCGGACAGCTTTCCTCCAGCGAGCACCCGGCGTCCTTGTCCGGCAACACCACGATCTTGTCCGGATTCAAAATCTTGGCCGTTTCCGCCATGAAATGAACCCCGCAGAACACGATGACGTCGGCCGCCGTCCGCGCTGCCTGCTGGGACAGGCCCAGAGAATCCCCCACAAAATCAGCCAAATCCTGAATTTCCGGAACCTGATAGTTGTGGGCGAGCAGGACCGCGTTGAGCTGTTTTTTCAGCTCCAGGATTTCGCGGGAAAGCGAATCCACAACGTCCTTCGCCGGCGGTTTCCGCAACGGGAAGCGGTCCACCTCAGGCAATGAAACTCCAGCCAATACACTCATTATCAACAGCCTAATACTTGAAATGACCGGCGTCAATGAAAGGACAGGGGCTCGGGCGCTTCCAAGAGGGACCAGGGGCATTTCGCGCGCAAAATTGTTGGCAACCTGTCACTTTTTCGACACGCGTTTGTAACCTTGGGGGGGCAGCATTAGCCGGCGAGTAGTTCTCTGCCGCAACAAACAAACCACGGGGCTCGCGAAGAGCCCCACCGTCAGACCCAGGGGGGCCCGCAATGGGCCCCCTTATGATTTGGGCGGTGAATAAAATGTCACAATCGGGGGCTTGCCACTCCATGGCGGGACTGTTAGCGATGGTCCCCAAGCGCCGTCAGACAGGAAATAACGGGGCGCTCAACTTTTGTGGCAGGCAACATGAAAAGCGTGAAAGAGCAGAAAAATGACGCGAAGGTGGCGGAGGCGCTCCGTCGTCTCGCGCTGAAACTCACCGCGGCTGAGAAAGCCGCCAAAGCGGCGCATCAGGAGGCGCGGGAGGCCAAGGCGAAATACAAGGAAGCCCGCAAAGCGTGGAAGCAGGCGCGCAAAGAGGCCAGGCGCATCCGCAAGGAAGTGAAGGAGGCCGCAGCGAAGCTGAAGCGTGGCATGAAGAAGGCCGTCAAACCGGCCAAGCCGGCCAAACGCCCGAAACGCACCGCCCCTCCGTCCAGCCCCCCGGCGCAACAGCCGCCGCCGGTCGCCGCCCTGAAGAAGCCTGCCAGCGCTCCCGTCGCCCCGACCCCGCCCGCCGCCTGAGTCCGGTTTCCGTTGAGGGAACGGCGCAGGCTTTCTCTGCCCGCCGGCCACCGTCCGCCTGCCGGGACGCCAAAGCTGCCGAGGCTATGTGGACTGGTTTTTGCCGCGTGGTTTCGCGCTCCAGAAGGTGTAAAGTTGGTCCGCAGTTTTCAGGAACTGGCGAAGGAGGCGGGCTTTTCGCCGCAGCAGGTAGTGGCGGAATGAAGCCAGCAGGGCCTCCGTAGCCCGATGCCGCGCGATGAAGTTCGCGACAGTGCGTTCCAGCACTTCAGCGTCCTGCAAGTACCCCATCCGCCGCTGGTAGAGCGCGAGGGCGCGGAGTTTCTGAGCATCAAAACCGGGCAGGGTGGGCGCGATGGTTTCGATCATGTAGCGAAAGCGTTTGAACGCGACACGCGTGCGGTGCACGGTTTTCAGGTCGGCCGGCGAAACGGCTTGCCGCCGGCGGACGGTTTCCTCAAACGCCCGGTCGGCGGCGGTGCGCACCGCGGCCGCCAGGCGGGATTCACGCCGTGCATTGCCGGAAAAACGAGCCAGCATTTTCACCAGCGCCTGAAGCTGTTTCTGCAGCTTGGCGGTCTTGAACTTCCCCACCGCCCGGGCCGCTTCCTTTTCCAGCCTTCTTTCTTTTCGCACCAAGTGTTCCCGGAGCAGCAGCAACTCGGGAAACCGCGTCAGCCGCTCCTCGATGAACAGGCGCTGAACATGAACGTCGCGCAGCTCCCCCAGCCGCTTGAGGCGGCGTTTCAACGTCCGGTAGGCATCCTGCACGGCCGCTGTCTGAAATACCCCCTCCAAGAGCACCAATTCCGAAATCAGGCGCCGCGTGGCCACCCGAAGTTCGTGCACAGACTCCTCGGTAAACCCCTTTTGGCATCGTCGCAGTTCCTGCCAATAGCTCCGCCACCGCCGCCTCAAGGAGCCGGCCAGGTGAGAGGATAACGGCTCCGCCGGCGGCGCTTCGGCTGGCGCGCGCTCTGGCATGCGCGCCCCCGGCCCGCGAGGACCCGCCGGTTCCGCCCGTCGCGGCTGCAACAGGTCGGCGTCCGGGACTTGCAACATCGCCGCCACCGCGGCCGGTTCCCCGTGCGCGCCGGCGGGTGTTGGTGAAACTGAAACGTTTTCCATAAAACCCAAAGCCTGGTGGCTGGCGTTTTTTCAGGCGCCTGGCCGCAAGTCACCGCCCGCCGCGCCTCCCCCGCTGGGGGGCGGTGCCCAAACCAATGTCAAATCCGTGGTTGATTCTCATGCGGAGCTCCCGCGCCGCACGGGCCCTCTGGGAGGAAACCTGTCAGACGCCGGAGTGGGCTAATCCTACGATTTGCGTGCCCCTGGGGCAAGCGCGACAGGTCCCCCTCGGTCGCGCGGGGGGCGTCCGGGCCGGGGTCTGGGGCCCGAAGCCGCGGAAAGAGGGTGTGAACAAGTTCGAGGTTGCGCGCTGGACAAATGTCTCAAATCGCCAAAAAGGCCCAAAATTCCGCTAAAAAGCCCGGTTAATAAGATGTGAATTAGTTTGGGTTTGATTCGGACGGGGCGGACTTATGACCCGCTGGCGGCTGGTCTGACTTCCAAGTTTCCACCGATTTGTCACCCAATCGCCCCGCGGCTGACACGCAAAAGGGGCAGGGTGGCGGGCAACCGCCAGGGTTTTAACCCGGCGAAAGAATTCATCGTGTCATGAAACTTCAGGTTGACTGTCAGGGCCCGGTCGCATGGGCCCCCGCGATCATCATCCGCGAACGGACGAGCGAGGCTCTGCCAGCCCATGCTCTCAAAATCCCGCTTCCGGCGGGGCCTGGCAGCGAAGAGGCGGGGAGCGGAACCTCCCCGCAGGAGGCCGCGCGGGACCTGGCCCAGTGGGAACTTGCGCGGCAGCGACTCGTGATGCGGCTGCTGGACGAGGTTCCGGACCCAACCACGCACCACCTGGTGTTGGGCGCGGCGGCGGAGGCGGCGGCCGTGGCCACCACCTTTCCCTACCCGCTGCTGGTTTTCCCGACGCTGCTTGAGGAGGCGGCATCCACCGCCTTGGAGCACGAACGCCAGCGAGCCCAAGCCTATTGGCGGCGGCTCGCTGTCACCGAATTGTAACCTGACCGCCTTATTTCCGTCACGAAAGCGCCCCACAGTGGGGGCGTCGGAACCGGGCGCCGATGGATGAAACGCGTGAGTGAACGCCCGGATGAAGCAGTTTGCACTATGAACGATTTCGGTTTGACGCCGTTTTTCGCCAACGCCCTGCAGTTCGCTTTTGACAAGGCGACGACCGAAGGCAAGGTCACCATTACGCTGCTGGCCCTGCTTTCGATGTTCAGTTGGACGGTCATTATTCAAAAGGGCCGGCAACTGTACCGGGCGCAAAAGGCCGGCCGGAAGTTCTTTGCCGCCTACCGCGCCGCGCGGGACCCGCTGGAGCTGTTCAACCGGGGCGACGATTTCGGCGGCGCGCCCGCCTACGAGGTCTATTTGAGCGGGGCCGAGGAGCTGGCCTACCACCTGAAAAACAACCCGGTGACGGTCAAACCGCGGCGGGGAGGCCGAACGCCGGCCGCCGGCGATGGCGCCGGAGGGGCCGCCGACGTGTTCGCGCGGGCGAACACGACGAAGGTCAACGTTTCGTCGTTTGAATCGGTGCGGGTCGCGCTCGAGCGGGCGGTGAGCGCCCAGGCGATTTCCCTGGAAAAAGGGATGATCATCCTCTCGACGGCCGTGGCAGGCGGGCCTTTCATCGGACTGCTCGGCACGGTCTGGGGCGTGATGGAGACCTTCTCGGGCATCGCCAAGGTCCAGGCAGCAAGTTTGACGGCCATGGCGCCCGGCGTCGCCGGCGCGCTCATCGCCACCGTGGTCGGACTTTTCGTGGCGATCCCGGCCATGTTTGCTTATAATTATATGATTACCACCATCCGCGCGATCACCCAGGAGCTCGACAACTTCACCGCCGAGTACGCCACCGCCATCGAGCATGGATATGTGGACAACCGTTCGGTGGCCGAGGAAGTGGTCGGCGCCCTCCAGCAAATCTTCCCGGAGCGCGCGGAACGCTTCGAAGTCATGGAAAGCCGGGTTTGACGGAGTTTCCTTATGAAAAAGTATTCAGCGAGCAAGCATCACACCCTCTCGGAATTAAACATCACGCCGTTGCTCGACCTGGCCTTTGTGCTCCTGGTGATTTTCATCATCACCACGGCTCCCGCGGTCAACGACTTGAACATCTCGTTGCCAACCGCCTCCAGCCGGCCGAAGGAGGCTCCCTCGAAGGTCAACTACATCACCGTGGACAACGCCGGCAAGATTTACCTCAACACCGTCGAGATGAACGAGGATCAATTGCTGCGGACCCTGGTGGAGTTTCGCAAACAGGACCCGGATTTGAACGTGGTGGTGCGGGGGGACCAGCGGATCCAGTATCAAAAAGTCGTGGGAGTGCTGGACGTGCTGGTGTCCGCCAATGTGAACAAGGTCGGCCTGGCCACGGAGACCGTGGCGGCCAACTGAGGCGTGGCGCCAACTGTATCCTGCACAGCCCTCCGCCCCAACGGCTGTTGGGGCAGCGGCGGCTGAGCCGGGAAAAACCATCCCATGCCGCCCGTTCGCAAGCCCAGGAAGGACCGCACCAGCTTCATCATCGCCGCGGTTCTCCACGCGCTGCTGATCGGGGGCGTGGTCTTTTGGGCATACAAAACGGGCAAGCTCGAACAAATGCGGCAGGCCGTGCTGCAGTACGTGCGCTCCGATAAAAAGGAACAAAAAGAGCCCGCCAAGCCCATCCAGCAGAAAGCCGGTCCCCCGCCAAAACTGCCTCCGATCAATCAGGGAATGCCCCCCGCCTCCACCTCGGGCACCCGGCGCGCCGTCGCCGCAGACGCCCCCGCCGCGGCCGGGGGCGAAAGTTTTTTCCAGGACACGCGGGCGCAGGGCGAAAAAAGCGTACCCAGTGCCGGAGCAGTGCGGAAAGAGGAGCCGAAGAAAGTCGTGCTGCCGCCCGCCGCGCCGAAGCCAATGGAAAAACCCAAACCCCTCCTGCGCTCGCAGGGCTCCAGCACCGTCAAGGCGCTTCTCCAGGAACGGGCCAAGGCCGCCGCCGCCGTCGAGTCGTTCGGCGCCGAGCAGATCTCCAGGTCCAGCGTGAGCGACGCGGGGGACATCGTGGCCCGCGTGTCGGGCGCGACCGTGGTCGAGGGCAAATACGCCGTCATCCGGGGTCTCACCGACCGCTACAGCGCTGCCACGCTGAACGGGGCCGAGCTGCCCTCCGCCGACCCCTACCGGCGCTCGGCCGCCCTGGACATGTTCCCGGCCAAGATCATTGACCGCGTCACCGTCACCAAGACCTTTACCCCCGATCAGCCCGGCAGCTTCACCGGCGGCAACATCAACATTGTCACCAAATCGTTCCCGGACCGCCCCTTTGTCTCGCTCGAGTTGGGGGCTGCATTCAACACTCAGACGACGGGCAATGACAGGTTCCTCACTTACACAGGCGGAGGCAAGGATTGGCTGGGCATGGACGACGGGACCCGCGCCCTGCCTGCCGAGTTCTGGGACCCCGACCTCTCCTTCGGCCAGGCCTACTCCTCCTTGACTGCCAGAAATCCCCTCACCGATCGCCAAAAGGATATCCTCAAGCAGAGCTTCGAACTGGATCGCCTCACCAAACTGGCCGGGCCGGCTGAGTTCGCGCCCAAACGGGAGGCGCCGCCGCCAGCCCACAGCTTCGTCGCCTCGGCCGGAGACACCTTCTACTTCCTGGGCCGGCCGATGGGCCTGTTCCTCAGCCTCCCCTACGCGCGGAGTTACTCCTATTACGAGGGGGGCCAGGTCGAACGATCCTTTTATCAAAACGACTCGGACGAACTCGAGGTGCGCAAGGAGTTTACCGAGGAGAAAGGCACCGTCGAAGTGAACTGGGCTGCCACCGCTTCGGTGGCTTACCAGATCTTCCCGGACCAGCAATTAGGCTACAATTTTATCTTCAACCAATACAGCGAGGATTCGGCCCGCATTCGCAAAGGGAAAGACAACTACAACAATCTTTACGATTTGACCATGAACCGGTTGTACTTCATCGAGCGCAACCTCACGTCGCACCAGCTCCGGGGCGACCACCTCTTCGCCCCCCTCGGTGGATTGAAGATGGACTGGCTGGCCACGTTCACGGACACCTACCAGGACGAGCCTGACACGCGCTTCTACCATGTCAATGGCACCGACTGGGGCCTGTCCGGCCTCGACCCCAAATTGCCAACCCGGTATTGGCGTTACCTCGAGGAGAAAAATGACAGCTTCCGCGTGGATTTCACCCTGCCGTTCCTGGTGTCGGCAGCCCAGGAGGCGCAGTTCAAGTTTGGCTGGTTTAGCAGTTCCGCCGAGCGGGACTACCGCGAGCGCATCCTCCAATACGACGTCCCCTACCGGCCTTATCCCACCGACCCGAACCAGATTCTCCTCCCCGGTTCGCTCGGCTTGGTGGGGCCCGTTGCCTCCAACGCCCTCAGCGCCACGCGCACACGCTACACCTTCCCCTGGACCAACTACATCCAATCGCCGTCGGACCGCAGTTTTTACCACGGTGAAAGCGAGATCCCGGCCCAGTATGCCATGCTGGATGTGCCGGTCCTGCCCCAGCTCAGGCTCATCGGCGGCGCCCGGTTTGAGCAGACCGAAATTCGAACCACCTCCTTTACCACCGTCCCCTCCGAGGGCGTCAAACCGGGCGAAACCAACTCGCCATCCCCCCTGGTCCAGGACGACATTCTTCCCGCGCTGGGGTTGGTCTGGACCCTCACTCCCAAATGGAACCTGCGGCTCAACTACGGCGAAACGATCACCCGGCCCTCCTTCCGCGAACTGGCCGGCATTCGGACTTACGACCCCGTCCTGGACGAATACGTGGTGGGCAATCCCGAGCTCGAAATGACTGCCATCAAAAATTATGATGCCCGCCTGGAATGGTTCCCCCGCCCCGGGGAACTCTTCTCGGTCGGTGTTTTTTACAAGGACCTCGCCAATGTCATCGAAAAGGAGTTCATTTCGTCGGCCGGCGACATCATCACCTTTGTCAACCGGCCGGAAGCGAAGGTTTACGGCATTGAATTTGAAGCGCGCAAATCCCTCGAGTTTCTCAGCTACCCCCTGCGCCACTGGAGCCTCGGTGGCAATCTCACGCTGATGGAGTCGGAACAACCGGTTTCCGAGCTGCAGAAGCAGAACCATACCAAGCCGGACCTGCTCGGCGAGACGCGGCCCATGGCGGACCAATCGCCCTACATCGTTAATGCCGAACTGGCTTACGACAACCCGGCGTGGGGCACGTCCCTTTCCCTGAGTTACAACGTCTTCGGCCCGCGCCTCATCATTGCCAACCTCGCCGCTCCCGACATCTATGAACAGCCCGTCGAGCAGCTCGACCTGGTTCTGGCCCAGCGCCTTGGCCGCAATCTTCGGCTCAAGATCGGCGCCCGAAACCTCCTGGACCCCCGCATCGAGCGCACCTATGGCAAGGACCGTCAGGCCATCTACTCCTCCTACACGCGCGGCCGGACCTACGGCCTGTCCTTGAATTACGAGTTCTGAGCCAATGTTACCGTTTTGTCACCTGGCTGACATACGGTGTTCACGGGGGTGGTCTTTAATCCCGGCGTTCGGATATCCAATGCAAGCAAACAGAACATTACTGACAATGAAAACAAAACCCATACTTTATGGAGCACTATTGTTACTGGCGGCGC
The DNA here is from genome assembly GCA_029974925.1 of Verrucomicrobiota bacterium. Taxonomy (GTDB): domain Bacteria; phylum Verrucomicrobiota; class Verrucomicrobiia; order Limisphaerales; family UBA8199; genus JARKQH01. The sequence goes on from JARKQH010000320.1 coordinate 17,412, forward strand.
TCGGGGCGCCGCACACCCTTCGCGCCGAGCCGACCAACGAAGTCACGGTGGTGGCGGACATTGCGGTCAACACGACGTGGTATCGGACCAACGTGT
>JARKQH010000323.1 GCA_029974925.1 Verrucomicrobiota bacterium
AGGGGGCCATGACCGAGGTCAGCTCGCCCCTTTGCCTCGAACAGGGCGGAACCCTCAGCCGGCCCGTCATCGGACACGTGCCCCTGATGGATGAGGCGGCCGCGCTCCAGGGCCTCGAAGCGGCCGTGCGCGCCTGGGACAACGGCCGCGGCCACTGGCCCACCCGGACCGTCGCCCGGCGGATTGAGGCGGTCGAAGGGTTCATCACCCGCATGCTGACGGTCCGCGACGAGGTGGTGAAACTCCTCATGTGGGAGGTGGGCAAGAGTCTCGAAGACAGCCGCAAAGAGTTCGACCGGACGGTGGATTACATTCGCAAAACCATCGAAGCGCTCAAGGACATTGACCGCGCGGGCTCGCGCTTCAGCGTGGACGGCGGGGTGATTGCCCAGGTTCGGCGCGCGCCGTTGGGCGTGGTCCTCTCGATGGGCCCGTTCAACTACCCCCTCAACGAGATTTACACGACGCTCATCCCGGCGCTGATCATGGGCAACCCGGTCGTCGTCAAAACCCCCAAGTTCGGCCGCCTTCTGCACCAGCCCCTGCTGCCGGCCTTTGCCGCGAGTTTTCCGCCCGGCGTGGTCAATTTCCTTTCCGGCGCCGGCTCCGAACTGATCGGGCCGATCATGAAAAGCGGGCGGGTCAACGCCCTGGCCTTCATCGGCTCCAGCCGCGTGGCCGGCATCCTCAAACACCAGCATCCCCAGCCCCACCGCATGCGCGCCATCCTTGGCCTGGATGCCAAAAACCCGGCGCTGGTCCTGCCCGATGCCGACCTGGACCTCGCCGTCAAGGAATGCGTCACCGGCAGCCTCAGCTTCAATGGCCAGCGTTGCACCGCGCTCAAAATCCTCTTTGTGCACCGCTCCATCCTGGATGCCTTCCTCGACAAATTCTGCGCGGCCGTCAACGCCCTGCCCATCGGCATGCCCTGGGACAAGGACGTGAAACTGACTCCCCTGCCGGAGTTCAACAAGACCCAGTCCCTGGCCGCTTACGTGGAAGACGCCCTCGCCAAAGGCGGGCGCGTCGTCAACCCCGGCGGCGGCGCCGCCGTTCAAACGTTGTTTTTCCCCGCCGTCGTTTACCCCGTGGCGGAGGGGGCCCGCCTCTACGCCGAGGAGCAGTTCGGCCCGGTCGTGCCCGTGTGCGCCTATGACGACGACCGGCAATTCTTGGATTATGTCGCCGCTTCCAATTTCGGCCAGCAGGTGAGCCTGTTCGGCCGCGACCCCGAGCGTCTGGCCCGGCTGATTGATCCCCTGGCCAATCAAGTCTGCCGCATCAACCTCAACTGCCAGTGCCAGCGCGGGCCGGACACCCTGCCTTTCACCGGGCGCAAAGACTCCGCCGAGGCCACCCTTTCAATCAGCGACGCGCTCAAGTGCTTCTCCATTCGCTCGCTCGTCGCCGCCCAGGCCACCTCGGAAAGCCGTGAGCTGATCCGCGAAATTGTCGCCGGCCGCCACTCCAGCTTCCTCCACACGGATTACCTCCTGTGAGGGGACGCTAAAATTATAGGACTGACCCCTCCTCCTCGAACATTGTGCTCCGGTCGAGCTCGAGCCAGTGTTTCAGCGAGAGGGCGCGCACGTCCTGAAAATACTCGGGGGTGGTGCCGCCATGGCGTTTGACCAGGGCGGCCAGCTCAGCCGCGATCCGGCGCGACAGCTCGGGTTTCAACCGCAGGCGGAGTTGCGCCTCGCCGTGGCGGAATATCGCTTCGCAGACCGGCGGGCCGTTGGTCAGCACGGTGATGGTGCCGCGGCCCAGGCTTGCCCCCGTGGCCACCTGGAGGCCGTCGTTGAGGCAACTGAGCGGCGGTTCGAGGCCCGCGTGGCTTTCAACCCGCAATTCATCCAGCGCGACATTGAACCGCTCGCGCGCGCGCAGCCCCATTTTCGCGCCGACAATCGAATAGGTGCCCAGGTGCCGGTGCAGTTCACTGGTGAGCACGGCCGCCTTCCATTCCTCCAAACCATGCCGCGCGAGGATGGCCGGCGCGGCCTCGGCCACATCCGGCAGCAAGTCCTGCGGCGCGGCGGGAAAGTCCGCCATGATCACCGTGCCGCGCGGCGGCAGCATGCGGAGCGTGGCTACCAAGGTCCGGCGCAGCGCGGCGGCGTCCACCCCGCTCAACTGCGACCAGCCCGGTTGGTCCGGCACCGCATCCATGGTCCCGAGCGATGGATTCAAAAACCGCACCGCCACCAGGTCGTCCCAGAGTTTGAGATGCCGCTTTTGAACCAGCTCCGCGCCCCGACCGCTCTGATGCAG
>JARKQH010000349.1 GCA_029974925.1 Verrucomicrobiota bacterium
CATGCCCGTGGTGCCGGAGGAGAACAGGATGAACATGGGGTCCTGGCCGCCCGCCGCGTCCGCCGGGCGGGGGAACATGGGGGAGTTGTCCCGGGCCAGCTTCTCCCAGGCGTGCCAGCCGGGCACAACGGGCTTGTCGCCCACGCGCACGAACACGCCCAACGTGGGGCACACGGCCTTGACCGCCTCCACGCGCTCCACGAAGTCCTCCTCCACCACGCAGGCCTTGATGCCGGCCTTGTTGACCCGGTACTCCACGTCGTGGGCGGTCAGCAGATGGGGCGAGGGCACGGGCACGGCGCCGATCTTGTTCAGGGCCAGCACCGCCAGCCAGAACTCCACGCGGCGCTGAAGCACCACCATGACCTTGTCGCCCTTGCCCAGCCCCAGGGACTGGAAGGCGTTGGCCATGCGGGAAGACTGCTCGCTGAAGAAGCGCAGGTCCAGGTCCTGGCGGGTGCCGTCGGGACCGATGTGCACCATGGCCGGGCGGCCGGGATCGGCGGCGGCCTGGGCGTCCAGGAAATCGAACGAGAAATTGTAGCGTTCCGGCACGGCCACCTGGTAGCCGGTCATGAACTCCTCAAAGGTGCCGTAACGGCGAAATTCGGTCTGCATCAGCATCCCCCCACTAGATGATGACGTCCAGGAACACGGCTTCCTTGCCGTCCAGGGCACGCATGGCGTGCGGAATGGCGGAGCTGAAGTACAGGCTGTCCTCCGGCTCCAGCACCACGGAATCCTTTCCCAGCAACACTTCCATGCGCCCTTCCAGCATGTAGATGAACTCCTGCCCGGCATGCTGATTGAAGTTGGGGGCGCAGGGGCCCTCGGCCGGGACGGAGACGATGAAGGGCTCCATGGACGGGCGGTTGAAGCGGTAGGCCAGCGCCTGATACCGGTAGTCCTTGCGCCGGGTCACGGACAGGCCCTCGCCCTTGCGCACCAGGCAGTAGTGATGGAGCTTGGCTTCCGACCCGGTGATCAGCGCGGTCAGGTCCACGCCGGTGGACTTGGCCAGGGCGTAGAGATAGCTGACCGGCACCTCGCGGTTTCCCGACTCGAACTGGAGGATATCGTCGGCGGCAACGCCGGTCTTTTCGGACAGGGCTTCGGGCGAGAGATTCAGGGCGTCGCGCAGGTCCTTGATACGCCTGGAGATGTCGCGGTCGATGTTCTTCACACTGCTCATTGCGTCCTCCCGTGGCGGTGAATTGGCGGGTGATATCCCAATCCGGTCTGGAATACGAGACCTTTTCACACTCTTGGGGCTTGCCGGAACGCGGATGCGTCATATATGTATCCCCGGCACATCCCTGGGGGCGCACTGGTTTCGACGGGGATTGCGACGACAAAGTGGCAGGCCGAGGTGCCGCGAGGCCTCGTAAAACACGCGGAAAAACATAGTCTCCAACGACTACGACTACGCCCTGGCCGCTTAAGGCCAGCCTCTCTCCGGCTCACGCCTGATACGCTGGAATAGAGGACACCCCATCAGGCTGGCGTGCGCTGTTGTTTGCTGATGCGCAGGCGAGAACCTAA
>JARKQH010000194.1 GCA_029974925.1 Verrucomicrobiota bacterium
GACGGCGGGGTTGTCCACGCGGAAGGTGCCGTTGCCCCAGGGGGTGTTGTTCACGCGGATGCCCAGGCGGAACTTCAGGTTCTCGTTGGCGATGAAGTCGGTGCGCAGGCGGAAACGCTCCCAGATGGTGAAGTTGTCCGCAGTCTGCGAGCCGTCGCCGGTCCAGCCGGTGTAGTTGGGCTTGGCCCACCAGGTGCCGTGGATACGGGCGTCGCCGGTCATTTTGACTTCCGTGGCGGCCTGGGCGGCAACCACGCCGAAGGCCATGCTGATCAGCAGGGCCAGGGCCATGATGCGTTTCATCTCAATCCTCCTCCTCAAGTTGTCTGCAAGCTGCCTTAGCCAGGGACGGCGGGCCAGGATGGGACATGCCCCGCCGGAAACCCGTTCCGGCGTGTCCCCCCGTCGTCCTTTGCCGCGTGGCGATGGTGCGGCGTCCGGGCCAGACGCCCCCGGCAGTTCCGCCTGGGATTTTGACAATCCCGTTACGCGACAAAATTCCCTTAAAGTGAAACCCAAAGCATGGCAAGGTAAAAGGTTTGACGTTTTTGTTATTATGCGGCCAAAAATCAGGTATCCTCAAAAAAGGATTCCGGAAAAAATCAGCGGGTTGCCCGGAGTGTTCGTTTTGGGACAAACGCCCCGGGCAGCGGTGGGATAGCAGTGTGGATATTGAGAGTCAATTTCAATAGACCGGAATGGGCACAGGCCTAGCACACGGGCAGCTCCTGGCAGGAGGGGGCGTCCGCTGCCAAGGCCTGAAGACGGACGATATGGCCCAGAGCCAACCAGGACGGGCTGGCCTCGGCGTGTGTCGGCCTGAAGCCGTGCCCGAGCGGCGGGGATAGGCCTGGTGCGCTGTTCTCGCGGGGCCTGCCCGTGCCCAGGCGGCCGACGCGCGCGGGGGCTAGTGCCCCGTGGGGAGTATCACCCCGTTGTTGCGTATCTGCTGGGCGGCCGACGCGCGCGGGGGCTAGTGCCCCGGGTGGGGCGCCGCCCCGCTTCGGAAGCGGATCAGGCGCGGCTCGTGCTGGGGAGAGTGGGGCTGGCAGCGTGGGCAGCCCTCGTAGAGGAGCAGGCAGTCCGCGCCCAGCGTGTCCGGGGCGATGCCCATCCAGAGCAGGGCCTCTCGCGGGCCCGTGGCAAGGATGACGGGGGAGCCGCAGCGGCGGCACTCGGCATAGAGCAGGGATGGATCGAATCGGTCGGCCATCGTTTCACCTCCTGGCGCGGGTTGGCCAAAACGGTGCTCTATCGTGTCTGCTGCCACGGTGCGCGGGTAATGTAAAGGCTCTTTGCGCCGTAAAAAAAA
>JARKQH010000353.1 GCA_029974925.1 Verrucomicrobiota bacterium
CGAATTGGCATTTCTCGCGCGGTCACCCTGCCCTTGCGCTTCTACCTCGACCAAAGTCGCCATGTCTCCAACCGCCGGCTGGGGCGGCGGCGCGCGGCCGGGCAGCGGCCGGGCGTTGGTCTTTGAGTCCGGCCGAATAAGCGCGGGCAGGGTTCTGGAGGACCGCGGGATGCGACATTGAGCAGCCGCCGCGGAGGGGAGCCGAGCGCGGCCCGGAAGGCGGAGCCAAGTCCACGGGGAGGGGACTGAAGTGCGGCTGGCGTGAATTTCAGGCCGTTGCAGGCAGTATGAAAAGCGGAAAAAACGTCCAGGCACCGTCCCAGGCCCGGTTTAACCGTTGAGGGGCCAGCCTTCGCGGTATTTGCGGCCGAGCAGCCGGTTGGCTTCTTCGGAATCCGTGACGCGGCCGGCGACGGGATCGTATTTGATTTTCCTGCCGACGCGGTAAGCCACCAATCCCAGCATCATCATCTCGGTCATTTTGCCGTTGTAGTCGAAATTACAGGCGGTTTGGAGGTCGCCTTTGCAGGCGTTGATCCATTGCTTTTGAAAATCGCCCAAGGGTGGAATCAATTGGTCCTTGGTGCGCGGTTTGTAATGGGTGAAATCAGCATTGCGAAGGGGATAAAGCAACCGTTGGTTGAAGCCGGCGACCAGACAGCCCTTGCTGCCTTCAAACAGAACGCCGTGATCAATCTCGTTGAGATTAATAAACTTGGCCGGCGAGTCAGGCATGGCGCCGCCTTGGTACCACGAGCAACGGATTTCGCCGCGCCACGAGTTGGCGGGCAGGTCGAAGTGCATGGCCAGTTTGACGGGCGTCACCTCGGGATTGAAGGGGTCGCCCGCGGCCTCGGCGCTGAGGGGCAGATCGGCGTCGAGCGCGTTCCAGGCCAGGTCCATGGTGTGGTTTCCCATGTCGCCAACCTGCCCGGTACCGAAATCCCAATACATGTTCCAGGAAAGACAATTCATGCCCGGCCCGCCCTTGAAGTAACCGGGGGTGTAGGGATGAAATGGCGACGGTCCAATCCAAAGGTCATAATGCAGGTGCGGCGGCGGATCGCCGGCGGCCGGGAGGT
>JARKQH010000019.1 GCA_029974925.1 Verrucomicrobiota bacterium
TGGGAGGTGTAAACCACTTCGGGCTGGCCCCGCCAGGCGTAGTAAAACGCCAGCAGCGCGTTGGGCAGCACCATCAGCCAGCCGCTCAACCAGCCCAGGTGCCGCGCGCTGATGAACCCGCCCTGCAGGTGGGAAACCCACGCCACCAGCCAGGTGGTGCTGAGGTAGATCGCATAGGCCCCCACCCCCAACAGCGCCAGGTCCACCGGCAGCCTCCAGCCGAAGGACTTGTTCTGCCGCGCGTGGCTCTTGAGCACGTCGAAAATGTGAAACGATTGCCAGAACAGAAACAGCCCGACCAACACCAGCCCGTCCCGAAAGTCGAGCCGGCGGTCCGCGGCCAGCACATAAAGCATGGCCGTGAAGAAAAGCACCGCCGTGAGGGTCAACAGCAGCGAAAGGCGGTGGATGTGGTGCGGGGGGTTGGGGGCGGCCTTCTTCTTCCTGCCGGCCCGCGACGAGCCCGGGGTGAGGTTCATGCCCCAGAGGGCGGCCGGCAGCCCGATCAACAGCGTCAGGTTGGTGACATTATTGACCAGCGCGTTGGTGATCACCTCCTCGCCGGGGCCGCCTTGGGTGCCCAGCACCAACGCGAAGATGAGGTTGCCGATGCCCGAGCAGTAGGGCATCACCAGCGTCCCCAGCACGGTGCCCTCCAAGCCGTTGTCAGCCATCGCCTCCAACCGCCAGATCATGACCAGCGAGGCCAGCACAAAAATACCCACAAACGCCGGCGCCGCCCAGGGCCCGGTGCTTTCGATCACTGTCACCAACGATTGCAAGGCGCGCAGTTAACCAGCCCCCCGCCCGCCCGCCAAGGCGGTTTTGTCCGGGCGAGGGGGCCGTTGCGGCCCCGCGAGAAAAACGCCCCCCGCGGCGGCGCACGCAGGACCCCGAGCGCCTTGGCGGCCCCTTACGGGACCAGGTCCATCCGGTCGGGCAAGTTGGGCACGATGCAGAGAAACTCAAACGGCTCCTCGCCCTGGGCTTGGTACCAATGCGGCACCCCGGCCGGGATGAACAGGATGTCCCCGCGCTGGACTTCGTAAACGGCCTCCCCCACGCCAACCTGGGCGCGGCCGCCCAGGACAAACTGTTCATGTTCCACCTGGTTGGTATGCTTGGGCATGCCCCCGCCCGGCTCGAAACGGAACCGCCGCAGCAAGAAATGCGGCGCCCGGTCCGGCCCAATCAGCATTTGCATGGCAGCACCCCTCCCGGCGGCCACCGGTTGCCACGGCACATCCGCCGCCGGCATCACCCTTGCTTTTTCATTCGCATTCGCATTCATGGTCTGGCGGCCCCAGTCCTCCCACACTTTGACCCCGAAGACAACCCCCAAGGCAACCTCAAAAGCAGAACCTCAAGAAAAGGCCGGTCTCGAGAGCCGGCGCAGGGATGCGGCGCGGGCCCGTGCGCGCCGATCGAGAATTGAAGGCCGGCGGTCTGCGGGCGACTTATGCGGGCGGAGCGGGCCGGGCCGCCTTCCAGCGGCCCGTGGCGCTGACCAATCGGATGAGGCAGCCGCCGATCGTCGCGAGACCGAGGACCGCCAGGACCACCCCGAGCGTCAGCGCCGACTCTTTGGAGGGGCGCGCGAGCACCATCCGGGACAGCACCAGATACCACACGCCCACCCCGATCCCCAGGCATGAGAACCAGCGGGGATGTCCCGGCCCCACCAAGGCCATCGGCCAGCCGATCAAATAGGGCAGCAACAAAAGGCCCCACCACATCGAACGACCGGAGCTGCCCCCAAGGCCGCCTCTGGCGGTCAGACCCCACATCGCTCCCACGCCAATCGCAACGAGCACGAAAACCGCGGTGCGATACCGAATCAGACTCGCTTCCGCCCGGCCGAGATATGTCCCGAGCGCAATCAGCCCGCTGCCGAGGAGGATCAGAATCCCGCCTTCCAGCGGGTCCAACGCTCCGATCAAGAGGCCGAGACTGCCGATGATGACCATGATGTTGATCCACCTCGGGGAATGACGCTTCTCACTCATGCCGACAGGATACCCAAACCTGCCAAGGCAGGGTAATTGATTAACCTTGAGACAGCATTGATATTTCTGATGCGCCCGGCTCCCGCCAGCGCCACACTCCAGGACGCGTTCGGAATCGGTGCGCCCCTTTGGGGTGCGCCGCCGCCGTGGCGCTTTGGATTTTCACAGCGTGCGGGTTGCATCGCCTGCCCTGGTACGGCGCACACTCCACTGCGCGCCGGCGGCATGGAATGCCGCGCGCGGGCATTCTTGCCCGCCTTTCGCAGAATCCTTATTAGCCAATCCGCCAACGTGGGGCAGGTCCGCGACCTGCCGCTGACGGTATCGTCCGAAGGTGGCCCGAACCTGGCGACGTCCCGGAAGGACATTGTGCGTTGTCCCTCCGGGACAAGGGGGGGAGGGAGCCAAGGACGAGGGGATCAGCGTGACCGAGTAAAGAAGCGACCACGGATTCCGCGGATTTCGATGCGCAACCGGCCCGACGTGCTGCTCCGGTCTGGTTCAAAGGCAGAATCGCCTCGACGTCCAGAAGAACGCTGCAAGGCCATCAAGGGTCTGCTTGCGGACGGCGCAACCTATGCTGAGATCATCTCGCGCATGGCCGAGCGGGGTGTCAACCTCAACACCGAAAGTCTCTCCAGCGGCCAGAGAGGTAGCTTCCTCGCCCATTGGGACTGGCAAGGCCATCAGCGCGCCCGGTTTGGAAGCTGTTGGCAAAACAGGCTTTCAGCGTTGCCGAGACTTGCTTTACCATCGAGGCGGTCTGGTGCCGAACTCAGCGATGCCGCCGACACGTGATTTGTTCGAGATTGTGGTAGAAGACGATGACCTGGTGGTTGTGAACAAACCGGCGGGTTTGGTGTGTCATCCCACCAAAACCGACGAATACTCGAGCCTGGTGAGCCGGGCCCGGCTTTATCTCGGGCCGGGCTCGCATCCCCAGTTGATCAACCGGCTCGACCGCGAAACCAGCGGCGTGATCCTCATCGCC
>JARKQH010000393.1 GCA_029974925.1 Verrucomicrobiota bacterium
GAGGCTGAGGCCCCCCTCGCCTCCTTCGGCGGCCAGAGGCTTTATCCAGACCTGGTACAGACCGGGATTCAGGCTGCGTTCGAGGATTTTTTGGGTGTTCTTCCAGATCGCGTTCGTCATGCGCAGTGTGATGCTTTCGGAAGCGGTTTTTCTCAACCCGGCTGAGAGGCTCGATCAGCGCAGCCGAGAAAGGGTTTATCCCAAAGCTAACCTCTTGATTTAATGCGGCAGTTTTTAAAACGACGATACGGTGTCGGCTGGCGTCGGCATGCCGGGAAACAGCGCGCGGCAAGGGATTCCACCGGGGGAAGGTAAATTTTGTACACATCCTTGTGATAACTTTTCCACAGCCATATTTTAATGAGAGAGCGTTTTCTTCAGAATTAATTTCTTTTTCGGAAAAGAATGGTTCTTTATACCCGCCATTTTAAGCGCCCAGCCGCCTGTCAAGGGCTTTACGGCATGAATTGCCTGACGAAGTGCAGGTTCGGATCGAATGCAACCATCTTGATTTACTGGAAAATAATAAGAGCGGCTTCTTTGTGGCCAAAATGGGACGATTCCCAAACAGAGGGTTTCCCTCCCTTTGTTTCGCTGGTTTCCGGGAGAATCCGGCGATTATGGACAAGGCTTCGTCACAACACCTCAACCTGCCTGAACATAGTCCCGCCCGGGCCTGAAGCCCCTGGATTCGAGAAACCGCGCCACGTGCAGGGCCGCACCGGGAGTGGACACGAAAGAGGCCACGAAGGCCTCCCCCGGCGCGGGCACGTCCTCGTGGTGCAGCACCGGCCTGCCCTGGTGCGCCCGGCCGATCTTGGCCGGATCGATGTCCAGGTAGGCCCTGATGCGCACCCCGTGCTCGCAGAGGCGCTCCGCCCTCCTGCGCGTCACGCGCCCGGCCCCCACCACGTACACGTCGGGGTGCAGCGGATTGTTGGCCGCCAGCCAGCGCGCCAGAGAACCGGCCTTCAGCGCGAAGAAGGCGTCCGCCGCGTAACGCGGGTCCGTGCGCGAAAGGCGCTGCGGGGGATCGTTCCAGACCAACAGTTCCTTCACGGCCTTGCCCAGCCTCGCCCCGGCGTCCAGCCAGCGCAGCCACAGCTCGTAGTCCTCCGGAAAGGGCCCGTCCCGGTAGCCGCCGAAGCGTTTGAAGGAATCCGCCCTGAACACGGCCGAGGGATGGGCCAGGGGCGCGTCGCGGAAGACGCCCAGCCGCATTTCCTCATGTGTGCGCAGACTGTTCAGCCAGTCCACGTGCCGGGCGTAGCCTGCGGCGGCCTCGCTGTCCCCGCCGAAGCGCACCAGGCACCCGGCCGCGTCCACTCCCGGCTCCGCCTCCAGCAGCGCCGTCTGCACCCGCAGCCTGTCGGGGAGGCAGAGGTCGTCAGCGTCCATGCGCGCCAGGAAGCGCCCGCGCGCAAGCCCGGCCGCGAGGTTGAGCGCGGCAGCGATGCCCACGCGCCCGGCCCGCACCGGCCTGACCCTCGCGTCGCGGGAGGCGTGGCCCTCAAGGACCTGCCAGGTGGCCCCGCCGTCGTCGGAGCCGTCGTCCACGGCCAGTATCTCGAAATCGCCCAGCGTCTGGGCCAGCAGGCTCTC
>JARKQH010000205.1 GCA_029974925.1 Verrucomicrobiota bacterium
TGACCCTATGCAGACGTCCAGAGAGATCGGTTACAACTCGAAAGTCGAGGGTGAAGTGGTCGTCACCCAGCTTGACGCGGCGCTGAATTGGTGCCGGAAGAACTCGCTTTGGCCGATGCCGATGGGTTTGGCTTGCTGCGCCATCGAGCTCATGGCCACCGGCGCCAGCCGGTTCGATATCTCCCGCTTCGGCGCCGAGGTCATGCGGTTTTCACCCCGCCAATCCGACGTCATGATTGTTTCCGGCACCGTCACCTACAAGATGGCCATGACGGTGAAACGGCTCTACGACCAAATGGCCGAGCCCAAATGGGTGATTGCCATGGGCGCCTGCGCCTCGACCGGCGGCATGTACCGCAGCTATTCCGTCTTGCAGGGGGTGGACCACATTCTCCCCGTGGATATTTACGTGGCCGGCTGCCCGCCGCGCCCGGAAGCCTTGCTGGACGCGCTGATCAAGCTGCAACAAAAAGTTGCCCGGGAGCCGGTTCTCTCCACGCTGAAAAAGGTTGCCTAAACTTGCTCGATGTCTTCATTCTGAATGAGCACCGTGCAAGTCACGACCCATCAAACCAAACCGGCAGCCGCTGAACTGGCCCAGCGGCTCCAAGCCCGGTTTCCCGAGTGGCTGAGCGGTCCCGAGGAGTTCCGCGGCGAACTGACGCTTCGCCTGAAGGACGCCGAACGGATTGCCGAAGTCTGCGCGGTGGCCCGGCGCGAACTGGGGTTCGATTACCTGGTGGATATCACCAGCATTGACCATTACGGCGAAGACCCGCGCTTCATGTTGGTTTATCACCTCTACGGCTACGACCATCTTCGCTATCTCCGTCTCAAGCTCGAGGTCAGCGAAGAAAAGGCCGAGGTCCCCACCGTCACCGCCATCTGGCGCACCGCCGACTGGCACGAGCGCGAGATTTATGACATGATGGGCATTCGCTTCCGCGGCCACCCGGATTTGCGGCGCATTCTCATGTGGGACGGCTACCCCTACCACCCCCTGCGCAAGGATTTCCCGCTGGCCGGCAAACCCACCCATGTTCCGGACGTTGCCTTTACCGAAGCGGCGCCGCTCGAGGGCGGTCCTTTCGTAACGGTCCCGGGCGGCAAAGACAGTGTCGCCCGCGAACCGCGGGTGCGGGTGCCCGAACCCGACGAAACCAACCCCTCGGCCGGTCAATCCTGAACATGGCTGAAGCACGCGACATGGAATTTCAGGACACGGCCGCGCGGGCGGCGGAAGCCGCTGCGGGTGAGGTGCTTGGCGAGTTGAGCGGCGACCGGATGGTGCTCAACATGGGGCCGTCGCACCCCGCCACCCATGGGGTGTTGCGGCTGGTCCTGGAGCTGGATGGCGAGGTCATCACCCGCGCCACCCCGCATGTGGGATATCTGCATCGCGGCGATGAGAAAATCGCCGAGAACATGACTTATACGCAGTTCATCCCCTACACCGACCGATTGGACTATCTGGCCCCGCTGGCCAACAACGTGGCCTACGTTCTGGCGGTCGAGAAGCTGCTGGGCATAGACCGCCAACTGCCCGAGCGGTGCCAATACCTGCGGGTGATCTGCTGCGAGCTGGCCCGGATTTCCTCGCATCTCCTCGGGATGGGGTCTTATGCCATGGACGTCGGGGCGATGACGGTCTTTCTGCATACCTACACCGAGCGGGAAAAGATTCATAACCTGTGCGAATCGCTCAGCGGGGCGCGGTTCACCACCTCGTACACCCGGATTGGGGGCGTGTCGCGGGACATGCCGCCCGGCTGGATGGACCAATGCCGCCAATTCTGCCGCGAGGTGGTCCGCAACTTCGATGAAACGGAAACCCTCCTCACCCGCAACAAGATCTTCATGGACCGCACCCAGGGCATCGGCGTGATTTCCCGCCAAGACGCCATTGATTACGGGCTCAGCGGCCCCAACCTGCGCGGCAGCGGCATCGCTCATGACTTGCGCAAAGCCCAGCCCTACCTGGTCTATGACCAGTTGCAGTTCGACGTCCCCGTTGGCTCGGTGGGCGACTGCTACGACCGCTACCTGGTCCGCATCGAAGAAATGCGCCAAAGCGTGCGGATCATCAACCAGTGCCTGGACAAAATGCCGGGCGGCCCCGTCTGCATCCCCGATTTCAAAGTATCCCTGCCGCCCAAGGAGCGGGTGCTCACCCGCATGGAGGAGCTGATCCACCATTTCATCAACGTGACCCAGGGGGTGAACGCGCCCCCCGGCGAGATTTATTTCGGCCACGAAAATCCCAAGGGCGAACTGGGCTTCTATATTTACAGCAAGGGGGGCGGAACGCCTTATCGCCTGAAAATCCGCTCGCCTTCGTTTGTCAACCTCAGCATTTTGCCAAAGCTCCTGCCCGGCCACATGGTCGGCGACGTGGTGGCCGTGCTGGGCTCCTTCGATTTTGTGATGGGGGAATGCGACCGATGAATGCCGCCAACCTGCAACCCATTCCCAGTCCGCTGCAGGAACAGCCCGATTTTGCCGTGCCGCCGGCGCTGGCCGCCCAAATTGACGAGCTCATCACCCATTATCCCAAGGCGCGCAGCGCCTCGCTCATGCTGCTGCACGCGCTGCAGGAACACTTCGGCTTCATCTCGCGCCAGGCGGTTGAGTGGGTCGCGGCCAAGCTCGAACTCCAGCCCATCAACATTTACGAGCTGGTCACTTTTTACCCGATGTTCCACCAACAGCGCGTCGGGAAGTACCATTTCCGCATCTGCCGGACCTTGAGCTGCGCCCTGGGCGGGTCCTACCAGCTCCACCAGTATTTTTGCGAGAAACTGGGGCTGGACCCCCATCACCACGGGCCGCAAACGACGAAGGACGGAAAGTTCACGGTCGAGTTCGTCGAATGCCTGGCCAGTTGCGGCACCGCCCCCGTGCTGATGTGCAACGAAGCCTTCTACGAAGGGGTTTCGCCTGAAAAAGCCGGGGACATCCTCAGGGGGTGCCAATGAAAGGGTGGCTGCCCGACATGGATTTGAACCATGACAAACAGATCCAGAGTCTGCTGTGCTACCGTTACACCATCGGGCAACTTGCCGCGTACAGAGTAAAGCTTCGGCCCGGGGAGTCAAGGCTTGCTTAACCCATAATCCATGCCGCAGGAATACAGGCAAATCCTCAAATTCGTGGACCAGCCCGGTTATACGCCGGACCTCGATTGCTATTTGCGTCACGGCGGCTACGAGACTCTCAAGAAAGCCCTGGCGCTCCCGCCCCGCACCCTCCCGGATGGCCGGACCCTGTCGGGCCCCGAACAGCTTCGCGAGGAAGTCCGCCTCTCGGGCTTGCGCGGCCGCGGCGGCGCCGGTTTCTCCTGCGGCCTGAAATGGTCGTTCGTGGACCGGAAGAGCGGCAAACCCATTTACCTGATTTGCAACGCCGACGAGTCCGAGCCGGGCACGTTCAAGGACCGCCAGATCATTTACAAGGACCCGCACCAGATGCTCGAGGGCATGATCCTGGCCTGTTACGCCAACGACGTGCATCTGGCTTACATTTACATCCGCGGCGAGTTCATCGAGGGGGCCCGGATTCTCAATCGGGCGCTGCAGGAAGCCCGGGCGGCCCATTACCTGGGCCGGAACATCCTGGGCAGCGGCTACGACCTCGAGATTCATGTTCACCGCGGAGCGGGCGCGTACATCTGTGGCGAGGAGACCGGCTTGATCGAATCGCTCGAGGGCAAGCGCGCCTACCCCCGCATCAAACCGCCTTACTTCCCCGCCGTGCTGGGCCTTTACAACTGCCCCACCATCGTCAACAACGTCGAGACCCTTTGCGCCGTCAAGCACATCGTGGCCATGGGCGGGGCGGAATACGCCAAAATCGGCACCCCGAACAACACCGGAACCCGCATTGTCTGCATCAGCGGCACGGTCCGGAAGCCGGGCTATTACGAAATTGAGACGGGCAAGGTCACGCTCGGGGAATTGATTCTGGACCCGGCCTTTGGCGGGGGCCTGCGCGAGGGGCGGACGCTCCAAGCCATCATTCCCGGCGGCAGCTCGGCCAAGGTGTTCAAAGCCGGCGAACGCTTCAAAATCAAGCGCAAGGGGCCGGATGGGAAGGAAACCGAGGCGGAACTCGGGGTGCTGGATTTGCCTTACGATTTCGACACCATTATCGCCGCCGGCAGCATGTCCGGCTCCGGGGCGATTATCGTTCTTGATGATTCGGTGGATATCGTTGAAGCGCTCGCCAACATCGCCGAGTTTTACGCCCACGAAAGCTGCGGCCAATGCACCCCCTGCAGGGAAGGCTCGCTTTGGATGGCCAAAGCCCTCCGCCGCCTGACTCATGGCGGCGGGCGAAAAACCGATGCCGATTACCTGGCCCGCATCGCCGACAACATTCCAGGTGGCCGGACGATTTGCGCGTTCGGCGAAGCCTGTTCCTGGCCGGTGCAAAGTTTCGTCGCCAAGTTCAAGGACCAGTTTGTGGCCCGTGGCGCCGCCGATGAGGCCCGGCGGCTGGCGAACACCCCAAACGCGGAGAGCCCAACCGGGAAAACGAATGCCTGACGCGCCCAACATCCAGCCCCCGGCAGCCCCGGTCGAAACCTTGAAGGTCAAGGTGGATGGCCGGGAGGTTGAGGTGCCGCGCTTCATGCCGGACCCGCTCTCGGGCAAGCCGGTGCCCACCACCATGATCCAGGCTTGCGAACTCGCCCAGGTCACGGTGCCGCATTATTGCTACCATCCCAAACTGCCGGTCTCCGGCAATTGCCGCATGTGCCTCGTCGAGTTCGGCACGCCCGCCCTCGGCCCCGACCGCAAGCCCCTCCTCAACCCGGACGGCTCGGTCAAGATTGCCAAATCGCCGCGGCCCGCCATTGCCTGCGCCACGCCCATCTCGCCGGGCATGGAAATCTACACCAACACTCCTGCCGTCAAACAGATGCGCGAGGGCGTGCTGGAGTTTCTCCTCATCAATCACCCTCTCGATTGCCCGATTTGCGACCAGGCCGGCGAGTGCAAACTGCAGGAATACTCGGTGGATTACGGCCAGGCTGAAAGCCGGTTTGTCGAACCGAAGGTCCACAAGCCCAAGCGGGTGGATTTGGGCCCCCGCATCGTCCTGGACGACGAGCGCTGCATTTTGTGCACCCGCTGCATCCGCTTTACCCGCGACGTGGTCGGCGACGACGCGCTGGGCATCGTCAACCGCGGCGGCTACAACACCCTCACCGCCTACCCCGGCAGGCCGTTCGACAACAACTACACCCTCAACACCGTGGACATCTGCCCCGTCGGGGCGCTCACCTCCAAGGATTTCCGGTTCCAGATGCGCGTCTGGTTTCTCAAGGAAACCAAGAGCCTCTGCACCAGTTGCGCCACCGGCTGCAACATCCTCATCGGCTCGCGCGAGGAGAAGATTTACCGCTACGTCCCGCGCCAGAACGACGCCGTCAATTCCTGCTGGATGTGCGACGCCGGCCGCCTGAATTACCAATGGATCGGCCGGGAGGACCGCCTCACCGAAGTGCGGGGTCCAACCCCCGAGCTCCGCGGCTGGAGCGCCGTCTTGCGCGAACTGACCCGCGTCCTCGCCGCCGCCCCCACCGGGTCCGTTGCCATCGTCGCTTCCGCCCGCCAGACCAACGAGGAGCTTTATCTGCTCTCGAAACTGGGCAGGAAGCTGGGCGCCCTCACCGACTCGGTGCCGCGCCTCGGGGAAGCGGACCGGCTGCTGGTCCATGCCGATCGGAACCCGAACAGCCAGGGCGCCCGCCTGACGGGCATTGCCGGCGAGCCCCTGGGCGCGAACCTGGCCCGCATCGCCGAGGGCATCCGCGGCGGAACCATCCGAACCTTGATTGTCTTTGGAGAGGACGTGACCCGGCACGGCATTGGGGCTGACCTGTTGAGCAAGCTTGAACACCTGGTCGTGAGCGACATCCTGCCCAATGCCACCACGGCGCTCGCGCATTACCTTCTGCCCGGCTGCGCGCACGCCGAGAAGCGCGGCACCTTTACCAACGCCAAAGGCCGGGTGCAGAAGTTCATGAAAGCCGTCGAAGCGCGGGGCGACGCGCGGGCGGAATGGGACTTTCTGCTGGAGCTGCTGAGCGGGCTGACGGGGGAAAAGCGTTGGGCGGGCATCGAAGCCTTGTTCAACCTGATGGCGGCGGAAGTGCCGGCCTTCCGCGGCCTGGAATGGAAAGCGCTGGGTGATGCCGGCGTATCGGTGCCGCTCTAACCTGCCATGGACTGGATCAACCAACTCTCGCCGCTCTGGCAGTTCACGCTGATCAGTTCCGTGAAGATTCTTTGCGTCTTCTCGGTGCTGATGTTCATCGTCGCTTACGCCGTGTGGGTCGAACGCAAAGTGGCCGCCGCCATTCAGGACCGCATCGGCCCCAATCGCGTCGGCATTTTCGGTCTGCTCCAGCCCCTGGCCGATGCCGGCAAGGCGTTCCTCAAAGAGGATTTCACGCCCGACCATGTCCGCAAAGCTTACTACTGGCTCGCCCCGGCCATTGTCATGACCCCCAGCCTGCTCACCGTTGCCATCATCCCCTTCGGTTCCTACCTCGGGGGGGAAAAGATGGTCATTGCGGATTTGAGCGTCGGGGTTCTCTACACCTTCGGCATCGTGTCCCTGGGCGTTTACGGCATTGTGCTGGCCGGCTACGCCGCCAATTCAAAATACCCCTTCCTGGGCGGCATCCGCGCCAGTTCCCAAATGATTTCCTATGAAATCGCCATGGGATTGTCGGTGGTGCCGGTGTTCCTCATGGTGGGCGACCTGAATCTCACGGCCGTGGTGCAATATCAGGCCGGCAGCTTGTTCGACTGGCTGATTTTCAAGCAACCGCTGGCCTTCGCCATTTTCGTCGCCGCCATGTTTGCCGAAATGAACCGGCTGCCCTTTGACCTGCCGGAAGCCGAGCAGGAGCTGGCCGGAGGCTACAATGTTGAATACAGCTCAATCAAATTCGCCCTCTTTTTCATGGGGGAATATGCGGCGATGACGGTGGGTTCCGCCTTGTTGGTGACGCTGTGCCTGGGCGGCTGGAGCCTGCCGTTCGCGGGCCTGGACCAGCCCGCCAGCACCTGGCTGGGCGGCTTTCTCCACATCGGCATCTTCCTGGCCAAGATGCTGTTCGTGGAGTTCACGATCATCTGGGTGCGCTGGATGTGGCCGCGCTTCCGCTACGACCAGTTGATGAACCTGGGCTGGCGAAGGCTGGTCCCCCTCGGCCTGGCCAATATCGTGGTGACCGCCGTGGTCTTGTGGGCCCTGGCCAAATAGCACCGGCGCATGATTGTCAAACGCAAAAAACTGAGCCTCTGGGAACGCCTTTACCTGCCGGCGATCATCGGCGGGTTCCTGGTGACCGTGCGCCACTTCTTCCGCAAGAAGGTCACCATGCAATACCCCGAGGAAAAATGGGTCGTCCCCCCCGGCTATCGCGGCGCCCCTTACCTCGTCAAGGACCAGTCCGGCCGGACCAAATGCGTTTCCTGCCAGCTTTGCGAATTCGTTTGTCCCCCCAAAGCCATCCGGATCACTCCGCCGGGCCCCGACGGCGCCCCCAATGCCGGCAACGTCGAAAAGGAGCCGCGCGAGTTCGAAATCAACATGCTCCGCTGCATCTTTTGCGGCTATTGCCAGGAGGTCTGCCCCGAGGAGGCCATTTTCCTCATGCAGGACTACTCCCTCAACGGCTCCAGCCGCGAGGAGATGATTTATAACAAGGAAAAACTGCTGGCCCTGGGCGGTGTCCACCAAGACCCGATTCGCAAATGGCAACACAAGGCCGACGAAGCCAAAGACCAGGGGGTGGCGCCATGAGTTCGGCTCGCATTAAAGCGTTACAAGCGCCCGCCGGCATGCTATTGATGCGCCGGGCTTTGGATTTTGACGGCAACCCATGACGGCTGACCTGCTCTTTTACCTGTTCGCCGCCTGCACCTTGGTGTGCGGGTTCCTGGTCATTGCCAATCCTTTCAGCCTCAACCCGGTCACCAGCGCCATGTTTCTGGTGCTCACGATGGTCTTTCTGGCCGGCTTGTTCGTGCTGCTGCATGCCTTCTTTCTGGCTGCCATCCAGGTCCTCGTTTATGCCGGCGCGGTCATGGTCTTGTTCCTGTTTGTGATCATGCTCCTGGACCTCAAGGCGGAGGAACGCCGCCGCCTGAAGGTTTTCGGCATCACCACCGGCCTGATTGCCGTGGGCGCCATCCTTTTCATCTTCCTCAACACCCTGGCCCAGGCGCCCTTGGGCGCCAGCACGACCCCCGAGCTGGAGGGCACCACGATGGCCTTGGGCAAGCTCCTGTTCACCCGTTACCTGCTGCCCTTCGAGGTCGTCTCCGTCCTCCTCCTGGTTGCGATGATCGGGGCCATCTTCCTGAGCAAAAAGGAGCTGAAATGAGCGTGGGCCTCCAACATTACCTGGTCGTCAGCGCCGTTCTTTTCAGCCTCGGTTTGCTGGGTGTCATCCTTCGGCGCAACTTGCTGGTCATTTACATGGGCTTGGAAATGATGCTCAACGCCGCCAACCTCGCCTTGGTGGCCTTTTCCCGGTTTACCAACAATCTCGATGGCCAGGTGTTCGTCTTTTTCGTCATCACCGTGGCGGCCGCCGAAGTCGCCGTGGGCCTGGCCCTCATCGTCGCCCTCTACCGCCGGCGCCAGACCGTCCACGCCGAAGACTTGACCTGCATGAAACTCTAGCTGTTCGCCCGCCCACCCGATGAAACTCGAAATCCTGCCCTGGTTGATCCTGTTCCTGCCGCTGGTGGCGGCGGGATGGATCACCCTCTTTACGCTGCGCAATCAGAAGCTCAGTGTGGGGCTCTCGATCGGGGCGGTGGTCACCGGCTTTGTTCTCAGCGTTCTATTTGTCGCGGTCAACCCGCTCACCCCCGCCCCGCAGGAGCTGAGTCTGAACTGGCTGTCCATCGGCGAGTTCCAGGTCCAGTTCGGCCTTCGCTTGGACCCCCTCAGCCTGCTGATGATGCTCGTGGTAACCGGGGTCGCCGGTGTAATCCACATCTATTCCTGGGGTTACATGCGCGGGGACAGGGGCATTTCCCGCTACTTCGCCTGCCTGAGCCTCTTCACTTTTTCGATGCTCGGGATTGTCCTGGCCAACAATTTTCTGCAACTGTTCATCTTTTGGGAGCTGGTGGGCGTCTCCAGCTACCTGCTCATCGGCTTCTGGTACGAAAAGCCGGCCGCGGCCGATGCCGGCAAGAAGGCCTTCATTACGAACCGGCTCGGCGATTTCGGTTTCATCCTGGGCATCCTCACCGTTTGGGCGGCGCTCGGGTCGCTCAATTTCGGCGTGCTGGCTGAGAAGCTTGGGGCCAATCGGGAGGCCCTTGGCGGGGCGGCCACCCTCGCCGGCCTGCTGATTTTCTGCGGCGCCGTGGGCAAGAGCGCTCAATTCCCGCTGCACGTCTGGCTGCCGGACGCCATGGAGGGTCCCACCCCCGTCAGCGCCCTGATTCATGCCGCCACCATGGTGGCCGCCGGCGTTTACATGCTCTGCCGCGTGTTCTTTCTGCTGAACGCCGGCGCCCTGGAGATCATCGCCTGGATCGGCGGCTTCACCGCCCTGATCTCCGCGCTGATGGCCATCCAGCAAAACGACATCAAACGCATCCTCGCCTACTCGACCCTTTCCCAGCTCGGCTACATGGTCATGGCCGTCGGCCTCCACGGCCCCACACCAGCCATGTTCCATCTGACCACCCACGCCTTCTTCAAGGCCCTGCTGTTCCTTGGCGCCGGCTCGGTGATCATCGCCTGTCACCACGAACAGGACATCTGGAAGATGGGCGGCTTGGGGCGCAAGATGCCGGTGACGTTCTGGACCTTCCTGGCCGGCACCCTCGCCCTCGCGGGGGTGTGGCCGCTCAGCGGTTTCTTCAGCAAGGACGCCATCCTCGCCGAGGCCTTCGAGCGCCATCATTACGCGCTGTTCGCCCTCGGGGTGATGGTGGCCCTCCTGACCACCTTCTACATGTTCCGGTTGGTGTTCGTGGTCTTCTTCCGCCCGGCCCGGGCCGAACCCGCCGGCCACGCCGTCGAATCCCCCCAGGTCATGCTCTGGCCGCTCCGCATTCTTGCCACCCTCAGCATCGTTGGCGGGGTCATCAGCCTGGACCACTATTACCGCCTGCAATTCGAGCCGGCGGCGGTTGGCGCGGCGCTGAGCTGGACCGCGCAGCTCACGCATCCCTTTGCCCATGCTCCCGTGCCCGCGGCGTTTGGATTGGCGGCCGCCCTGGCGGGATTTGCCTGTGCCTGGCTGCTCTACCGCCGCGCGGACGTTGATCCGTTGCCGGCCCGGTTGGGGCCCGTGGCGCGGGCCATGCGCGACCGGTTCTACTTTGACGAACTGTATCAGGCGACGGTCATCCGCGCGCATGATTTTATTGCGACAATCGCGGACTGGGCCGACCGCTGGCTCATCGCCGGACTGGTGGTCCGGGGCACGCACGGCACGACCGAACTGATCGGCCGCGCCCTGCGGCTGGTGCAGACCGGCAACCTGCAGACCTATGCGTTCCTGTTCGCCCTCGGGGTGGCGTTCGTGCTCTGGTGGGTGTTGGGATGAAGCCATGAACCGACCCAAGCGCTGATATGTCTCCGCTGACCTACATTCTCGGCTGGCCGTTCCTGGCGGCGCTGGCGCTGGTGTTTATCCCGCGCAACTATCGCGTGGTCATCCGCGCCATCGCCGTGGCCGCCACCTTCCTGTCGGCCGTGCTGGCGCTGAAGATGTTCGCGCAATTCGCCGGCGCGCCCGCGGGCGCGTCGGGTTACCGCTTCGAGCAGGTGGTGCCGTGGGTGAAGGCCCTGGGCATCAGCTATTACGTCGGCGTGGACGGCATTAACGCGGGCCTGGTGCTCATGGCGGCCATCGTGGCCTTCGCCGCCGCGTGCGCCTCCTGGGACGTTCAACACCGGGAAAAGGAATTCTACATTCTCCTGCTCGTCATGGCCGGCGGCATTCTGGGCGCCTTCGCCTCGCTGGACCTGTTCTTCTTTTACATCTTCCACGAGTTCGCCCTGGTCCCGACCTTCCTCATGATCGGCCTTTGGGGGCGGGGCGAGCAGAAGAACTACGCCACGTTCCAAATCACGCTTTACCTCACGGTCGGCTCCCTGATCGTGCTCGTCGGGTTGATCGCCCTCTACCTGCAATCGGGCCTCGGCACGTTCAGCATCCCGGCGCTGGTGGCTCATTTCCGCCAGAACCCCATGCCCCTGGGCGCCCAGCAGTTCATCTTCCCCCTGCTTCTCTTTGGCTTCGGCATCCTGGTCTCCCTTTGGCCCTTCCATAGCTGGGCCCCTCCCGGCTACGGCGCCGCTCCCTCCGCCACGGCCATGCTCCATGCCGGCGCCCTCAAGAAGTTCGGTCTTTATGGCCTCATCCGAATCGCGCTGCCCATCATGCCCGAAGCCGCCCGCGAGTGGATGCCGGTGCTGGCCTGGCTGTGCCTCGGCAATCTGCTCTACTGCGGCTGGGTGGCCATGAAACAGCGCGATTTCAACTGGCTGGTGGGATACTCGAGCGTCGCGCACATGGGCTTTGTCTTCCTCGGCATCGCCACCCTCACCCCCCTCGGCCTGACGGGGGCCGTCCTGGTGATGGTGGCCCACGGTTTTCTGGCCGCGCTCACCTTCGGTCTCAACGGCTACATCCACCGCCAGACCGGCACCCTCGAGATGGCGCAGTTGGGCGGTTTGCTGCGCCGCCTTCCCTTCATCGGCGCGGCCTTGATGATGGCCGCCTTCGCCGGGTGCGGCCTGCCGGGCTTCGCCAATTTCGCCGGCGAAATCACGGTCTTTTTCGGCGCCTGGAAGGTGTATCCGGTCGTGACGGTGCTGGCGTGTTGGGGGGCGCTCATCGTGGGGGCCGTTTACATGCTGCGCGCGGTGCGCGTCGTGATGCACGGGCCCCTGCCCGAGCGCTGGGCCGAGGTGCCCGACGCGCCTCACTTCTGGCGCAAACTGCCGTTCCTGGCTCTGCTGGCCGGCCTGCTGGTGTTCGGTTGCTTCCCGCGGCTGCTCACCGACCGGATCCAGGCCGGATTGGCCAGTGTCCTGCCCGCCCCTCCCATCGCCCTCACGGAGGCAATCGAACCGGTGAATTCCACCGCGCCCCTGGCGGGCCCAACAAGTTTTGAGCCGGAGCGTCCGATGGTTCCGGCAGGCATGACTGTCCGCGAATGAACACCTTGCTGCTGAGTCACGAACTGCTGGTGCTGGCCCTGGGCCTGCTGGTGCTGCTGGCCGACCTGTGGCTGCCGCGCGGCCTCCGGCGGCATCTGGGCTATGCCGCGGCCGCGGGGCTGGCGGGCATCCTGCTGTTCAGTTTCCTCGCCATCCGGGTCGCGCCGGGCGAAGTGCAATATGCCTTTTTCGAGATGTACGCGCTGGATGGCCTGGCGCTGTTCTTCAAACGCTTTTCCCTCCTGGCCGCCCTGATGGTGCTGCTGATGTCCGTCGAGTTCGCCGAAAGCATGCCGACGGGAGTATCGGAGTACTATGCCCTGACCCTGTTCGCGCTGCTGGGAATGTTGCTGGCATCCTCGGCCAATGATTTCGCCCTGCTGTTTGTCTCCCTCGAACTGATCACCATTACCTTCTACGTCCTGGCCAGCTTCCATCGTTCCCGCATGACTTCGCTGGAAGCGGGGGTCAAATACCTCATCATCGGCGCTCTTTCGACCGGCTTCACGGTTTATGGCATTGCCCTCGTTTACGGCCTGACCGGCAAGTTGAATTTCAACGAGCTGGCCGCCGTCTCCAGTTCGCTCGGCGGCAACCGCCTGTTCCTCTTTGGCATGGTCCTCATCCTGGCCGGGCTCGGATTCAAGATTGCCGCCGTGCCGTTCCAGATTTGGGCGCCGGACGTTTACCAGGGCGCCCCCGTCCCCACGACCGCGTTCCTGGCCGTGGGTTCGAAAGCGGCCGGCTTCGTGCTGCTGTTGCGGGTGCTCTTTGTGGCCGTGCCCGAGGTGAGTTTTCAGTGGGGCAGCCTGCTGATCGTCCTCTCGGCAATCACCATTCTCTACGGCAACCTCTGCGCGATTCCGCAACGGAACCTCAAACGGCTGCTGGGCTATTCCAGCATCGCCCACGCCGGCTACCTCCTGCTGGGCATCGCCGCCCTGAGCCGCGACGGTCAATCCGCCGTGCTCTACTACCTCGGCGGCTACCTCTTCACCCTCCTGGGCGCCTTTACAGTCCTCTGCCTGGTCATGCGCCAGGTCGAGAGCGAAGACATCGCTTCGCTTGCCGGCTTGGGACAACGCTCGCCTCTCCTGGCCGCCACCCTGACGCTGGCCATGGTTTCGCTGGCGGGGCTCCCGCCGCTGGCGGGCTTCGTGGGCAAGTTCCTCCTCCTCAAATCGGTCATCGCCCAGGCGCCGGCCCAGCCCGGGTATTATGGCTTGGCCTTCGTCGCCATCGCGGGAGTCGTCATCTCCCTCTACTACTACTTCGGCGTCATCCGCGCCATCTACTGGTCCAGGACCGCTCCCGACCTCTCTCCCATCCAGCCCTCGGCTCCCATCCGCGCCGCCCTCTACGCCTGCATCGCCGGCATGTTCTACCTCGGCCTGTTCCCCGGCACCCTCGTCAACCTCACCGAAGAGGTGGTCAAAGTGCTGCGTTGAGGCCGGCGTAATCCCGGTTGCAGTCGCCTCCGTCTGCGCCTAAGTTCACGCGCGTGAAGCTGTCCGTCAAAAGTGACTATGCCGCCCGGGCGGTTCTGGGTCTGGCCCGCTATTACTCCGCCGGGCAGGCGTTGCGAGTGGAACAATTGGCGGCCGAGCAGAACGTACCCTCCAATTACCTCGTGCAAATTCTGATCGAGCTCAAAGCCCAGGGCATCGTGCGCAGCTTGCGCGGCAAGGAAGGCGGCTACCTGCTGGCCCGCGCGCCCGCTCACATTTCCATGGGCGACATCCTCCGCGCGATGCATGGCGCCGTGTTCGATACGCCCGCGCTGTCCGACCCGGAATGCCCGCCCGAACTGCGCGCCGCGTGGCAAAGGCTGCGGCACCACCTTGAACGAGCTGCGGACGGCATCACTTTCCAGCAACTGCTCGACGAGGGCGGCGACAAGGAAAAGATGTACTATATTTGATTCCGTCCCGGCCTCAGCCCGGCGGCTGTCCCCGCAGTAATTCCCTCACCTTTTGCGGATCGGTCGCCGGTGGCTGGCAGCTTGTCCCGCGGCAGAGGTAAACCCGTGCCACCTCCCCATCCAGCGTGCGGGCAAAAGCCTCCACCGGTCCCCGCGTTCCCAGGACCACTTTGCCCGGCTGATACGCCGAGTGGATCGCCCGCAACAATCCCGCCGCTTTGGCCGGCGGACCCGAAACCACGGCCCGCACCGGCTCGGACAGGAAGAGGTCGGCTGCCTGAAGCATGTAAGGCACCGCCTGCGGCTGCTGCGCCATTCGGCCGGCGAAAAACCTCAACCCGCGTTCCGCCGCTTCCCGGTACTCCCGCCGGCCGGTGATGTGCCCCAGCTCGAGCAGCGCCAGCAGCGCGACCGAATTGCCCGAGGGTTCCGCCCCGTCATATTCATCCTTCACACGCAGAATCAGGTCCGGCTCCGCGCTTTGCCAGAATCCGCCCGCTTCGCGGTCCAGGAACCTGGCCAGCAGCGCGTCAGCCAGCGCCACGGCAAACTCGAGATGCCCCGGCTCGAGCGTCGTTTGATAAAGCTCCAGCACTCCGGAAAGCAGAAAGGCGTAGGCGTCCAGAAGCTGCGCCTGGTCCCGTTCCCCCTCCCGCCAGCGATGATGCAGCCGCCCGGCTTCCGCATCCCACAGCCGCGCCCGGAGAAAAGCCACGTTCCGCTCCGCCGCCAGCCGGTACCGATCCTCCCCCAGCACCGCACCGGCCCGCGCCAGGGCGCCCAGCATCAACCCGTTCCACGATGCCAGCACCTTGTCGTCCCGCTGCGGCCGAATGCGCCGCGAACGCGCCGCGAACATCTTCCTTTTGGCCGAAGCCAGCAGCGCCCGCTCCCGCTCGTCCAGCGCCGGGTCCGCCACGGACAGCACATTCTGGTTTGAGAGCGGCTGCGGATGGCTGTGGTCCACAAAATTGCCCTCCTCGGTGAGGCCAAAGTGGCGCACGGCCACGTCGAGCTCGTCCGGCGCCAGCAGCGCCGACAATTCCGCCTTCGTCCAGCAGTAGAATTTGCCTTCGTGCCCCTCGCTATCCGCGTCCTCGGCGGAAAAGAATCCGCCCTCCGGATGCGTCAGGTCGCGCAGGACATAATCCAGAATGCCGCGAACGACCTCGGCATGGCGCGGCTCGCCACTCACCACGTGAGCGTCCAGGTAAAGCTGGACCAGTTGCGCGTTGTCATACAGCATCTTTTCAAAGTGCGGCACCCGCCACGCCGCATCCACCGCATAACGCGCAAACCCGCCCCCGATCTGGTCATGAATCCCCCCCATCGCCATCCGGTCGCAGGTGTGCAATACCATCCGCCGCGCTTCCTCGTCCCCGTACCGCTGGGCGTACCGCAGCAAAAATCGCGGATGGCTCGGTTGCGGAAATTTCGGCGCATGGCCGAACCCGCCATGTTGCGGGTCGTAACTCTCTTTGAGGCGTTCGCCCGCCCGGCGCAATTGCTCCGGCGTCAGAGGCGCGCCGGCCCGCCCCGGGGCCGCGGCGGTGAATTGTTCAAGCTGGCGGTGGATGTTGCCGGCCGACTCCTCCAACTCCCCCCGCCGCTCCCGCCACAAGTCCGCGATGTGGCGCACCAGTTGCAGGAAGCCCGGCCGGCCATGGCGCGGCTCCGGAGGAAAATAGGTGCCGCCAAAGAAGGGCTTGCGCTCGGGCGTGAGAAACACGCTTAACGGCCATCCCCCCTGGCCCGTGGTGGCCTGGACAAAGGTCATGTAAATTTTGTCCACGTCGGGCCGCTCCTCCCGGTCCACCTTGATGCTGACAAAATGCTCGTTGAGAAAGCGCCCCACCGCCTCGCTTTCAAAGGTTTCCCGCTCCATGACGTGGCACCAGTGGCAGGTCGAATAGCCGATGCTCAAAAACACCGGCTTGTGCTCCTCTCGCGCCCGCGCAAAGGCCTCCTCACCCCACGGAAACCAGTCCACCGGGTTGTATTGATGCTGCAACAGGTAGGGCGATTTTTCGCGCGCCAACCGGTTGGCCCGCGCTGGGGCCTCGCTTCGAGTCTGCATGCCTCCACCCTAACCCCGCCCCGGCCAAAGCGCAAAAAGCGCCGCGCCGCTCAAACCGCGACCGGGAACTTCACCGGCGGATGCGGATCGTAGCCCGCCAGCTCGAAGTCCTCGAATTGATACTCGAAAATCGAAGGCGGACGGCGCTTGATCACCAGCCGCGGCAGCGGCCGCGGCTCGCGGCTCAGCAGCACGCGGACCCCCTCGAATTGGTTCTGATAAATGTGGCAGTCGCCGCCGGTCCAGACAAAATCCCCCGGCGCCAGGTCGCATTGCTGGGCCACCATGCAGGTCAACAGGGCGTATTGGGCAATGTTGAACACCAACCCGACCGGGCAATCGGTGCTTCGCTGGTAAAGCTGGCAGGAGAGCCGCCCCCCGGCCACGTAGAATTGAAACAGCGCGTGGCACGACGCCAGCGCCGCCCGCCCCGCCCGCACATTGTCCTGCGGACTCACCCGGTCGTCGGGCAGCACGGCCGGATTCCAGGCGCTGACCACCAGTCGGCGCGAGTTCGGATTGGCTTTGATCTGGGCCACCACCTCGCTGATCTGGTCAATCCGCCGTCCGTCCGGCGCCTCCCATGCCCGCCACTGCGCCCCATAAACCGGCCCCAAATCCCCTTTCTCATCCGCCCACGCATCCCAGATGTGCACGTTGTGCCGGTTCAGATACCCAATGTTGGTGTCCCCCTGCAAAAACCAGAGCAGCTCGTGGATGACCCCTTTGAAAAACACCTTCCGCGTCGTCACCAGCGGGAATCCCGCCCCCAAATCGAACCGCAACTGCGCCCCGAAGATGCTCCGGGTGCCCGTGCCGGTCCGATCCCCCCGGTCCGTGCCCGACTCGAGAATGGTCTTCAGCAGTTCGAGATAAGCTTTCATGGCGCGGGCGCCCCGCTCTCCGAGGGAACACCGCCCCGGCCCGTTCCCGGCTCGCCGCCGGCCTTGCCCGGAACGCACCCCGGTGCGGCCTCAGCCGGGCGGCAGCTCCGTGCCCGGCGGCACTTCTTCGATGACGGCGTTTTTCTCGAGCAGCTCGAGCACCTTTTCGTTCATGATCTGGTCGTAAATCTCGATCAGCCCGTTGCGCTGCTGCAAGTCCTTGATGAATTTCTGCGGCGGAATCTGGTACATCGCCGCCAGCCGCATGGCGCGCCCGAGGATTTCGTCCTGGCTGACCTTGATGTCCTCCTTCTCCGCGATCTTTTGCAACAGGAACTGAATCTTGACCCGCTCTTTCGCGCTCTGCGTTGCCGCGCTGTAAATGCGGTCCTTGTGCTGTTCGATCGCCTGGCGCGAAACCCCGCGCCGCGCGTTCTCCTGCACCAGGTCGTAAACCACGTTCCGTGTCTCCCGCGCCACCGCGCTTTCCGGCAGCTCAAAATTCACCCGGTTCAACAGCGAGGTGATCACCTGATTGCGCACCTCGCGCTCCTGCTTGTACTTCAGCTCGTTCTCGAGGTCCCGCCGCACCCCCTCCCGCAACTTCTCCAAACTCTCCGCGCCGTAAGCCTTCGCAAAATCTTCGTCAATGGGTGGCAGCACCTTCTCTCGGACCTCGACCACCTCGACTTCATAAACCCCCTTCCGGCCCGCCAGTTGCGGCGTGACAAAATCAGCCGGAAAATCCACGGTGACGGTGCGCTTCTCCCCCGCTTGGGCGCCCAGAAGCTGTTCATCAAAACCGGGAATGAACTTCCCCGCGCCGATCTCCACCCAGAACCCGTGCTTTTGCGTCAGACCCTGGGCGGTCGGCGCCAGCTCGGTGATCGGCTTGCCTTCACAGGTGCCGTGGTAGTTCACCACCGCGATGTCTCCCGTCTGCAACGGCCGTTGCACCTTCTTGAAGTCGGTTTTCGGCTGCCGCAACGCCTCGATCGCCCGGTCCACATCCTCCTCCGTCACGGTTAGCGCCACGCGCTTGACCGGGATGCCTTTGTACTCCGGCAGTTCGAACTCCGGCGCCGTCTCGACGGTGGCCACAAATTTCAGCGGCTGGCCCCGGCTGAACTCGATTTCCTCCACATCCGGCTGGCCCACCACGTCCAGCTTCTGCTCCTCGATGGCCTGCTTATACGACTCGTTGATCAGTTTCCGCTTCGTCTCGTCCTCGATCTCCTTGCCAAACTGCCGGAGAACCATTTCCACGGGCGCCTTGCCCGGCCGGAAACCCGGAAGGCGGGCTTCGCGCCGGAACTCGCGCACCACCGAGTCGAACGTCTCGTTCACCTTCTCGGCTTCCACTTCCACCCGCACCAGCTTCTTGCACGGGGCCAGATTATCAACCGTCACATTCACAAATAGCCTTTCCATTGTCTCGCCCGGGTTAACCAGTGGCCAGGGAATCTCCCTGCTGCCGCTGCAGGCGAGTCGAAAACCTTAGGGAACCCCGCCCTCCGGGTCAAGCTTCTGAAAAGAGAGAAACGCAGTGAGGCGCAGTGATTTCGCGTTGGGCCGGGACATCCCACTGCGCATCCTCCTCGCTTTTTTGCTGCGCCATGAATCCCAGCGGTTTAGGTTTGGCCCATGTTACACCTTCGTCTTGCGTGGGCTTTGGCGGTCCTGGCGGCGGCACCCGTGGTGGCCTTCGGTGCGGAAACGCGGCCGAATTTCATTGTTATTTACGCCGATGATTTGGGGTATGGGGACCTGGGATGTTATGGACATCCCATGATCCGCACGCCGCATCTGGACCGGATGGCGGCCGAGGGGATGCGTTTCACGCAGTTTTATTCCGCGGCGGAAGTCTGCACCCCCAGTCGCGCCGCCTTGCTCACCGGCCGCTACCCCATCCGCAATGGGATGTGCCATTCGCAGTTCCGCGTGCTCCGCAACAACGCCGCCGGCGGCCTGCCGCGGGAGGAAATCACGCTCGCCGAGCTGCTCAAGCAACGCGGCTATGCGACCGGCATGGTGGGCAAATGGCACTTGGGCCATCTGCCGGAACACCTTCCGCCTCATCATGGCTTCGATGATTACTTCGGCATGCCCTACTCCAACGACATGCTCCCCGCGCCCGACGCCCCCAAGGGACGGGAAAAGTTCTTTGCCGAGAATCCGGCCTACTGGCGCACACCCCTGATTCGGGGCACCAACGTCATTGAGGCCCAGCCGGATCAGCGATTCCTCACCCGCCGGTACACCGAGGAAGCCGTGCGCTTCATCCGCACCCACAAGAACGGGCCGTTCTTCCTGTATTTCGCCCATACTTTTCCCCATGTGCCGTTGTTTGCTTCCGCGGATTTCCGGGGCAAAAGCCCGGCGGGGTTTTATGGCGACGTGATTGAGGAACTGGACTGGAGCGTGGGCCGGGTCCTGGACACCGTCCGGGCTCAGGGGCTGGCTGAGCGGACCCTGGTGCTCTTCAGCAGCGACAACGGCCCCTGGTTGATCTTCAATCATCATGGCGGCAGCGCCGGCCCGTTGCGTGAAGGCAAGGGCTCCACTTGGGAAGGCGGCATGCGCGTGCCGGGCATCTTTTGGTGGCCGGGCCGCATCCCCGCCGGCGTGGTTCAACGCGAGGTCGCCGCCACCCTGGACGTCCTGCCCACCTTCGCCAAATTGGCCGGCGCGCCACTTCCGACCGTCACCCTCGACGGCGTGGATATTTCGCCGCTGTTGTTCAATACGGGCCGCGGGGAGCGCGATGCGTTCTTTTATTATCGCGGCGACGTGCTTTTCGCGGCGCGCATGGGAGAATGGAAGGCGCATTTCATCACCCGCAGCGGTTACGGCCCCGACCAGCCGGAGACGCACGACCCCCCGCTGTTATTTCATTTGGGCGAGGATTTGGGCGAACGATTCAATCGGGCTGCCGAGCATCCCGAGGTGCTCGAACGGATCGCCCGGGCGGTGCAGCGTCATCGCGACACCCTGGAGCCCGTGCGCTCCCAATTGGTGGAAACCGTGGCCACCCCTTGAGCCGCGCTCGGCTCCGTCCTCCTCCGCTTCTCACGCGTCTCCCACAGAACAGTTTGCAATCGGGCCCCCGGCCTCAGAAGGTCACTTCAAGTTCGCGCGCAGCCGGCTGGTTGGCGAAACGGATGCGCAGCAGGTTCTCGTCTTTGGCGAACGCGTAATCCGGGCAGACCTCGCCCCCCAGCCTGATGCTCCTCGGCGGTTTGGCTGTGCCAACCAGCACGATTGCCTGCGTGTCCGCCACCCCTTCCACCTTGAGAACCAGCCGCCCCGGTTCCTGGCGAAGGGGCAGGGCTTTGCAGGCCGAAGCCAGCACCTGCGGCGCCCGCGGACGGACCCGGTCCAGGTCCAGCAAGAACCACCGCGAACCGGGTGTCAGGGTCACGCTCTTGAGCAAAGCCAGGCCCGCATCGAACAGGTTGACGAACCGGCCTCGAACTGTGCGGGGTCCGGTTTGGAGCGATTCGTCAAGGCCCGCCCCCACCACGTACGGTCCGCGCCGCAACAACAGGTAATTGCCTTCCCGCCACTTCAGGCCGCCAGCCCGGGCGCTCTCTTTCAGCACGGCCGTCAAGCGCCGGTCTCCCTCGGGGTCGGCCGCAAGGCGGGCCGGGTTCTCCCGCAGCCACAGAACCCGCCCCTTGCCAACCTGGACCGGGGCGCCGTTCGAATTCCAACCCGCCATGGTCAGCCCCAACTGCTCAAAGAGGTGTGCCCGGGGCGTCGCGTAATTGTTTCCTCCGCTGTTCCACCACTCGGCAACCCGGTTGTATGGGTCCGAGTCGTCATCCACCACCGCCAGCAGCCCGCCGCGGCGGACCCATTCGGCCAGCGGCGGGTGGACCTCCGGCGTGAGCGGCTTCTGCCCCTGGTAGCTCAGCAGCAGCAGGCGAAACCCCTCCAGGTAGTTGGCAACCGTAAGATTCTCCAGTTGAACCGGTGTGACCGGCATGCCCCGTTTGAGCAACGGCAAGGCCAGCCCATAAACATGACTCAGATGCGGGTCCCCCGGCTCGGGGTCGCCACGCTGGAACATGAGCGAATCGCTGACCAGCACCCCGATGCCGGCAGTGCCCGCGTCCCATTCGATGCGCGGCTGGTTCAAATCGTTGAGCGCGTTCATCACAGTTTGCAGCTCGGTGGCATAGGCGGGAGGGATGGGCCGGCGTTCCCCCGACCTCGCTTTGCGGGGATACCGTCCCGCGAAAACGCGCTCCGGCCACGGCGCAACCTCATAGCGCCAGACCTCGGGCTGGAACAGCGAGGCCACCAGCGTGGACTCCCAATTCACCCGGTAATCCTCCCAGTCGTGATTCGGATTGTCTTCGACCGGATCATTCAAATACCAGACGGTTCGGCCGGTGGCGCGCACCAGATTCTGCATGGCCCCATACTCGAGGAAGGCGGTTTCAAACGTCCGCTCGCGCAACTGCCCGCGGTACAGGTTCGGCGTGCGCGAGGTGCCGGTCCAGACCTGCGCAATGTAGCCGTCGCACCCCTTCAACCGCGCCAGGCTGGACTCCGGGCTGACAATGCGCCAATGCGCGTAGTTGAGCAGACTGTGCGTCGGCACATAGCACCGCACTTGGCGGCCGCTGCGCCGGTTGTAGTCCTGGACATGGTCAAAGACCTGTTGGAGGGCGCGCCGGTAGAGATAATACTTGAGCTTGGAAGCCCGCCATTGCGCATCCACCGAGCTGTGGGGCGGCTCCCAGTCCGTCCCGTAAAACGCCTTCCACTCCCGCTTGAAGCCTTCGGAATAGCCTCCGCGCACCCAAAACTCGGGTTCTTCCAAGTGGATGGCCTCGGCCCCCGCATCCAGCGCCCGCTGCACCCCCACCGACAGGAACTTGCCGAAATTCGTTCCCGGGCACATGTAATAAACGTCTCCGCCGTGACTGATTTTGTTGCCGGCGCGGTCCGTTTGGGCCTCGTCCTCGTGGTTGATGCCGTCGAAGCGCCCGTAGAGATAGTCCTGGTAATTGCCCCACGACACCCCGGTCATGACGTGGATGCGGTAGCCATGGTCGCGCCAGGTTTGAATGCGCTGCGGCAGGCCGGGGTCCACGCCGTAAACAATGGCCACGTCCGACCGCAGGTTGGCCGACGGGCTCCACGGCTGGCTGGTTTGAAAACAGGTGCGCTCCAGATTCTGCCGGGGGTCAAACGGCGGAGCGCTTTCCGCCCAAGCCGACCCCAAGACTGAACCGCACGCCAACGCGACTGCGCCTCTGAAATGAAACATGAAGATTGGATGCGGCAACCAGCCCCAAAATTCAGTCCCCGGGGAGGATCGTCCACATCCCAAGCGGATTGTCCAGCCGGCCGGCGCCGACGGTTTGTTCAATGCGCAGGGTTTCCACGTGATTGTCGTGGAAGAGGTAGTTGAAGCGGCTGCCGTGCAGCTTGTAGAGCGCCGCGCCCTGGTTCAAACCGTTGGGCGAGCGCGGGTCCTGCGGCTGGGCGGCCGTGTCAATCTGGTAAAGGCAACCTTGGGCCCCGCCGTGGGAAATCCGCGGTCCCAATGACACGCAAGTCCATTCATTCCCCACGCACTGCTGCCCCGTCGGCTCCTCCACCATGAGGATCGTGCCTGCAAAATCGCGCACCACGGAGGTCTTGTATCCCCGCGCATCCCAGTCGGGCGCCGGAACCGCGTTGTCGTACCAGTAGATGCCAACGCCCCGCGTGATGGCCGGCAACGGATACGTCTGCCGCGCCGTTGGGACCTGGTAATCCGTGGACCACCGCGGACCGACGCTGTTCATGGCGTAGGAGCGAACCCCAAACCATGGCGGGTTCCCGATCCAACTGACCTTCGGCTGGCGGTCCGCCGGACATTTCTCAATTTTCGGCGCCACTTCCACGTCCACCACGCCGATGGTCAGGTCTTCCTCGGGCGCGGTGCCGCCAATGTAGCGGTGAATGAAACTGTCCCAGCCCATCTGGCCGTTGGCAAAATGCAGCCCGGCCGGCGGATACATATCGTTGTGATCGGTCACAAACAGGTTGAAGCCGGTTCCGAGCTGCTTCAGTTGCGAGGTGCACTGGATGCGCATGGCCTTGGCTTTGGCGCTGGCGAGCGCCGGCAACAACAACGCCGCCAAAATCGCGATAATCGCAATCACCACCAGCAGCTCGATCAACGTGAACCCGCGTCGAAAGGGCGAACCGTCCGCCCGCCTCCGGCAGACCGCGCCCCGCAAACCTTTCCCACCCGTTGCGGGCTTGATCCCGCCGCCCGCCGGAAGCCTGCGATGCAGCAGACTGACAATCTCCACCACCGATCCGATTGGGCGCGGTTGGCAAACATTCATAACAAGGGGGCGGGGACCAGGCTCCGATTCAGCGGTTGACCAGGATGACGTGCATCTGGCTGTTGATGGCATATCGCTTTCCCTCGGGTGGAGGCGGAATGGGGAAGTTCGCGGTTGCGGCGAAATCTTCAAAGTCCCGGGGGGGCCGTTGATTGCGAACAATCCAACGGCGCAGTTGTCGCGTGATGGCGTCCAGGTCCGGCTGCGCCGCCGGCGCCGCCGCCGCATTCACCGCCTGGGTGGCCGGCGTGGATGGCGTGACGTTGTTTGATGCACTCTTCTTGCCGCACCCGGTTGCAACCCCTGCCAGTGCCCCGGCGAGGAGCACCGCGCACAAACCGCCCGGCGCCACCCATTGCCCCCGGCTTTTTCGGGACGCCTTGTCCATCGTCATCATAATCTCAAATGCAAGCCGTGACGAACCGCCTTCCTCGTTCTAGGTCGGTCTGTCGGCATCAGACGCAACCTACCACGGCTTCACCGGCCGCGAATGTCATAAAAATTGATGACGCCGTGCCCTTGGAGCCCCTGCGGCTCCGGGCCCTCTGCTTTCGCAGCCCGGCGTTGTTTGAGGGCAGGTCCGGTTGACGGGCGGCGCAACCGCTCCGGGACCGGGGCGGGAGCGCGATTGCTAAGGGCGGCGGTTCGTGGCACGATGCGGCAACACTGAAAAACGGAACAAGCGCTGCATGAACCCAAACGAGAATGCGCCCGGGGCGGGGAACCCGCCGGACACCTCCTTGGACCAATTACGGGCCCAGATAGACTCGATTGATCAGCAACTGGTCGAGTTGCTCGCCCGCCGCCGCGCGGTCGTCGAGCAGGTGGTGCAGTTCAAGCAGCAGCATGCCCTCGCCACCCACCATCCGGCCCGGGAGGAAAACCTCATCTCGACCCGCCGCGCGCAAGCCGCGGCCGCCGGGCTGGACCCGGACTACGTCGAAGACCTTTTCCGCACGGTTCTCCGGCATTCCCGGGTCGGTCAGCTTGAGACCCTGGGGCGGCGCGGCGCGCGCCCCGGTGCGCGGGTGTTGATCGTTGGCGGGCGGGGCAGCATGGGCCGCTTTTTCGGACGGTGGTTCCGGCAGTCGGATTACGAAGTCCGCGTCCTCGACCGTGAGGATTGGCCTCAAGTCCAGTCGCTGGCTGCGGGGATAGACCTCTGTCTGCTGGCGGTGCCGATTGATGTCACGCCGGACGTGGCGGTTCAGATAGGCCCCCACCTGCCTGCGGGCTGTGTGCTGGCCGACATCACAAGTTTGAAGCGCCAGCCGCTGGCCGCGATGCTCCGGGCTCACGCGGGACCCGTCGTGGGATTGCATCCGCTCTTTGGCCCCGCAACCTCCACCATGGACAAGCAAATCGTCGTGGTCAATCCGGGGCGGCACCCGGACCAGTGCCAGTGGGTCTTGGACCAGTTGGTCCTCTGGGGCAATGTCCTGGTGGAGACGTCCGCCGAGGACCACGACGAGATCATGGGCATTGTCCAATCGTTGCGTCACTTTGCCACCTTTGCCTTCGGCCAGTTCCTGTGCTCGCGCGGTGTGCCGATTTTGCGAACGCTCGAGCTTTCCAGCCCCATTTACCGGCTCGAGCTGGCGATGGTCGGCCGGCTCTTTGCCCAGGATCCCAGCCTTTACGCCGAGATCATTTTCGCGACGCCGGAGCGCCGTGCCCTGCTCAAGGAGTTCATCGAGTCCATGAACAGTCTGGTCGCAATGGTCGAGCAGGGGGACAAGGCGGACTTCGTCCGGCGGTTCCACAAGGTGGCCGGCTGGTTTGGTCCGTTCAGCGAGCAGGCGATGCGCGAGAGCACCTTCCTGGTGGACAAACTCGTGCACCGTTTCTAGGAGCGTCCATGTTCCGTCCCTGTATTGATTTGCATGAAGGCAAGGTGAAGCAGATTGTCGGCGGCACCCTCGGCGGCGCCGCCGGCGACCTTAAGACCAATTTTGTGTCCGAGCGGCCGGCCGCCTGGTATGCGGAGCTGTATCGGCGCGACGGCCTGACGGGGGGCCACGTGATTCTGCTGGGGCCGGGCAACGAGAGCGCCGCGCGCGCCGCCCTGGCTGCGTACCCGGGCGGTCTCCAATTGGGCGGCGGCGTCCATCCCGGCAACGCGCAATCCTGGCTTGAATGCGGCGCGGCCAAGGTGATTGTGACTTCATGGGTTTTCCGCGAAGGCCGGGTGGATTGGGACCGGCTGCGGCAGTTGTCGGCCCAGGTTGGCAAGGACCGCCTGGTTCTGGACCTGAGCTGCCGCCGCCGGGGCAACCAGTACCTTGTCGTGACCGACCGGTGGACCCGCTTCACTGACACCGCCTTGGGGCCGGAAACGCTCGAGCAGTTGGCGGCTTACTGCTGCGAATTCCTCGTGCATGCGGTGGATGTCGAGGGCCTGTGCCGTGGGATTGACCTCCAGTTGGTTTCAAACCTGGCGGCATGGTCGCCCTTGCCAGCCACTTACGCCGGCGGCGCCCGCTCCCTGGCCGACCTCGAGACGGTGCAGGAGGTGGGCCGGGGCAAAATTGATCTGACCATCGGCTCGGCGCTCGACATTTTCGGCGGTTCAGGAGTGAAATACGCCGACGCCGTGGCGTTCAATCGGAAGGTGCAAGCAAAGGGCTGAGCGCGGCCGGCCAGGACGATGAAGCCCCCCGCCGGCGACCGGTCAACAGACCGGCGCGGAAACGCGACCGGCAGATCAATGGGTTGGCAGATTAACGTTGTCGCCGCTGGCGGAGGGGGGTATTCTAAGGTGACAAAAGCCGAACCGCATCCATTTTTGGCAGCGCAGCAAGGCTTCAGTGACAAACGCAACCAGAAAAAGAACATCCATCCATGAAAGACTCTTTCACACGACGCGGTTTCATCCGGACGGCGGCCGCGGGCTCCCTCGCCTTGAGCTGGTTGGGATCGGGCGGGGCTCCACGGGTCTTTGGCGCCGAGGCGAACAAGCCCGCCTTGTTGGGCGGCACGCCGGTCCATAAAGGGGGTTGGACAAGCTGGCCCCAGTGGCGGGAGGACTGGGAGCCCGAGGTGCTCAAGGTGCTGCGAAGCTGCCGCTGGTTCCGCGGCTCCGCCGAGCGGGTGGCGGAGTTCGAGAAAGCCTACGCGCAATTGCTGGGCGCCAAAAGCTGCCTGGCGACCGCCAGCGGCACCACCGCCTTGATTGTCAGCCTGCACGTGATGGACGTGGATGCCGGCGACGAGGTGATTGTGTCGCCCTACACGTTCATTGCCAGCTATAACGCCATTCTGAACCGGAAGGCGCTGCCGGTGTTTGCCGACACCGACCCCGCGACCCTGACGATCAATCCGGCGACCATCGAAAGCCGCATCACGGAGCGGACGCGGGCGCTGATGCCGGTGCACATCTTCGGCATGCCTTGCGAGATGGACGCGATCAACGCCGTCGCGCGGAAACACGGGCTGGCGGTGGTCGAAGATGCCTGCCAGGCGTGGCTGGCGGAGTACCACGGCCGCAAGTGCGGCACCCTGGGCGACCTGGGCTGTTTCAGTTTCCAGGAATCCAAGCACCTGCCTTCGGGCGAGGGCGGCGCCATCACCGGCATGCGCGAGGAGCTGGTTGACAAATGCAACTCCTTCCACAACTGCGGCCGCGCCCATGGCACCAACAAGGGCAGCGGCAGCTTTACGCGCGGCGAGAACTACCGCATGACCCAGCTCCAGGCGGTCATCCTCATGCAGCAGTTGGACAAGCTGGTCAGGGAAACCGCCGTCCGCCGGGCCAACGCCGACTATCTGACCGCCAACCTAAAGGCCATCCCCGGAATCACCCCCGTCCGCCTGCCGGAAAACAGTCAGGCGGTGTGGCACCTCTATCCCGTGCGCTATGACCCGGCCCATTTCCATGGGTTGTCGCGCGACAAGTTCTGCCGGGCGATGGGCGCCGAGGGGGTTCCCTGCGGGGGAATCTATCGCGAGCAATACTACGACGGCCTGCTGGACGAGGCAATTGCCTCACGCGGCTTCAAACGCTTGTGGAGCGCCCAGCGCCTCAAAGCCTATCGGGACAGTTTCCAGGAGCTCAAGGGAAACAAGCAGGTCTGCGAAACGACCGTGGCCTTTACGCAAAACCTGTTGCTGGCCGACCGCGGCAACCTTGACCATATCATCGAGGCCATCCGGAAAATTCAGGCGCATAGCGAAGCGCTGGCAAAAGCGGACGCTTAAGGGCGCAGCTCGCCACCGGCCCCCAAGGAAAGCGGCGTCGCAGGACGCGGGAAGC